>MWOR01000152.1 GCA_002025865.1 Prochlorococcus sp. HOT208_60m_813I02 | reverse complement strand
TTTTCTGAAACAACATCAGCATCATTCGGATCTAATTTTTACATAGGCGCTGTTGAGTCTTCTGCAACTGGAGAAGCAGTGACATTCAGTTATGACTTCTCTATGGGTCTATCAACAAGTTTTACTGGTGAAGATTCACTTGATGTTGCTGTAATCGGCGGAAATGCTGGTACAACAGCTGTTGATGGCTACATGGGTGGAGATGACACATCAGATGCATTAGTGCTTGATGGTATTTCTTATACATTCCCTCTAGGTGGAGCTACTGTAATTGTTGGTGACGGTGTAGGTGTTGATGACATGAACACTGGAGCATGTGCTTATAGCGCTTTCACTGATCTATTAGGCGATTGTGGAACTTCAAGCGTTGGCGGTTCTGCTGACTCTGCATTTGCTATCGGATATGATTTCGGTAATGGCTTCACCGTAGCTGGTGGTGCTGGTGGTGGTGACTCAACAAGTGGTTTCTTCACAGAGGAAGATGCTAGTACTATTGGTTTAGAGGTTGCTTACACATCTGATACTTATGGTATTTCAGTCGCTTACACAGATGATGAAGCAGACACTTACTATAGTTTCCAAGGAATGCTTGCACCAGAAGGTTTCCCTTCTATAAGCGTTGGTTATGAAACTGATGATGACGATGCAGATGCAATTTTTGCAGGTCTTACATTTGATGAGGTTGGTGCTGGATCAGTAAGTATTGGAATAGCTTCAACTGAATTATCTTCTGATGATTACTACCAGTATGAACTTTCATACTCATATCCACTAAATGATGGAATGACAATCACTCCTGGTATTTTCATTGCTGAATCAGCTGGTGAAGATGAAACAGGTTTTGTAGTAACTACAAGCTTTAGTTTCTAAATACCCTTTAGATAATAAGTTTAGAAAAAACTGAACACAAAAAGAGACCTGCTGTTAAGTAGGTCTTTTTTTAGATAATTTAACTTTTTTATTGTTTTAAACTTAGAAATTTTAGATGGAGATGATATTTTTGATTTATTTGAATTGCTTTAAATTTTAGTATTAATATAATTTAGTTTAACTATCATTATCTATAAAGAGTCATATCTCAGGATTTTATAATTCCATGGTTCCAATTTTTAAATGTTTAATATGTAGAAGGGATATTGAAAGATCAACAAAAACATATTGGAGAAAAAAAGGCCACTTATTATGTTCTACATGCTTGGATAATATTGATAAAAAGAAGCTTTGAGCTTTTCAATTCAAAAAAAAAGGCGTTTATATGGAAGTTTCTCTAAGCAAGCCTAGAGATAAATATATCCAAATAAACTGTGATTTATCATTGTCATAACACTTCTCATATTAATTCTTTGGGTAGTTCATTAGGCATTTGGCCAATAATTTTTGGATATTAAATTGAGTATTAAATTATATCTAATCAGAAGAAAATCCTCAAATAAATTAAAACTTAAGCAGATCACTTAGATTTCAAAATTATCGGAGGATAGTCTAGATATATTAAATATCTATTAGGTTGATTCAAAAAGGATATAAATAAATGAATTTTAAATTCTTTATGAATAAAGTTTAAAACCAGCCAGGTATGATTTGCCCAGTAGTTACATACGCGCCAACAGCTGCAACGAAACCTAACATTGCTGCCCAACCATTAAAACGTTCTGCTTCAGGTGTCATGATAAAAAATTGATTAAGTATATATATATAATTGTAACAGGAATTATGAAGCTTTGTAAAGTAATTTTTAGTTATTTTGCGAAATTTCATAATTTAGTAAAAAAAATCCCTAATTTTTACAGTATTGCTACAAAAATGTATTAAATAATAATTTTACCTATTGTTATGTAACCATTGAAAGAAGAAGTTTTAGATAATTCATAACAAGTTAATTAAGTTTTAAAAAAATTAAATAGTATTCTCCACAACTTAGGTAGATTTAAAATGTTTTGTGTTTGAGCTCCCTGATGGTAATCCTAGATTTATCTAGGGACAAATTTTCTTGAAATTCAACTCAGGAGCTTGAATAATTTCAATGTACATGATTTGGGAGATATGTTTATTTTGAATTTTGGACTTATTCTGTTTCACTGTTAGTAAGATGAGCTCAATAAAAATGTGGGTCGCCTGAGATTCGAACTCAGGACCAGCCGGTTAAAAGCCGGATGCTCTACCGCTGAGCTAGCGACCCATTTTGTAAAATTGAGTACATATGGAATTATCCCTTTTTAAGGTAAAAAAAACAACTTTTTATCACAAGTTGAACAATAGAAAAACAATTCTTAACTTATGAAATAAAAAATTAAAATTTCTCTCTAAATTTGCAGTAAAAAGTTAAGATAGTTTAGTTAATAATAGGATTTCTAAAATGCTTAGAACAATCGTAGTTTTTGCGCCCATTATAGCCGCTTTAGCTTGGGTTATATTCAATATACAAAAACCAGCAAGAGAGCAATTTAATAGGGATTTTTTAGGTAAGGATTAATTCAATTTGTTAGATAAAGAAGTAATAGTAATTGGTGCTGGCCTTGCAGGATCAGAAGCTGCATGGCAAGTAGCTAATTCTGGCGTATCAGTAAAACTAGTTGAAATGAGACCCATCAAATCAACTCCAGCTCATCATACTGGTGAATTTGGAGAACTAGTTTGTAGTAATAGTTTTGGAGCTTTAAGTCCCGACAGGGCTGCAGGTTTATTGCAAAAAGAACTTAGAATTTTTAAATCATTGATAGTTCAAACAGCAGACAAATTTGCTGTACCGGCAGGGGGCGCTTTGGCGGTTGACAGATCTAAATTTAGTATTGCTTTAACTGATGCTTTATCTAATCATCCTTTAATTGAAATTAAGAGATTTGAACAATTAGATCTACCAAACAAAGAAAATATAACGATCCTCGCAACTGGTCCATTAACTGCCGATGAGTTGTCTTATAAAATACAAGCTTTTACAGGTATCGATTCCTGTCATTTTTTTGATGCCGCCAGTCCTATTATTTATGGAGATACTATTGATCAAGAGATTGTATTTAAAGCTAGCAGGTACGACAAAGGGGATCCGGCATATCTTAATTGCCCTATGGATAAAAATGATTACATCCATTTCAGAAATGAACTAATAAAAGGAGAGCAAGCTAATTTAAAAGACTTTGAGAAAGAATCAGCTAATTTCTTTGAAGCTTGCTTACCAATTGAAGAAATTGCTAGAAGAGGAGTTGACACAATGAGATATGGACCATTGAAATCTATTGGGTTATGGAATCCAAAATGGGGAGACTTATTTGATAGGGAAAATAGATTAAAAAAGCGACCTCATGCAGTTGTCCAATTAAGGAAAGAAGATTTGGAGGGAAAATTACTAAATATGGTAGGTTTTCAAACTAACCTCAAATGGTCTGAGCAAAAAAGAATATTTAGGTTGATCCCTGGTTTAGAAAAGGCTGAGTTTGTACGCTTTGGAGTAATGCATAGAAATACTTTTTTAGAATCTCCAAAATTACTTTTACCTACATTGCAATTTATGAAAAGGGAAAATCTTTTTGCTGCAGGTCAAATAACGGGGACGGAAGGTTATGCAGCAGCAGCTGCGGGGGGCTTGCTTGCAGGAATAAATGCATCCTTATTAGCTAAGGGTAAAAAAACAGTATGTTTTCCTAGTGAATCAATGATTGGTTCTTTAATGAATTTTATTAGTAACAAAAATCAAATACTGTCTAATCAGAAAAAAAAATAAATTCCAACCAATGCCTGCCTCATTTGGTTTAGTTCCAGAACTAACTAAAAGAATAAAAGATAAAAGATTAAGGTATAAAGCTTATCAAGAAAGATCTACAGAAGCCTTGAATGACTTTAAAAATAAACTAGAGTCTTGTTTTTATAAAGACCACTTACTCAGCAAAATTTACTAAGATTAATTATCAAAGATCCAAAAAATGGAATTAAATAAGGAAAATTTCGATGCAATTATTATTGGCTCAGGAATAGGAGGGTTAGTAACTGCTTCACAATTGACAGCAAAAGGAGCTCAAGTATTAGTGCTTGAAAAATATATTATTCCAGGCGGGAGTGGAGGATCTTTTAAAAGAAAAGGCTATACCTTTGATGTAGGAGCTTCAATGATTTTTGGATTTGGAGAGAAAGGTTATACCAATTTATTAACTCGTGCTTTAAAAGATGTAAATGAAAAATGCGAAACTATCCCCGATCCTGTTCAACTGGAATATCACTTACCGCAAAACTTTAATATTTCTGTAGATAAAAATTATGAGCAATTTATAAGCAAATTATCAGCTAGTTTCCCCAAGGAAAAAAAAGGTATCAAGAAATTCTATGATACTTGTGCAAGTGTATTTAAATGTTTGGATTCAATGCCTCTTTTATCAATAGAGGATCCAAGTTATCTTTTTAAAGTTTTCTTTAAATCTCCGTTATCCTGTTTAGGGTTAGCTAGATGGTTACCAGCAAATGCGGGAGATGTTGCAAGAAAGTATATAAAGGATCCTGAACTTTTAAAATTTATCGATATCGAATGTTTTTGTTGGTCTGTAATGCCAGCTCTAAAAACCCCTATGATTAATGCGGGAATGGTATTTACAGATAGACATGCTGGGGGGATAAATTATCCAAAAGGGGGAGTTGGAACGATAGCAGAAAAGTTTGTTTCTGGTATTGAAAAATTAGGAGGAAAAGTTAGATATAAAGCCAATGTGACTGAAATCCTCTTAAAGGATGAGAAAGCTGTAGGAGTTAAGCTCTCAAATGGGGAAGAGATATATTCAAATATTATTGTATCCAACTCCACTAGATGGGATACATTTGGATTAAAAGATAATACTAAAGGATTAATTTCTAGCAAAAACGTGCCGAAAAGTGAATATAAGTGGTCAGAAACTTATAAACCTTCACCTTCTTTTGTTTCAATTCACCTTGGAGTAGAAAAAAATCTAATATCAGATAATTTTAATTGTCATCATATAATCGTTGAAAATTGGGACGAATTAGAAAGCGAAAAGGGAGTTATTTTTGTTTCTATACCTACTTTGCTTGACTCGTCTTTGGCTCCAGAAGGCAAACATATCGTACATGCATTTACTCCTTCATCGATGAGTGAATGGGAAGGCCTATCAAGGAAAGAATATTTACAAAAGAAAGAAAAATATTTTTCTTTCCTTGTTGAAAAAATATCAACTATTCTTCCAAATCTTGAACAAAATATCGATCATAAAGAAATTGGTACTCCCAAAACTCATAAAAAGTTTCTTGGAAGATATGAAGGTAGTTATGGGCCAATTCCCAGTAAAAAGTTGCTTGGACTTTTGCCAATGCCTTTCAACACTACAAAAATTCAAAATCTTTATTGTGTAGGGGATTCATGCTTCCCTGGCCAAGGCCTAAATGCAGTTGCTTTTAGTGGATATGCATGCGCTCACAAAATAGGTGCAAAGTTAAACATAAACAGTTTCAAATTGCCCGATTAAAAGGATCCTTCTGAAATGATAGAGAAATTTAAAACTCTTTTTTTTGTGAAAAGTTCGTTAATTTTTCTTTATTTAGCGCTTACAATACCTTTACCATTTTTTTCAATTGAAAAATTAAAAATACCCTCTATTATAATTTTTGCCCTAGGGTTTTATTTGATAATCAATATCACTAGTGATTATGTAGAAACTTGCAGTAATAAAATTTCATATAAATGTAGCTTTATTTCTAAACTCTTAGGGAAAAAAAATTGGGAAATTTCTTGGGAAGATATTAAATTAATCAAATCTTTGCCAACCAGTCAGGGTAGTAAAGTTTATTACTTTAATACTTTTCAAGGTGATAATTTTCTTGTCCCGCAAAGAGTGGAAAATTTTGAAAAATTTTTATTAATTGTTTCAAGTAATACAGGGATTGATATTAATGAAATATCTTACATATCACCTCTATGGACATATAAATTATTGACATTAATATCAGTTTTAATGATTATTGGAGAACTTTTTGCTTTTATAAATTAAATATTATCAATACTGAATCTATAACCTTGTTGTCTAACAGTGGTTATTCCTCCACCTTCCCCCAATCCAGCCTGTTCTAATTTTCTACGCAAAGTTAATACCTGAGTATCTACAGACCTAGGACCACCACTGAAGGGCGGCCAGGCCATCCTTAAGAGCTCTTGACGACTCCTTACCATTCCAGGTGGCATCAAAAGAGCGCAAAGCAGTGCAAACTCCCTAGGGCTTAATTCTACGGGCTTCTCGCTTAGAGTAACTTGCCTTAAAAGAAGATGAACCTCTAAAGGTCCAACCTCAACTTTTTCTTGTAATCCTATCCTTCCCCTTTTTAGGAGTGTTCTGCATCGTGCTGCAAGCTCTTCAAGTCCAAAAGGTTTTCTGAGAACATCATCTGCCCCTTCATCTAATAGATTTACTAATGCTTCAACACCTGATCTTGCCGTTAAAACTATGACAGAAGACCCCAGTTGTTGAGCTAATCTCATTGCAGTATTCTGCTCGAGGATTTCTGCGCTAACTAACAGGTCAGGCGATTGTTCTCTGCATAAGTCAATAGCTTCTGCAGCTGTACCTACTGCTGCAGCTAAATGGCCATCTTGGCGAAGCCTTTGCACAAGTACTGTTCTAAGAGTGGGGTGAGGTTCAACAACTAGAACTCTTGAGGGGGTTTGGGAGCTCGTAGGCAATTGTGAACTGCCAGGAGTTGAAGCTAAGATTTGCTCAGTTGATTGCATTCTTAATTACTGTTTGGCCAGGCAATTTTTGATCGTTCTTAATAAGGTATAACAAATGCAAAATAAAAATCAGAATTTATCGAATTATGACATCATTTGAAAACCCCAAAGCAATTCGTCATTTTCAGTCAATTTGCGATAGTTGCCAGGACTTGGTTACTCGTTTTCATACGCCATCTGATCTTAAATTATATAGTGATGGTTATCTCCAAGCATTAAGGAATTGCAGTAGTTTAGAGCAAAAGGATCAAGAGAAATTAGAAAGATTAATTGAAAGATGGATTTTAGATCCGTCAAGTTTTATTGAGCCAGATGGAGATGGAAACAAAGGTTTTTTTGATAAAAAAAGGAATTAAAATATTAATTTTTATTAACCAATACAGTATTTATACTTACTAATTGTCTTAAGACGCTAATTCAATTTCTATTTTTTCTTTAAGAGATCCAGAGTTGTACATCTCAATAAGAATGTCTGATCCACCAAGAAATTCTCCTTTCAAATAAACTTGAGGAATTGTTGGCCAATCTGAATATTCTTTGATGCCTTCCCTTATAGTGAAATCGCTTAAAACATCAAACGTACCAAATTCTACCCCTAAAGAATTTAGTATTTGAACTACATTGTTGGAAAAACCGCATTGAGGCATTAATTTTGTCCCTTTCATAAAAACCATCACTGGATGAGATTCAATCAGTTTTTGTATTTTATCTTTTGTTAGGTTGTCCATAATTCAATTTGGAGTTTCTGTTTTTAATGCCAGTGCATGAATAGCCTCTGAAGCTAATTCTTCCTTCAAGGCAGAATATACTAGCTGGTGTTGTTTAACTAATGATAATCCATTGAATTCAGATGCAATTACAGTTACTTGCAAATGATCATTTCCCTTAAGGTTTTCTACAAAAACTTGGGAACTTGGGATTTTTTTAGTTATTAATTTAATAACTTCTGTTTTAGTAATCATAGTAAATTTTAATTAACCTTTGTATTTTGTCTCAACAAATCCTAGTTGGATCAATCTTTCATAAGCTTCTTTACCTTCAGGACTATTAGGTGACATTATTCTAATTGTTTCAACAAGTAAGGGTACTGCAACTTCAGGCTTTTCAGTTTTTATATAGAAAGAGGCTAATCTCTTATTTGATTCTGCCAAAATTTGTAATGTTTGCTTACCTTTCATTTGCATTTCATTTGGTATTCTCGCATCAATTCCTTTGAAAGATGAATTTAGATCAGAATAAAAAGACGCAAGTTGCTTTGCTAATTTTCTAGCGTCTAAATAAAAATCCTTAGCTTTTTCAAAATCCCCGTTTTTAATATATTTATCACCTTCTTTTATAAAATATTCAACGTTTGAGATGGAAAGCTTTTTACTCTCATTTGAGAGTACTCTGAAGTCTTTTGGATTCTTTATTTCTGCATGAACTTCATTTTTGTAAGGAACAATTCCAAAAAATATAAATAAAATTGGGATTAATTTTAAAAATTTCATTTTCATTTTCAATAATTAAAATTCATAGTAACTTATTGCAGATTCATCTACCTAGATTTTTTAATGCTTTTTCTTCCTCTTGAGTCATTTTTTCATTTAGAAATTTATTGAAGTCCTTGATCGTAAAGTTTGAGTAATCATTTATTGGTATTGGTTTTCCAAAGGATATGCAAAATTCTCCCCTAAAGTTCGGAGGTATTTTGCTGTAAGCAATTCCAATTGGAATAATAGTGATAGAGGTTGTTTTTTTGGTAGCTAATCTAGCTAATCTGTATAGCCCTTCTTTGAGAACTAATTTTTTTCCATATCTATTAATCTTTCCTTCCGGGAAAACAACTAGTTGTTCACCTTTTTCTATAAGATCGATCGCATATCTTAAAGCTGAAAGAGATGGCGATAATTGATTTATTGAAAAACATCCAAGTCTCTTTAAAAACCAACCTTGTATTCCTCTCATTTCGGATTTAGTAACCATAAATCTACAATCCTTTTTAGTTACTCTTCTACCCATTGCCATTGTGAGTATTAAGCCGTCCCATCTTGATCTGTGGGTTGGAGCCAAAATGATAGAGGAATTTATAGGAATCGAAAAACCATTTTTTAATATTTTCTTTTTTCTAAAAAAGAATCTCAAAACAACGTCCTGAGTAACGAACATTGCAATAAATCCCAATACAGGATTTATTTTATGCCAAATATTTAATAAATTTTTCTTCAAGTTCTATTTACTATAATATTAATAATTTAAGTGCTTGCCTTTTTTTATTAGCTATTATTGGGCGGTTACAAGATTGTCTAGAAACTAAGATTTTCAAAATTATGGCTACTTTAGGAGTAAACATTGATCATATTGCAAATGTAAGGCAAGCAAGGAAAACTGTAGAACCTGACCCTGTGCAATTTGCTTTTTTGGCTGAATTAGGAGGGGCAGATTCCATAACAGTGCATCTAAGAGAAGATAGAAGACATATTCAAGACAGGGACGTATTACTTCTGAAAGAAACTATAAAAACAAAACTCAATTTAGAGATGGCTGCTACAGAAGAAATGTTAGAAATTGCCAAAAATATTCTTCCCGATTATGTAACGCTTGTACCCGAGAAAAGAGAGGAAGTTACTACTGAAGGCGGGTTGGATTTAAAAAGTAATATGCAATACCTTAAGAAAGCTGTTGGGAATTTAAAGGATTCAAATATAGAAGTAAGTGCATTTATTGATCCTATTGGTGAGCAGATAAATTATTCCAAAGAAATAGGATTTGATTTTATAGAATTACATACCGGAAAATATGCTGAACTATCGGGCTCTGAACAATATAAAGAGCTCCAAAGGATCATAGAGTCTACACATTTAGCAAATGACCTTGGATTAGTTGTTAATGCAGGTCATGGCCTTAACTATAATAATGTTAAAAAAATTGCATCAATTAACAATATGAACGAGTTAAACATAGGTCATAGTATTGTTGCAAGGGCTTTAGCTATAGGATTAGAAAAGTCTGTACGTGAAATGAAGTCCCTTATTACATCAAATTAAATTTCAAAATGACAACATATTTTTTCGTCGCGGCAAGTGAAAAGTTTTTAACTGTTGAAGAACCAATTGAGGAGATTTTGAAAGAGAGGATAAGGAACTATAAAGAAAATAATAAAGAAATAGATTTTTGGCTTTTAAAAAATCCATCATTTTTGCAAACCACCCAATTTGTTGATCTAAAAGCAAAGATTCCATCACCTTCAGCAGCTATTTTATCGACGGATAAAAAATTTATAACTTTCTTAAAGCTGCGTTTAGAGTTTGTTGCTGTTGGGGAATTCGAATTTCCTAATGCAGAAATAACTGATCCATTTAAAGTTGAGTAAAATAATCAACCAGTAAATTGCTTAATCTATATAAGTCAAACAAAATTGAAGTGATTAGTGAGCTGTTGGCAAAAGAATTAAAAATATGTCCTCCCCTCATAACTGATAATTTAGAAATAGCTGTTCCTAATTATTTTTTGGGTAAGTGGTTAAGTGAACAAATAACTATAAAAAATAAAATAAGCGCTCTTTATGAATTTAAGACAATATCAAATTATACGGAATCATTATTGACAAATTTTTTCCCCGGAATTGACATGGGTTTATGGAATTTTGAGTCAATTAAATGGGGCATTATTGATTCATTAGAAGAATTAAATAGCTTTAGAGAATCATTTCCGCTTAAAAATTGGATTAATAAATATTTGGATAATGAAAAAACAATTGATGGAGACCTATATAGCCTGACAAAAAAAATCGCGAATAATTTCATGGATTATTTAATTTTTAGACCTGAAATGATTGCTGAATGGAATAGATATGAAATTAATTCACTTAATCTATTTCAGAATTTAAATTCAGATCAATTTTGGCAGCCTATTTTATATAAATTATTAGAGAAAAAGATATCTGAAAAGCCTTCATGTTTATATATGATTGAATTAATAAAGCATTTGACAAAAGTTAAAAGCCTACAATTTCAAGTACCAAATCAAATTTATATTATTTCCGATAATAACTTATCTAAACTGCATATTAACTTTTATTCAGAACTTTCAAAATTTACTAAAGTAAATTTATATCTATTATCTGTAGGAGATGATTTATGGAATAGAATAAATTGTCTTGAAGGTGAGTTGAAATTTGATAATTTTAAAAGTAAATTGAATTTAAAAAATACAAATGTAGAGAAAATATTTGGTAAATTTGGAGCAAACTTTCAGAAATTAATTGAGGAAAATATTTATAAAGAAGGTATAAATTTAAAAAATAATTTAATATATATTGATCCAACAACTAATCATCATGAAAAGAAAGATATTACTCTTCTTAATCAAATACAAAAAAGACTAATTGATAATAATTGCAATGAATTTATTGTAAATGAGAGGGATGATTCAATATTATTTTGTGAGCATTTTAATCAGAATAGTCAATTAGAGTATATAAGAAATAAGATTATAGAAATAATAAATTCTTGCGAGAGTATTAAATATAGTGATATTGCTATTTTATCTCCACAAACTAATCAAATCAAACCTTATCTAAAGTTTATCTTCAATAATGAGTTAATTAATGGTGAAAAGATACCTTATTTTTTTATTGATGATGATAATTATGATTCTCCAGACATTTATAAATTTTTAATTGACATCACTGAAATAGCAAATGAGAAAATTACCCTTGAAAAAATAGATTATATTCTTTCTAAAAAAACAACTCAGAATATTTTTGATTTTGATATTAATGAGAAGGATGAAATTATTTTCTTACTTACCAAAGTTGGCTTTCATTGGGGATTAGATGCTAATGAAAGATTAGGGGAAGAAAAAAATACTCTAGAGTGGTGTATAAATAGAATTACTTTAGGCTTGATTTATGACAAAGAAGAAAATTTAAGTACTTTTAATTTAAAACCATTTAGCTTAAAAAATATAAGTTTGGATTTGAATAAATGGGTTAAATTATTACTTCAGTTTAAAAAATATATTAATTTGCTAAGGGGATCTTTTTCTTACTCAAGTTGGGTTGAAAAGATAAAGTTTGTATTAAAAAGTATTGCTGATTCTAATGGAAATTTTAATTTAGAAATAAGCGAAATAAGTAGAATTCTTGATAATCGCTCAATACCTTTAATACCTGATGATCTTATTTTGTTAAATGTTTTTAAAGAGATATTAATTTCTTGCATAAATGAAGCTAAATATAAAAGCAAATCACGTATTAACAAGATCCTTGTAAGTGATATTGAGAATGCAAGGCATATTCCACATAAGGTTATCTTCTTAATAGACATGAATAGTGTTTATTATCCAAAATTAACCAAGAATGAAAATATTAATTTATTAAATAATAAATATTACCTTGGCGATCCATCAGTTTTTGAAAGAGAGAAATATTTATTTCTTGAGTTATTAATTGCTTGTAGAGATAAATTTATAGTTTCTTGGGTAAAGAATTACAAAAACAATAAAAAATTAGATGTTTCATTTCCTATAAAAGAGTTAATTTCTTTTTTTGATAGTTTTTTAAAAAAAGACAATAGAGAACAAATAATAAAACATTTTGATTTAAATAAAAAAGAAATAATTGATCTTGATAGTTCTAAGATAATTACAAGTAATTATTCTTTAGTAGAAGATATAGATTGGATTGAAAAAAAATCTGATATTAAAAGTTACAAATTATCAGAACTGATTTATTGGTTCAAGACTCCACAGAAATATTGGTTAAATAAAAAAAATATTTCTCCCAAGGAAATATTTATTCATCATCCAGATGAGGAGTATGTAAGTAATCTGCAAAAGTCGCAACTAATTACAAAAATAATCCAGGAGTTAGAAATTGATAACCATAATTTTATTGATGATTTAAAAAAATTGAACATTAATGATCAATTGATTGAAAATGGGATTATTATCCCTAATAATAGTATTTTTGTAAAAGAAAAAGAAATCAAAGATTTATTAGAAAGTTTATCCGCAAGTTTGAGTCAACATAATAAGATCAATAGAATTTATGTTAAATCAAATGCAAATAAAGAAGAATATTTTATAGCTGATGACACCGTAATTGAATTGATTCATGCGAAACTAAGTTTAAGTCGTTTGACAGAGGCTTGGATAAAATCACTCTTCATTTCTTCTTTAAAGAAGAATATAAAAAAGACTAAAGTAATTTTTAGAACAGAAAATAATTATAAATCGCAAATTCTTCAATCACCCGGATCAACGCAGTCAAATTTAATTTTGGAGGAATACATAAAAATTTTTAAAAATTATTCTGAAAAATGTTTACCTCTCCCTCCAGAAAGTGCTTATAAATATGTAGAGGCAAAAATAAAATCAAAAAATGAGAAAAAAGCTTTCACTGATAGATGGATTGGTAATAAAACTTTTTCTAAAGGTGAAAGAGATAATATCGAAATGAAATTATGTTTTGGAAATAAAAAAGAACCAGATTTCTTTCTTGGAAATAATAATTTTGATAAATTATCATTCAGATTTTATGGTCCTCTTATTGAAGCATTAAAGAAATAAATAATGACTAAATTTCAGTTAAAAAATTTTTTTAAAGCTGCTTATGAAATAATCCTTGTTTTTTTACAGTTCTTTATTATTATTCTCCATTTTTTTAAATGGGAATTTATTCCAGAAAAACAAATAATTCAAATAACTCCTTTTTCTTATTTTGTGGGTTTTTTAATTATCATAATTGCTTTAATAATATTGTTGGTTTCAATAAAAGACTTAGGAAGAAATTTATCCCCTTTCCCAAGACCTAAAAACAATAGCAATCTTGTTACTAAAGGTATTTATCGATTTATTCGTCATCCAATGTACTATTCTGTAATATTTATTTCCGTCGGCGTTTTTTTTATAAAGTTATCTATTTATCATTTATTTTTATCAATAAGTTTAAGTTTAGTAATTAAATTTAAGATTGCTTTAGAAGAGCAATATTTAAAAAATAAATTTAAGAATTACTTTCTTTATAAAAATGAGGTCAAATATTAATTCAATAAAGATATGGATATTAATCAAATTAAATTAGATAATAAATTTAAATTAGTAGAAGCAAGTGCAGGAACTGGGAAAAGCTTCACTTTGGCTCATCTAGTTTTAAGAAATGTTTTGGAGAAAAAAATTAAACCAGAAGAGATACTCTTATTAAGTTTTACAAAAAATACCTGTTCTGAATTACGAGATAAAATACTTTTGAGATTTCAGGATTTAAAATTATATTTGCAAAATCATAATGAAAGTAAGATAGATAATACCCTTAAGGATTGGTATCTAAAGTTTAAGGAGAAGGAAAAATCTAAAGAAAAAACTATTTCAGAAATTGATAATTTTGTTAATGAAATTTATAAATTACAAGTAACTACATTCCATGCTTTTTGCAATAATATTATTGATGAATATAGTATTGAAATAGGGGTAACTCAAGATCCATGCATCGAAAATAATATAGATAATTTGTATAAAGATGTAATAGATAATTTGTGGATTGATGATTTTCTAAATCTCAATCCTGAGATTATTTCAGCAGTCAATAAAAAAAAAATAAGTTCTAGATTTGGAAGTAGAATAAATAAGTCATTTTTTGTAGAAATTTTAAAAAATATAGATCAAGAAAATATTTGTAAATTTCAAATAAATGATAAATATAAAATTAGTGATTTAAACAATTATTTTAATGATTTTTTTAACTTAAATTGGAACGAGTTTTGCGTTGAATGGGACAAGAAAGGTAAGGAATTATTCTTACAACTTACAGAGTTGGGAAAATTAATTAAGGAGAGTGGTGGTAAAAGTCAAATATATGCAGCGAATCCTAGAAATGATAAGTTTAATCAAATAATTTGCTGGATTGACGAGATTAATAAAAAGCTTAATTCGAAAAATGGAATTAATTTTCTGTATGAAGTTTCTAAAGATGATCTTTTATTTAAATATTTTTACAATGAAAATATATCTAAAGAAATTAAAAAACATAATCTAAAATTAGATTTTACTAAATTTAGTTTATTACAAGATAAAATTTATAAAATAAAAGAGGGGTTCTATACCGAATTTGTAAGGATATTTACCCAATTAGCTTATATAAAATTAATTGAACTAAAGAAAAGTTTTTCTATTTTCAACTTTAATGATCTTATAAAGACTATAGAAAATACATTTCTAGATTCGGAAATTAGTAATAGTAATACTCTATCTAAAATTCAAAAAAGATTTAAATGTGTCTTGGTTGATGAGTTCCAAGATACAGATATTACTCAGTGGAATTTATTAAAAAAGTTCTTTAATACAAAAAATCATTTTTTACTTTGCGTAGGTGATCCAAAACAAGCGATTTACAAATTTAGAGGTGGAGATATTGAAACTTACTTAGATGCAAGATCTAATGCAATCGAAGTTTTTAGTCTTAAAGATAACTATAGATCCTCAAAAAAGTTAATCGATGTTCTTAATAAACTTTATAAGAATGGACTTAAACAATCAAAACTAAAATATAGTAAATTAACCTCAAGAATTAATGAAAATATTAATACTGAATTTAAATTTAAGGATGTATTTGAAATTATAGAGTTTTCAAAAAAAGAGACTGATATAGAGGATCTTGTAACTCATTACATAGTTAACTTTATTTTAAATAATAAAGAAATTGATATTAATAATATTGCGATTCTTACATTAAATAATTCGCAATGCTTAGATTTTAAAAAAAAATTAAATCAGTTTAATCTCCCATGCAAAATTCAAAATAAACAAAATATTTTTGATACAGAAGCAAGTTCTCAACTATTTTTATTCATTAAATGTTTATTAAATCCGAGATCTTTAAAAAATATAACTTTGCTTGCTACTTCAAAGTTTATAGAAATAAAATTAGAAGATTTAATTGATCATGGAATTAGTAATAATTTAGAAATTTTAATTAATAAATGCATTACTTGGTCCCAAGAACTAAGAGGAAAAGGGTTTTTAAACATTGTTAATGAATTACTTATAAATTATAAGTCATCCTCGATTATTCAAGATTCAGATTTTTATTCAAATTTATTTCAACTTTCAGAAATTGTTGAAATAGAATTAATAAATAATGATTTTGATCTCAACATAGTCTTCAACTGGTATAAAAATCAGTTAGATCATATTTTACGAATTTCTACTGGGGAAGATTTTTTGACGAAAGATTATAATCTTCAAAATGGAATAAATCTTTCTACCATTCATAGTAGTAAGGGCCTCGAATTTGAAATAGTCATATGTCCATATCTCTCAATTATTTCAAATAAGTCAAATAAAATTAAAGGACCTCTTTGGAAATCAAATATTGATAGAAATATATACGTTAATATTTCTAATAATTGCTCGAAGGTTGAAAAATTTAAATTAATAGAAAAAGAAGATTTATTTAAAGAGAGTGAGAGGTTAATTTATGTAGCACTTACAAGGAGCAAATATAAACTTATTGTTTTTAATGATTTAGAGGATACAAATAATATTTTAAATAATGATTTACTTAATAATTTGGAAAATATTAATCTTTATAAGTCTAATTTTGAAGTCAGGATAGAAAAAGAGAAAATAAAAGAAATTTTTTCTAAGTTCCAAACCAACCGATTGAATAATAATCTTTGGACAATAGATAACGTTAACAAAAAAATATCCAATGTATTTAATTCTGATCAATTTATTTCTTATTCAAGTTATTCTTCTTGGACACGTAAAGATAAAAATATTGATGCAGTCATTAATCAATATAAGGATTATGAAGATAATATATCAATTATCAAAGATTCTAATATTAAGAATTCAAAGAATTATCCTAATTATTTTTCTTATCCAAATCCCTTAAGTGAATTTCCAAAAGGAACTATTGCTGGGACTTGCCTGCACAAAATAATAGAAAGATTTGAATTTAGAAACGATAATAATCAAGAATTAATTGATTTAATTATTGAGGAATTGAACTTTCATCAAATCGATACTTCTTTGGCTTTTAAAGTAAAAGATGCGATTTTAAGAATCATAAATATATCTTTAGGAAGAGAATTACAAAATAAGAAACTAGTTGATATTCCAAATGAATACTTAATTAAGGAACTCAAATATGATTTAACCCTATCTTATGAAGGTAGAAATATTAATTCTAATGATATATCAAATTGCTTTTTTTTAGATCAGGAATATGAATTTGGTGAAGAATATGCAAATAAAATAGATGATCTTCAAATTATGAATAAAGGCTTTCATTCAGGATGTATTGATTGTGTTTTCCCTGTAGGAAATAAATTAGAAGATAGTAAATGGTGGGTAATTGATTGGAAAAGTAATTTGATTTCTGGTAATGATAATAGTGATTGTTTACCAAGAAACTATAACTATGAAAACATGAGAAATGAAATGATTAAACATCATTATCCATTGCAATCTCATCTTTATTTATTAGCATTGCATAGATTATTAAAGTGGCGACTTAAAAATTATCAACCACATAAACATCTAGGAGGATATATTTATTTGTTTTTAAAGGGATTGCCAGATTTTGAATTATTTGAAAAATCTAAGTCTGAAGATATATCTCCAGGTATTTTTATTAGCAAAGCACCTTTGAAAAGAATTAATTATTTAGATAAACTTTTTTAATGACTAAAACTACTACAGATATTGAAAGGTTCCAATACGACCATATATTTAATTTAATCTTAGGTATTTTCAAATTTAGTGAAAAAAAATATGGAAATTTCGTAAAAGATGTAATAAGAATTTTATTAGAGTTTGAGAAAAATGGTGAAACTATTATTGATGTTGATAATAGTTTAATAAGCTTTGAATTATCAGAAGATGGCTGGCCCAATAAACATATAGGTGTTCTAAAAAATATAGGTTTGATTGGTTCCCTTCATTCTCCATTCGTATTAGTAAATAGAAAATTATCCTTATCAAAATGGTCAAAAAAGATAGAAAGAGTTATTAATTCATTTCTAAAAAAAATAGATACCGATAATTTAATGAACTCAATAATTTATAAAGATCATAATAAAATTGATCAAATTAAAAATATATTTAAATATTCAAACTTAGTTTTCCTTCAAGGTGGACCAGGAACGGGTAAAACCACTTTAATAATAAAGTTAATACTAGAACTTCTTCAAATTGATAACTTTCTAAATATTGGGTTGTCTGCTCCAACTGGTAAGGCTACAGCTCGTTTAAAAGAAGCTCTTAATTATAAAAAAAATATTTCCTTTATTAAATTTCTAGACCAAATAGAATTTCAAACTTTACATAGATGGATTTTAAATTCTCAAAATAAATCTCTTAAGTTGAAATTTAAACTAAAAGAGCTTGATATTTTCATAATTGATGAAATGTCAATGGTTAATATCGATTTGATTGAATCAGTTTTAAATTTGCTAGCAAAGGACTGTAAAATTATTTTAGTTGGAGATAAAAATCAATTGTCTCCAGTAAATAACTGTTCTATATGGAATTATTTGTTTGAATATTCCGATAATAGTTCAATTAAATCTTGTGTAGTAAATTTAGAAAAAACTTATAGAAATATTGGAGATATAGCATTAATTAGTAATTTAATATTTAATAATGATTTTTCTTTACTTAATCAAAAGATAAAAGAATTAGAAAGAGATAATAATTCAAAAGAAATTACTATTTCAAAGAGTAGAGAAAAAGATATTCCAAAAAATCTATTATTTTCGATTACAAGTCATCTAAAACAGTTAAATATTTCCACTTCAAATTTAAGTAGAAAAAAATATATATTTGATGAGAGTATTGATAATTTATTGCTTAATGAAAAAGATTTAGTAGATAAGATATTTCTGGATTTACAAAGTCACTTAATTTTATGCGAAAAAAATTCCGGAATATGGAGTGTTGAAAATTTAAATGAAATTGTTTTTGGTCAAAAAAAACCATATGACCTTAAAACTCTTAAAGAGGGTGTTCCGATAATGTGTACAAAAAATAATAATGAACTTGGGTTGTCAAATGGGGATATCGGAGTACTAATAGGTTTAAAAAATAAAAGAAAATATCTTTTTAGAAAATTTAATGATAATAACGAAGAAATTGTCGCATTAATTGATCCATCTAATTTAGAAAATGTTGTACCAGCAATAGCCATTACTATTCATAAATCTCAAGGAAGTGAATCTGAAAAAGTAAATATTTTGTGGTCCCAAAATTATAGAAGAAATCAATATGCTGTAAAAGAAAAAAAAAATAATCAAAATATCTTTTGCAGAGATAATTTTGAAAGAAGGTTATTTTATACTGCTGTTACAAGAGCGAAAAAATCTTTAAATATATATTATTTAAATTAAATTTTATTTTTGAGAAATTAGTAATATCTTAACCCTAAGATGTTAGATTAATAACTCGGCTCTGTAAGGCTAATCAACAACTTAAGTCAATTTAGATATTTGTTGAATGCCTAATCAGAAGATTATTAGGCATTAAAAATGGCTTTAAAAAAAGATAGTAAATCTCTTGGTAGTGAGCAGGAAAAGTCTAAGAATGAAAATTCTTCCCTACTAGAGTTCAAGAACTTAGAGGACAAAAAAGAAATTGCATCTCAAAGATTGGAAGTATCGAAAGGAGATGATAATGAGAATGGATTTCTCGACTTTGGGTTTAATAAATCGATCTTAAACTCGTTAACAAATAAAGGATATAAAAATCCAACTCCCATCCAAAAAGCTGCAATTCCCGAACTAATGTTAGGCAGGGATTTACTAGGCCAAGCACAAACAGGAACAGGAAAGACTGCGGCATTCGCATTACCATTAATAGAAAAACTTAAAGATAATAATGAATTAAATGCCAAGGTTTTAGTTATGACTCCTACAAGAGAATTAGCAACTCAAGTGGCAGAATCTTTTAAAAGTTATAGTTCTGAATCTAGTAATTTTAAGACGGTTGCAATATATGGGGGTACCGACTATCGAAATCAAATTTCTGCATTAAAAAGAAAAGTTGACGTTGTAGTTGGGACCCCAGGTCGAATAATGGATCATATAAGGCAGGGGACTTTTAAAATTAAAGATATAAAATGTCTTGTTTTAGATGAGGCAGATGAAATGTTAAATATGGGTTTTCTTGAAGATATTGAATGGATAATAGATCAACTTCCGGAAAATAAGCAGATGGTATTGTTTTCAGCAACAATGCCTAGTGAGATAAGAAATATAGCAAAAAAATATCTAAATGATCCCGCCGAAATATTAATCAAAAGTGTCAAAAAAGAAACTCAATTAATTGCGCAAAAATTTCTATATGTACAAAGGCATCATAAGTTAGATGCTTTAAAAAGAATACTGGAACTTAATAACGAGGGAGTAATTATTTTTGTTAGGACAAAACTACTTACTACTTCAATAGCTGAAGCTTTAGAGAATTCAGGTCATACTGTGGCAGTACTTAATGGAGATATACCTCAAAATCAAAGAGAAAATACTGTAGATAGATTGAAAAAAGGATTTATTAATATCCTTGTTGCTACTGATGTCGCAGCTAGAGGATTAGATGTTGAGAGGATAAAACTTGTTGTTAACTACGATTTTCCTTTTGACAAGGAAACATATACTCATAGAATTGGGAGAACTGGAAGGGCAGGCAGATCAGGAGAAGCAATTTTATTTGTTAATCAAAGAGAAAAACATTTTCTAAGAAACTTAGAAAACTCAACAAGAACTAAGATTGAAGAAATTAACATACCAAGTAATAAAATAATAAATGAAAAAAGGATGGATAAACTTATAGATAATGTTAATGAGAGTTCTTTAGCTAAAGATGAAAATGAAGAAAATAAAGCTTTGATTATTGATGTACTAGATAATTTAAAAGAAAAATACTCTATGGATGACTCAAATATTGCAATGGCGGCGATTAATTTAGTAATTGGTAATAAATCATTTTTTGTTAATGACGATGATTCTTGGATTAATAAACAAAATAATACTGATCGAAATAGATCAAATAGAAATAGTAACAATCGTATGAGAAATTCAAATAGAAGAAATAATTATCAAAATGATTCTTTTGAAACCTACAAATTTAACTTTGGTAAATTTGATGGAGTTAGAGTTGCAAATATTATATCCTCAATCTGTAATTCAACTAATATAAATGGTAGATCCATAGGAAAGATACAGATTTTTAATGATTACAGTTTGGTAGATTTACCCAGAGATCTGCATAGAGAAACTAAAAATAAATTAAAAAAAATTAAAGTCAGAAACTAGTTATAGAGAATGAAAGCTAGCAAATATAAGTTCTTTATTTTTGTGAATCTGATAATGCTATTCAACTCCTTTAATAGTTATTATTTAGCTCAAACGAAACAAAATTCAATCATAAAATTATTTTGTCTTCAGAGTGTCAAAGAGGAGATGATGAAAGCAGAAATAGTATATAGTGAAGAAATTGCGAATGAAACTTGTGATTGTTACTACGAAGAATTTATGCAAACTGCAAGTCATCAAGATGCAAAAACAAAATGTAAATTAGAAACTAAAGAAAATTTAAATCATTATAGAAAAATTTAATTATTATTTTTATGAGGTCTAAGAACAATCAAAATCCAATAATTAGACTTTATTTAAATCTGATTGAGGGAAGAAGGTTACTATTTTTTGCTTTTCTTAGTTCCATAATTAATAAAATATTAGATTTAGCTCCCCCTGTAATAATTGGTCTTGCAGTGGATATCGTTGTTAAGGAACAGAATTCTTGGATTGCTGGTTTTGGAATAAAAGAAGTTCCAGCACAATTGATTTTTCTTGCATTTGCTTCAGGAATTGTTTGGTCTGGTGAATCCTCCTTTGAATATTTATATTCGATTTTATGGAGAAATTTGGCTCAGCTATCGCAACATAAATTAAGAATAAAAGCTTATGAGCATATCCAGGAATTAGATATGGATTTTTTCGAAAATGATAATACTGGAAGGCTATTATCTATTTTGAATGATGATATTAATCAACTTGAGAGATTTCTAGACCAAGGGGCTAATCAGATTATTCAATTATTTATAACTGTCTTAATAATTGGAGGCACTATGATTTTTGTAGCTCCAAAAATCGCTTTATTTGCTTTCTTTCCTATTCCAATTATATTTTTAGGATCTATTAAATTTCAAAGGAAGCTCGCTCCAAAATACAGAGATGTTAGAAATAAAGCTGGACTGTTGGCATCAAGGCTTAATAATAATTTAAGTGGAATTCTAACCATAAAAAGTTTTACTAAAGAAAAATGGGAACTTAATAGATTAAATAAAGAAAGTCTCGATTATCAAAAAAGTAATAAGGCTGCAATAAAATTATCTTCTGCTTTTATCCCTCTTATAAGATTTGCAATTTTATTTGCTTTTATAGCAATTCTATTAATTGGAGGTTTCCAAACTTGGAATAAAACACTTGATGTAGGTACTTATAGTTTTTTAGTGTTTATAACACAAAGACTATTATGGCCTTTAACTACTTTGGGGCATGTTTTAGATGATTTTCAGAGATCTATGGCATCAATAGATAGAGTAATTGATCTCATAGATACGCCTATAAAAATAAAAGATGGAAAAATAAAAATTGAACCTAAAGATATCAAAGGAGAAATTATTTTTAATAATATAAATTTTAATTATCCTGGACGAGATTTAACATTAAAAAACATAAATTTCAAAATTGAAAATAACTCAACATTAGGAATTGTTGGCTTAACAGGTTCTGGGAAAAGTACAATAATAAAACTACTACTTAGAATTTATGATAGTAATAATGGGTCAATAACCTTGGATGGGGTTTCTATCAAAGAAATAAATTTGAGGGATTTAAGAAAGTGTATCTCTTTAGTAAGTCAAGAAACTTATTTATTTCATGGCAGTGTACAAGAAAATATTGCTTATGGCTCAATCAACCCAAGTCTTAAAGATATTATTAAAGCTTCAAAGATTGCGGAAGCTCATAAATTTATTGAACAATTACCAGATGGTTATAAAACTATAGTGGGGGAAAGGGGCCAAAGGCTTTCAGGCGGGCAACGTCAAAGAATTGCCTTGGCGAGAGCTGTTTTAAAGGATGCTCCAATATTAATATTAGATGAAGCTACAGCTTCAGTTGATAATGAAACAGAGGCTTTAATTCAAAAATCGTTATCTAAAATTACAAAAGAAAGAACAACTATAGTAATAGCTCATAGATTAAGCACTATAAAAAATGCGGATAATATTGTAGTTATTGATAAAGGTAAAATAGTTGAAAGCGGAAAACATAAAAAACTATTAGATCAGAACAAAATATATGCTGATTTGTGGAATGTTCAAGTAGGAATCTAGTATGAGTTTTTAAACTATATTAAGAAGTTAAATGATTCAATTACGTTACTAAACATACCGTCAACTTTATTCCACCTTTCTTCATTTGTTCCCACAGCGAAAGTGTAAAGTGTTCCTCTATCAATTACGACAGTGGCTAATTCATGTCTTGCCTGTTCTTTTAAATTTAATTCATACTCTAAATCATAGAAAATATGATTGGATGCCTCCCTCTTATTGGCATTTATAAGTTTTACCTCTCTACCTGAACCTTCGGGAGCAATGACTTTATCAATTAATGTTTGACCTACTTCACTTGGGCTTCCTAATTGCTCTAATTGAACGTCTTTATTGACATCAGAAATAACTAAACTTAAGGTCTCATTACTATTTATTAAATCATGATATATAATTTCAGGTCCTCCATCGACTTTTACTCTAGTCCATCCTGTTGGATACAAAAAGGCATATCTACCATCTGGACTTTGATAAGCTTCTAATCCCGCATTTAGTCCGCCACTACAAGCACTCAGTGTTAAGCACAAAAAAAACCAAAAATAAATATTTGAAAGGGTTAAATTTAATATTTTTCATTTTGTTTGAAATTACTAATTAAAAACATAATAAAACATTAAAAGCAAACAATTATGGCAATTCGGAATTTTGCGTCTAAATTATCTCTAGAAATAGTTTAATTTTGATTACTTATACCAAACCACTTTCAAAATTAATCGGTCATTTTGAGAAATTCCCAGGGATTGGTCCAAGAACAGCGCAACGATTAGCCCTGTTTATTTTAAAGCAACCTGAAAGTACAATAAGAGAATTTTCAAAGGCTCTATTAGAAGCACATAGTAATGTTGG
Source organism: Prochlorococcus sp. HOT208_60m_813I02 (assembly GCA_002025865.1). Taxonomy (GTDB): domain Bacteria; phylum Cyanobacteriota; class Cyanobacteriia; order PCC-6307; family Cyanobiaceae; genus Prochlorococcus_A. The sequence continues at coordinate 48,154 of MWOR01000152.1, read as the reverse complement.
TCGTTGCAAAAAATGTTTCAATTTGACTTCAGAAGATGAATGCGAAATTTGTAGAAATACTGAAAGAAATCAAAAACTAATCTGTGTAGTAGCAGAAACTAAAGATTTGCTTGCTTTGGAACGCGCCAGAGAATTTAAAGGTGTTTACCATGTTATTGGTGGTTTAATATCCCCAATGGATTCTGTTGGCCCCGAACTCTTAGAAATAAGAAGCTTGGTAGAAAGAGTTAGTAATTCTGAAATAGATGAGATCATATTGGCATTGACTCCAAGTGTTGAGGGAGATACAACAAGTCTTTATATTGGAAAATTGTTAGCCCCTTTTACTAAAGTTACGAGGATTGCATATGGGCTCCCAATGGGCAGTGAGCTTGAATATGTGGATGAAGTTACACTTGCAAGGGCCTTAGAAGGCAGAACAATACTAAATTAGACAATGAGAGAAAATAATCTAATCAAGAAAGAAAAAATCTTAAGACTTCCCTCTTGGATTAAATTTCCTATTAGTAAAGCTTCAGAATTCGAAAAAATACAAACACTCATCAAAAAATCAAATATTCATACTATTTGTGAAGAAGCAAGATGTCCAAATAGAGCAGAATGTTATGCCTCAGGAACAGCCACCTTCTTACTGGGTGGATCGATATGTTCTCGTTCATGTGCTTTTTGTCAGGTAAATAAAGGTAGACCTAGTTCTATCAATATTGATGAATGTACTCAAGTCGCTGAAGCAGTGAAAGTACTAAATCTGAAATATGTTGTTTTGACATCTGTAGCTAGAGATGATCTCCCTGATCATGGTGCAAATTTATTTATATCTACAATTGATGAGATTAGAAAAATTGATTCAACAATTAAAATTGAAGTTTTAACTCCTGATTTATGGGGTGGAGGAAAAAATCTTGAAGAAACAAATAACCTTCAGACTGAGAGATTGAAGATGATTTTAGAAAAAGATCCAACATGCTTTAATCATAATCTTGAAACTGTTGAAAGACTGCAAAAAGAAGTTAGAAGGGGTGCAAATTACAAAAAATCCCTTAGTTTACTAAAAAAGTCAAAGGATATTGCTCCTCATATTCAAACTAAATCAGGCATAATGTTAGGACTTGGGGAAACATTGGATGAAATAAAAAATACAATTTATGATCTTAAAAAAATAGATTGTGATCAAATTACAATTGGCCAATATTTAAGGCCCTCATTCAATCATTTGGCAGTTAAAAAATATTGGGATCCATCAGAGTTTGAATATTTATATCGCTTTTCTAAGGAATTAGGATTCAAAAAAGTGTCTTCTGGCCCTTTAGTTAGAAGTAGCTATCACGCGGGTTAACTTTCTTCAATTAAAGAGAGTTTCTTTTCAAGTCTTTTCAATATGGAAATACATTCCCCGTTCATAAGTGTACCTGCACCTCCCCAAACCAATCTTAATAAAAGATCTACTGGGCTAGAACCAACTTCTTTGACAATTTTGAATCCTATAAACTTGAAATATCTTACAAGTTTTTTACTATATCCTTCACTATCAAAAATAGCTAAAAGTCTTACTTTATTGCTTGATTTTTTTTCAATTGCCCAAGCCATAGTTGTTGCCCATATTAATTCCGAAACAAAAGCAGGAGCTTTACTGAGGATTCTTAATGTATCAAGCTGAATACCTTGTTTATTTAAATAAGTCCAACCTTTCATTTCGGCCCAAATCTTAATTATGTTATCTTTCTTTTCTGCAATCACGATTCTAAAGAAACATAATCCGATAGTTTCTCTAACCTGAATTTTAATTAATAATCCAATGGAACCTGCTAATTTTTCTAATTCTTCAACTTTCATGATTTTGAAAATTAGTCCTTATAGATTTTATGGTTTTCCACTTTTGATCTATCGATTTGTTTTTGTCTTTCTTCAAACCTTTTCCTATCATCATCGCTGAATTGGTCTATGCAGAAATGACATTGGATACCCTTTCTATATTCTTTTCTTTTTTTATCTTGAATTGAAATTGGCATTCCACATGCATGACAAATCGAGTAAGAACCTTTTTCTAAATCTTGATCTAAAGCAACTCTTTTATCAAAAACATAACATTCACCTTCAAATAAGTTTTTTTCTTTTGGTATTTCGTCAAGGTATTGAAGGATACCCCCTTGTAGGTGATAAATATTTTTATAGCCTTTCTTTTTCAGTAAACTAGTAGCTTTTTCACATCTTATTCCTCCGGTACAAAACATTGCTATATTTATATTCTGTTTATTTTCTAAATGGGTTTCTAAATGATCATCTACCCACTTTGGGAATTCGTTAAAGTTTCTAGTATTTGGGTTTATTGAGTTCTGAAATGTACCTAAAGAAACCTCATAATGATTTCTAGTATCAATGACTATTGTATTTTGATTTTTAATTAACTTATTCCAATCAGCTGAGTCAATGTAGGTCCCATTATTTTCTGCAGGGTTTATTTCAGGGACCCCCATGGTTACAATTTCTTTTTTGATTTTTATTTTTAATTTTTTGAAGACTTTCTCTTTTGAAAAGTTTACTTTAATATTTAAATTTCTATGACCTGCATATTTATTAAGCAAATTGATAACAAAATCAATTACATTTTTCTCGGCACAAATAGTTCCATTAATACCCTCACTTGCAAAAATTAATAAACCTGAAAGGTCGTTTTCATTTTCGATTTCTAATAATTTATTTTTTAGATCAAGAATTAAGTTTTCTTGAAATGGGAAGAAACAGTAGAGAGAAACTATTTTATAATATTTGCCTTTCATAAAGAAGATAATGTTTTTTCACTAGTTTCAAAATCTTTGTTAAATGATACTCCAACCTCTTTAAGAAGTTCCCTATCTGATTGAAAAGATGGATTTGAAGTTGTGAGTAACTCATCTCCATAAAAAATTGAATTTGCCCCACATTGAAAACATAAAATTTGGGCTTCTTTTGAAAGCTTTTCTCGTCCTGCACTTAATCTTATTTTACTTTTAGGCATAATAATTCTGGCTGTAGCTATCATCCTTATCATTTCAATAGAATCAATTTCTTGATTATCTTCTAAACCGGTACCTTCAATAGCTACTAATGAATTTATTGGAACACTTTCAGGGTGCGGATTCATGTTTGAAAGCACTTCCAATAGAGATGCTCTATCGCCATTAGTTTCCCCCAAACCTATTATTCCTCCACAACATACATTTATCCCTGCATTTCTTACTCTTTTGATAGTATCTAATCTGTCTTGATAAGTTCTAGTCGTAATAATATTTTTATAATGCTCCGGACTAGTATCAAGATTGTGGTTATACGCGGTCAAACCTGCATCAGCCAGTCTGGAAGCTTGTTCTTCTGTAAGCATCCCAGCAGTAACACATGCTTCCATCCCCAAATCTCTTACACCTCTAATCATCTCTAACATTGCATTAAAAGATTTCCCATCTCTTATTTCTCTCCATGCCCAACCCATACAAAACCTATCTGCACCCTCATTTTTTGCTATTTGAGCTCTTGTTAAAACCTCTTCAACTTGAAATTGTGGATGACTTTTGATTTCGCTAGCACTATAAATTGATTGACTACAATACGAACAATTTTCCTCGCATCCACCAGTTTTTACGCTGAACAATGATGCTAATTGAATGTTGTATTTATTGAATTTCCTGTGAACGATTTGTGATTCCCACATTAAATCAATTAGGGGCTTATTAAGTATTTCCAATATCTCCTCTTTATTCCAATCGAACCTAATTTCTTTCAATAACTGGTTATTCGAATTAGCCATTTTTGTTAGGAAGAATATTGAGAATCTTCAAAAGATTCATTTGGTAATGATTCTATACCGCCAAAACGTCTATTCCTTGATTGGTAATCAATTATTGCTTTTAGAAATTCAAACTCATTGAAGTCTGGCCAGAGTACGTCAGAAATGTAAATTTCTGAATAAGCTAATTGCCATAAAAGAAAATTACTGATCCTTTTTTCTCCACTAGTTCTTATTAGTAATTCTGGATCTTTAATCCCTCCAGTTAAAAGCTCTGAATTGAATAATTCTTCATTCACTTCACTTGGTTTTATTTCACCAGAAGAAGATTTTAATGCTAATTCTTTTGCAACTTTTACTATTTCTTGTCTGCCTCCGTAATTGACGCAAACATTCAATAAAAATTTATTGTTGTTTTTAGTTAGAGATTCTGAGCTAGAGATTATTTTTTTTAAAGTTTCTGGGAATGGAGATAAATCTCCAATAAATTTTATTTTTGTTGATTCTTCATGTATCTGATCAATTTCGGTTCTCAAAACTTCGCTAAAGAGATTTATGAGAAAATCAACCTCTTTTGTTGGTCTTGACCAATTCTCAGTTGAAAAAGCGTAAACAGTAAGTACTTTACAACCTAATTTTTTTGATACTTTAAGAATTTCTTTTAAAACATTGACTCCTCTTTTATGCCCATATGAACGAGGTAAACCTTTTTTAGTAGCCCATCTACCATTTCCATCCATAATTATTGCAACATGTTCTGGAATTTTTTGCTTATCTATTCTCTTTGATAGGTCATTATTTTTCTTGTCGATTATTTTTCCTAAACTCATTAGTTAATCCTTTATGTTAGTAAAGTTATCTGTTTTATTAAATTCTTTTTCATTAATATCAATGGTAATCTTATCACTTGGATTTGTTTTTTGGGATACATTATTTTTGCCTATAGATGATTTACTGTTTCCAATAGAGTTTTGATTGCCAATCAATTTTGCAAGAAGTTCTTGTAACCTGCTGCTGGTTATTGGCCTTTCGAGTTTGCCTTGGCTTGCTAATGATAACGTACCTGTTTCTTCAGAAACAACAATACAAATACATCTGTCAAATCTTTCCGTAATTCCTAATGCTGCTAAATGTCTTGTGCCATATCTACTTATCCCTTGTCTTGAGAGAGGAAGTATTACGCCAGCAGAAATTATTTTATTCCCTTTCACAAGAACTGCTCCATCATGTAAGGGCGTATCTGTAGCAAAAAGATTTATTAAAAGATCAGTTGATAATTGTGCCTCAATATTAGTACCTGAATATAAAAAATCTTCAGGTCTTAAATCACTCCCCAAATCTACAACAATTAAAGCGCCTCTTCTATTTTGAGAGAGTTTACCTGCAGTATCAACTAACTGAGTAATAGTTGTTGAAGTTGCTCTAAATTCCTTTGGTGGATTCCCAAGTAATACAGCTAGCCTTCCAGTGCCTAGAAGTTCCATTAATCTTCTTAACTCTCCTTGCCAAAGGATCGCTAATGAGAGAGAGCAAGCAAGAACTACTGCATCAATTAATTTTGATGTTAGTGGTAAGTATGCATATCTTTGAATAAACCAAGCCGATGATACTAAAAACAAATATCCTCTTAGAAGCCATAATGTCCGTTGTTCTTTTACTCTAGAGAATAATAAAAGTCCGAAACCAACAGCAAATAAGACATCTAATAAAAGCTTTAAATTTATAATTCCCCAGAAAATCACACTAAAAACAGAATTAATTTAAATTTACCTAATTTTATTTAATAAAGCGATCAGGCAAAACATCATATTTTAAAAGATCAATCGGACTTTCTCTTCTTTGAATAATCTCTGCTTCTCCATTACAAACTAAAAGGGCTGAGGGTCTTGGAATTCTGTTGTAGTTAGAACTCATTGAATTATTGTAAGCACCAGTTCCAAAAACACATATGAGATCTCCTGTTTCGCAATTTGCTAGTTCTATCTCCTTAAACAGTACATCTCCCGATTCGCAGTGTTTGCCAGCAATTGTATATTTATTTTTTGAGTTGATATTAAAGGGGTTTTTTACCAAACATGCAGAGTAATTTGATTGATATGTTATTGGCCTTGGATTATCACTCATCCCGCCATCAACAGACAAATAAGTTCTGATTCCAGGAATTTCTTTAAAAGCCCCAATTTTGTAAATTGTTATACCTGCTGTAGATACGATAGATCTTCCAGGTTCACACATCAATTTTGGTAGATTTAAATTGTGTTTTTTACAAGCTTTAACAACTGAGTTAGAAATTGTTTTAACCCATTCATCGATAGAAGGTGGATCGTCATTTATTGTATATTTAATGCCTAAACCTCCACCAACATTAAGTTCTTCAATATTATGGCCAAATTTTTTGGCGTCTAAAATAACCTTTACCATTATTTCTCCTAGATCCTTATGAGGTTCTAGTTCAAAAATCTGGGAACCAATATGCGCATGTATTCCTTTTAACTTTAGATGTTTAGTTTCGCTTATGCTTGCAAATAAATTATTCAAATATTCGATTCCAAAACCAAATTTGCTATCAAATGAACCTGTTCTTATGTATTCATGTGTATGGCATTCGATTCCAGGAGTAAAGCGTATCATTATTTCTAAGTCATGATTTAATGAATTTGATACTTCTTCTAATCTTTTTAAGTCATAGTCATTATCTACAATTATTTTGATGTTATTTCTAATTGCGAAATCAATTTCTTTGTCAGATTTGTTATTACCATGAAAAACAATTTTTTCATTTGGGACCCCACCCTTTAGTGCAGTTAATAATTCTCCCTCTGACACTGCATCAAGTCCTAAACCTTCTGATGAAACGAGATTACTCATGAATATAGAGCTATTTGCCTTGGAAGCATATATAGGGAGAGATTCCCCTGGGTAATATTTTTCTAATGCTTTTTTATAAGCTCTACAAGACTTTCTTAAAGTGATTTCATCCAATATATAAAGAGGAGAATCATATTTTTTAACTAACTCTTCAATAGAACAGCCACCAACTGACAATTTACCATCTCCTCCAATAGATGTAGTAATTGGTACGATATTTTTATTAGGACTATCTAAGTCAATTTTTTGTTTTAAAAAAGATCGTTTTTCTTCCATGGGAGAACCTTAAATAAAGTTTTGACAAGACCGTCATATTTTATAATGACTCTAGATTAGAACTTTTTAAATATAAATACATTATAAAATGATATCTATCAAACAAATAAATGAGAAAGATATTGATTTATGTTATGAATTAGATTCAAATACGATTTCCCTATGGAGCAAGAAACAATGGGTTAACGAATTCAAAAAAGAAGGTACAAAAATCTTTGGATTATTAATTACAAATTTTGTAATTGGAATATGTGTTTTTCAGATTGTTCTTGATGAAGCTCAAATAAATTATTTTGTTGTAAATAAGAAATTTAGGAAAAAGGGTTTTGGATCATATCTTATGAGTTATTTAATAAAAAAATGTGAAAAATTAAATCTAAAAAAAATACTATTGGAGGTTTCTCAGAGTAATGTTATTGCTGAAAGATTTTACAGTCGATTTGATTTTTCTACTGTAGGAATAAGAAGAAATTATTATAAAGATGGTTCACATGCTCTTTTAAAAGAAAAAAAATTAACAACTGAATAATGTAAAAATTTAATTGTTCGGATAACCAGAATCCTTGAAATTACTATAATTTCTTGCTATATCACTAAAAAAGTTCAATTTAATTTGATAAATTATACTTTTGGGTATTCACAAAAGCTCATTCTGAACACAAAATTGACATATTACTGGTAGGTTATTAATAGGAATTTAATCTTCTAATGTTTGAAAGATTTACAGAAAAGGCTATAAAAGTCATTATGCTTGCTCAAGAGGAAGCTAGAAGACTTGGTCATAATTTTGTTGGAACAGAACAAATTCTTTTGGGGTTAATTGGAGAAGGAACTGGGGTCGCAGCGAAAGTACTTAAATCTCTTGGAGTTAATTTAAAAGATTCAAGGATAGAGGTTGAAAAGATAATAGGTAGAGGTTCAGGGTTTGTAGCTGTAGAAATACCTTTTACTCCTAGGGCTAAAAGAGTATTAGAACTATCTTTAGAAGAGGCTCGTCAACTTGGTCACAATTACATTGGTACAGAACATTTATTGTTGGGTTTAATTAGAGAAGGTGAAGGTGTGGCTGCAAGAGTTCTTGAAAATCTTAATATTGATTTAACAAAAGTTAGAACACAAGTTATAAGGATGCTTGGTGAAACAGCCGAAGTTGGCACAGGGGCAAGTACAACTAAGAGCAACTTAAAAACTGCTACTCTTGATGAATTCGGAACAAATTTAACAAAATTAGCAAGTGAATCAAAGTTAGATCCAGTCGTTGGACGCCATTCCGAAATAGATCGTGTAGTTCAAATACTAGGTCGGAGGACAAAAAATAATCCTGTTCTTATTGGGGAGCCGGGTGTAGGTAAAACAGCTATCGCAGAAGGCCTAGCTCAAAGAATACAAACTGGGGATATTCCAGACATACTTGAAGATAAAAGAGTTTTGACTCTTGATATTGGTCTTTTGGTAGCAGGAACAAAATATAGAGGTGAATTTGAAGAAAGGTTAAAAAAAATAATGGAAGAAATTAAATCAGCAGGTAACGTCATTCTTGTTATAGATGAAGTGCATACTTTAATAGGAGCTGGAGCCGCTGAAGGAGCTATAGATGCAGCAAATATACTTAAGCCAGCATTAGCTAGAGGGGAACTCCAATGTATTGGAGCAACAACTCTAGATGAATATAGAAAACATATTGAAAGAGATGCTGCTCTAGAAAGAAGATTCCAGCCTGTAATGGTTGGTGAGCCATCTATAGAAGATACAATCGAAATTTTAAAAGGTCTTAGAGAGCGTTACGAACAACATCATCGTCTAAAAATTACTGATGATGCGCTAGAGGCCGCCGCTCATTTAGGGGATCGTTACATATCTGATAGATTTTTACCTGATAAAGCTATTGACCTTATCGACGAGGCAGGAAGTAGAGTACGTTTAATAAACTCTAAACTTCCGCCTGAAGCAAAACAAATAGATAGAGAACTTAGACAAATCCAAAAACAGAAAGAAGAATCTGTAAGAGACCAAAATTTTGATCAAGCTGGCCAATTACGCGAAAAAGAGATGGAATTGTCTGCAAAAATTAAAGAGGTTTTGGACAATAAAAAAGAATCCACAGCTGGAGAGCAATCTGATGTCGATAATTCTGTAAATAGTGATTCAAATCTTTTACAAAGTCCCCTTGTTTGTGAAGAGGATGTAGCTCATATTGTGGCTTCATGGACAGGAGTTCCTGTTCAAAAATTAACAGAAACTGAATCAGTCAAGCTTCTTAATATGGAGGAAACACTTCACCAAAGGCTAATTGGACAAGATGAAGCTGTAAAGGCTGTCTCAAGAGCCATAAGAAGAGCAAGAGTTGGATTAAAAAATCCTAATAGACCCATAGCAAGTTTTATTTTTTCTGGACCTACCGGTGTTGGGAAAACTGAGTTAACTAAATCATTGGCTTCATATTTCTTCGGTAGTGAAGAAGCAATGATTAGATTAGATATGTCAGAATTTATGGAAAGACATACAGTTAGTAAACTTATAGGTTCGCCTCCTGGTTATGTTGGTTTTAATGAAGGTGGTCAGCTTACAGAAGCTGTCAGAAGACGTCCTTATACTGTAGTTTTATTTGATGAAGTTGAAAAGGCGCATCCAGATGTTTTTAACTTATTATTGCAACTACTTGAAGACGGAAGGTTAACTGACTCCAAAGGTAGAACCGTAGATTTTAAAAATACATTGTTAATAATGACATCTAATATCGGTTCAAAAGTAATTGAGAAAGGAGGTGGCGGACTAGGATTCGAATTCTCAGGTGATTCAGTTGAAGATAGCCAATATAACAGAATTAAATCACTAGTTAATGAAGAACTTAAGCAATACTTTAGGCCTGAATTTTTAAATAGGCTTGATGAAATAATTGTATTCAGACAATTAACTAAAAATGAAGTTAAAGAAATTGCTGAGATAATGTTACAAGAAGTTTTTGTCCGACTACAGGATAAAGGTATTAAATTAAATGTTACCGATGCTTTCAAAGAAAGACTTGTTGAAGAAGGTTACAATCCATCATACGGAGCTAGACCTTTGAGGAGGGCAGTTATGCGATTACTAGAAGATAGTTTGGCTGAAGAAGTTCTTTCTGGAAGAATAAAAGATGGAGATAATGCTTTAGTTGATATAGATGATAATAAAAAAGTTACGATAAATATCTCTTCTGAAGAATCGCCTCAAGAGCTTGCAGGTGCTAATTTCTAATCATACAAATTAAATATGCAGTCTATATCTCCAGAAACTATATATAGGGGAAATTTTGCCTGGGAAAAATCATTACCTCAAATTACTAAATTAACTAAAAGTCCATTAATTCTAGGTAGAGGGATTCAAACGATTAATTTGAGAAATAATATTTTTAATGATTTAAAAAATCAAAAACTTAATGTGAATTCTGCCAATTTACAATTTGATTGTTGTTACGAAGATATTTCAAGAGTTAAGAATATTATTTCAAATAATAATAATGATTGTGTTATCGCAGCTGGAGGTGGCAAAGTTCTAGACTCTGGAAAATATATAGCCGAGTCTCTTAATATCCCTTGTATTACAGTTCCCCTTAGCGCCTCTACATGTGCGGGTTGGACAGCCTTATCGAATATTTATACAAAGGATGGTCAATTTATAAAAGATGTTGCATTAGGATCTTGTCCGAAAATACTAGTTTTTGATCATAAATTTATTCGAACTGCTCCATCAAGAACACTTGCAAGTGGCATAGCAGATGCCTTGGCAAAATGGTACGAATCCTCAATAACAAGTTCAAAAATAGATGACGGTCTTGTTCAACAAGCAATTCAGATATCAAGAGTTTTAAGAGATCAACTATTAATAGATGGAGGAAAAGCATTTAAGGGTCAATTTGAAAATAATCCATCTTGGCAAAATACTGTAGAAGCATGTGGACTTACAGCAGGATTAGTTGGCGGTATTGGCGGAGAAAAATGTAGGACTGCAGCAGCACATGCTATTCATAATGCAATTACTCAGATAATCACCCCTAATAAATTCTTACATGGTGAGATTGTTGGGGTTGGATTATTGTTGCAATTAAGACTAGAAGAAATGAAAAATAATAATAAATTAGCTGATCAATCAATTAAACAATTATTTGTACTTATGAAAGAATTGAATTTGCCAACTACTATCGGACAACTTGGAATAAATGTTTTTGAAAATAATAATTTAGAGAAAATTGCTGATTTTACTTGTCGAGATAAATCTGAGATTCACTTTTTGCCTTTTGAAATTAATAAACGGGACATAATAGATGTTATTTCTAATTTTGAACAACAAAAAATTAAAACATAAATATTTTTTGACTAAAAACAATTTTGAACAATTAAGTGATTTAAATGCAGAATTTTTCGAAAGTGCCAAATTGTCACTATTAGATCCTTTGGGTCTTTATTTGGCAAATGATGTTAAGTGGATAAAACTAAACCAAAATTGGAACTTGATGAAATTCCCAGTAGTTATTGGTGGGAAAGGTCAACCTATACTTCTTCTACATGGCTTTGATAGTAGTTTTTTAGAATTCAGAAGAATATATAAATCACTAAAAAGAAATTTTCAAGTTATCGTTCCTGATCTTTTGGGTTTTGGTTTTAGTCCCAGATGCGCAACAAATGAATACAATTCCTCGAAAATAATTTCGCATTTAATTGATCTCCTTAAGACATTAAAAATAACAAAGAATCTAAAAATTATAGGTGCCTCTATGGGAGGCTCAACAGCTTTAAAACTTGCTTATGAAATTCCTGATTCTATTGATAAAATTATCCTTTTGTCACCCGCAGGATTGTTTGGAGAACCTAAGAGTATCCCTTTTCCTCTTAACCAAATTGGTGCCTCATTTCTTGGATTGCCTCAGGTTAGAAAAAGTCTTTGTAGGCAAGCATTTGCTTTTCCAGATGAATGCGTTGGTAAGATGGAAGAGCAAATTGCTTCAATTCATTTAGGTTGTAAAGGATGGAGGAATTCACTTGCATCATTTGCAAAAAGTGGTGGATTTGCAGGAACTCAAAAATATATCCAAAATATCCCAATTAAAACATTATGTGGAGAAAATGATCGAATTCTTGGAAAAAAAGAGATTAAAAAAATAGGAAATATTGAAAAATTAAATTTTGTAGGGTTACAAAAATGTGGTCATCTTCCGCATATAGATCTTCCATCATTATCTAGTAAAATTATCCAAGATTATTTTTTGGAATAAAAGATTTTTTAATTAATTTAGATACTTGAGAATTATAAAAATATAATACAAAACAGATGGAGTAAAGATGTAACTATCAATTCTGTCAAGAATTCCTCCATGTCCCGGTAAAAAAGTTCCGGAATCTTTTATTTTTGCATCTCTCTTCATCATAGATTCAATTAAATCTCCAACTAATGCCATTAGAGAAATTGAAATTCCATATATTATTCCAACAATTAATGGATTTTCCCAATTCAATAAAAATGCGAAAATTATTGCTAGTAAAGTTGAACAGGATATTCCTCCAATTAAACCTTCTATAGTTTTGCTAGGAGATATCGGAGATAGAGATGTTTTACCAAATGACTTCCCAATGAAATAAGATCCAATATCACTAGCTACAATTAAAAAGCAAGAAGTTAAAGTTAAATGCAGACCTGTAGTATTTGATAAGTTCTCAAACGACATAAACCCCTGATTTGAACTAATTATCACTGAATCTAATTCCCTTAACTTAATCCAGTAACTAGGTAAAAAACCTAAATAGAATAATCCAAAAATTGATGCTGCAATATCTGAAATTGTCCCAGGTTTTGGCTGCAAAAGTAACCAAGTACATATCCCAACTGAACAGATTGGCAAAATTGAATTTGAAATTTCTCCTTCAAGCATACCAATAGTCTCAAGATAAGTAGAAACTATAATAATAAAGGATGAAAATAATGTGGTTTTTGTAGCTGGTCTTATTCCTTTAAATTCTGCCATTCTAAAAAATTCTAATAATGCTAGATATGTAAGCAAAGCAGTTGCCAAAGTAAAAAACCATCCCCCCATCAAAACAACAATTAAACCAAAAATTCCTATAAGTAACCCGCTTCTTAATCTCATATGAAATTGCTATGTTTCTAAGACTCTTATATTAAAATTTACCAGATCTTTGTTGCATAAACTTTGATTATTTATCCAATTAAACCTATCTATATCAATTTTTTCGCCAGGAACTAGTAGAGGTATCCCAGGAGGATAAGGGCAAATAATATCTCCAGATATTTTATTTAATGATTGTGAGAAAGGAATACTCCGACTCTTACTTTTCCAAGCAATTCCAATTTCGATTTCAGGAGCTTGAACTAATTTAAAGGGCGATCTGAGCACTTCTAAACTTTTTGATTTTTTGGAATTTAATAGTAATTTTTTCCATAACTTTTCAAATAAATTAAGAAAATCTTTTTGATTTCCAAATCCTAAGCAAAAAGTGAGAGTCATCATTTCTGGTAATTCGGCAATAAGTCCATTTCTATAAAAAAAATTATCAGCAGTAAAACCATCAATCCCAGCCTTTGAGGTATTTACTACAATTTTTAAGGGGTCTTGAGTTTCTATGAGAGGAATATTTTTTAGAATTAATTTTTTATAAATACTTTTTGCCTCTAAAATTCTTTTTTGATATTTTGATAAACTTTTTTTGTTAAGCCAGTCCTTAATAGATTCTTCACAAGAAGAAAGTAATAAGGAACTTGGACTGGTGGTTTGCAGCAGATTAATACTTTTGATTAATTTATATTCATTTATTAGATTCCCTTTGTACCAAATTACCGCAGTTTGAGTTAATCCATTGAGTGACTTATGCAATGAATTAACCACTAAATCAGCTTTTGATGATAAGGCCGGTTTTGGTAAATTAAGATTTTCACAAAAAAGGAAATATGAACCATGGGCTTCATCAACTAAAACAGGTAAATTTTTTTGATGACAACAATCTATTAAAGGCTCTAAATCTCCTGTATAACCATGATAAGAGGGGTTTACAAGAATAACCCCTGCAATTTTATTCTCATCAAAATTTAATTTTTTAAATACATTTTCCAACCAAATTTTTGTAATTGGTTTGTAATGACCCGTTATGGTTGAAAATTCTAAGTCAAAAAATATTGGATTTATATTCTGCATCGCACAGATTTTTATGACACTTATATGAACATTTCTAGGCATCAGGATATTTTCGCCTGGATTTGCCATTGCAATTACTGCTGATTGTATTAATCCGGAAGCTCCATTAACTCCAAAAAAACATCCTTTAGCCCCAAATTTATCGGAGAATTCTCTTTGAGATTTAGCAATTAATCCGCTTTGGGATAGTGGGGAGCCTATTTCTGGGAGCTCGGGCAAGTCCCAATACCCAGGTGGATTTTTTAACAACTTCACTAATTTCTTTGGTAAAGCTGCCCCTCTATTATGAGCGGGAAAGAATAAAGACTTTAAAAACTTTTTAGTTAGAAAAGATGAAATGCTCATAAAGTATTATTGACATATATAGAATGGTCAACATAGTAATCTTTTTTGATATTTTTTAACTTTAATGAAAAGATCTTTTTCGGAATATTCAGCAAAAGAAGACTTTTTTTGGTTGATTTTGAGACCATGGATTTTTATCCCAAGAGTTTTATATATCCTTTTAACTTTTATTTTTCTTTTTTTAAGAATACTTTTTCAAGGTAACAGTAAAAATAAAAATGTACAAAAAAATCTCTCGAAATATCTTTTTGATGTAATAACGGATTTAGGGCCTTGTTTTATCAAATTAGGCCAAGCACTCTCAACTAGACCAGATCTTGTTAGACAAGATTGGCTTACTGAACTTACAAACTTACAAGATAATCTCCCAGCATTTGATCACAAAATTGCTTTAAAAATCATTGAAGAGGAACTTGGATCCCCTGCTAATAAATTATTTGAAGAGTTTCCAGATAGTCCTATTGCTTCAGCAAGCTTAGGTCAAGTTTATAAAGCAAAATTAAATAATTCTTATCTAGCTGTGAAAGTACAGAGGCCAAATTTATACTTTCTTATAAGAAGGGATGTTGTAATTTTAAGGTTTTTAGGGACTTTTTTATCCCCACTCTTACCATTAAATATAGGTGTTGGAATTGGAGAAATAATAGATGAATTCGGTAAGGCACTTTTTGATGAAATTGACTATCAAAAAGAGGCCGAAAATGCTTTGAGGTTTGCAAATTTATTCAAAGAAAATCCAAATATTTTTATTCCTAAATTAGAAAAACAGTTTTCATCTAAAAGGGTAATCACAACTTCTTGGATTGATGGAGTTAAGTTAAGAGATCGAATTTTACTAGAGGAAAACAACTTAATACCTGCTTCGTTTATAAAAACATGTGTCATCAGCGGACTTCAGCAATTATTTGAATTTGGATATTTTCATGCAGACCCACATCCAGGAAATATGTTTGCTCTCAAAGGAGGAAATGCAGATTGTGGAAATTTAGCTTATGTTGATTTTGGAATGATGGATACTATTACAAATTCAGATAGACTTACTCTTATTAAGGCAATTGTTCACATAATAAACGAAGAATATTATCTTCTCGCAGAAGATTTCCAGAAATTAGGTTTTTTAACCAAAGAACAAGATCTTCAAAAACTTGTTGAACCATTAAAAGAAGTTCTAGGTGGATCTTTTGGTGCTGAGGTTGGTAATTTTAATCTTAAAAATGTAACTGATAAATTCTCAAAACTAATGTATTCCTATCCTTTCAGAGTTCCCAGTAGGTTTGCCTTAATAATAAGAGCCGTTGTTAGTCAAGAGGGTTTAGCACTAAGGTTAGATCCTGAATTTAAGATTCTAAAAATAGCTTATCCATATATTGCAAAAAAACTACTGACCGATAATTCTGAAGAGATTTTAGACATACTTTTAGAAGTCGTTTTTGATAAAAAAGGTCAAATCCAAATAGAAAAAGTTGAAAGTTTACTAAACATTTTATTTAGAGATTCAGAGAATATTAATCCAGATCTCATACCAGTAGCGAACGCTGGATTGAAATTATTTGTCAGTAAAAAAGGATCCGAAGTTAGGAAGAATCTTCTTTTAAGTCTTATAAAAGATGAAAAATTAGAATTTACTGATGCAAAAAAACTCTTAGCTTTAATTAGAGATACTTTTAGCCCTTTAAATATTGCAAAAAGTGCAGTACAAAATATTATTTCAACAGTTTAGTTTTTATATTTGCAGTTAATTAACTTACCTATTTATTTAATTCTATTAGAATTAAATGTAATATTTTAAAAATGAGAAGTAAAAGGATTATTTAGCTTTGGAAGATTAAATGAATATTTTAAAAAATCTCTTCTTATTTAATAAAAAATCTGAAAAAAATAAAGAATTTAGTCCTGGATTGGTTGACCAATCTTTAGAAATTGCAAAGTTAGTAAAAGAAGCAAGAATTCAACAAAACCTCACAATTAAAGAATTGTCATACATTTCAAAAATCCCTGAACAAATAATAAACTCTATTGAAAATAATAAAAGTACTAGGCCAGAGTATCCTTTTATAAGATCTATATTAATTAAATTAGAAGAATGCTTAGTATTAAAAAAAAATACATTATTAAATTTAGCAGTTAAAGAAAGAAAAATTTTAAAGAAAAAGGGAAAGGATTTTATGTTCAGGAAATTCGATATTATCAATACATGGCAAGGAAGTCTTTTGTATTTTTTTATATTAGTTTTAACTATTTTTATATTAAAGAGATACTTTATTTTAAATGTAAATGTTATAGAGATTCAAAATATTGAAAATCAAATTATTGATAAATAATTTTTAATAATATCTACATTAGAGTTCTCCCAAAATTATTTCCTAGCTCACTAAACATTTTTATATTATTTTCTATTTCTTCTAAAGGACAATTTAACTTCCATTTCCAGTTATTTTTTGTGGTCCCAGGTTTGTTTAATCTGCTTGAATCGTCTAGAGATAATAGATCTTGTAATGGAGCGATAAAAAGCTTAGCATTTGTCTCCATGCCAATTTCTATTAAATCCCAAGAAGGATTTTCTGAAAATTTATACTCATCTTTTATTCTTTTTTGGGATTCATAATCTAAATTTTCCCACCATGAAACAGAAGTAGAGTTGTCGTGAGTACCTGTATAAACAACCCAATTTTCTCCTTCAATATTCTTTGGTAAATAAGGATTATCTTCATTGCCATCAAAAGCAAATTGTAATATTTTCATGCCAGGTAGTTCGAAGTTTTTCCTTAATTTCTCTACATCTGGAGTTATTACTCCCAGATCCTCCGCAATAATAGGTAGATGGTTACTCCCTAGATCCTTTTTTAATTTATTTAATAGTGTTTTACCTGGAGAATTTATCCATTTCCCAATAATTGCCGTTTTAGAATTGCCATTAACTCTCCAGTAACCTGCTAAACCCCTGAAATGATCAAATCTTAATATGTCCACAAGTTCAAATTGTCTTTGAAATCTTTTTCTCCACCAATTGAAATTAGTCCTTTTATGCTTTGACCAAAAGTAAGTTGGGGTACCCCATAATTGTCCTGTTGATGAAAAATAATCAGGTGGAACACCACTTTGAAAGATTAAATCTCCATTTTTAAAAATTGAAAATAATGATTTATTACTCCATACGTCGGCGCTGTCTCTAGAGACATAAAAAGGCAAATCTCCTATCAACTTAATATTTCTTGATTTTGCAAAGTTTTTAATGACGCTCCATTGCTCATCAAGATGCCACTGTATTAATTTTTTAATAAGTATCTCTTCACTTTTTTTCTTAATCCACGATTTTAAGAACTTGTTATTTTTTATTTTAAATTCTTGAGGCCATTCCCACCAAGGCAACATATTTAATTCCTCTCTGATAACAACAAATGTTGCATAATCTTCAACCCAAGAATGCCTACTTACCCATTTGTTAAATTTAATTTTTCTTTCTTCAGATTGTGAACTCCAACCTTGCAAAAGGAGGAGACCTAATTTTTTTGTTAGGTCATCCGCAATATCAAAATCAAAATGATCTTTATTCTGATTTGTTGGACCTAGATTTTCTTTATCTGAAATGTAGATAAAACCTTTTTCGATTAAATCATCTATATCCAAAAACCATGGGTTTAGTGCAAAACTAGATGGGGAACTATATGGCGAACCTGTAGAGTCAGTGGGTGTAAGAGGTAAAAATTGCCAGTATTCAATTCCATGCTTATGAAGATTGCTTATCCACTCTTTAGCTCCTCTCCCAAAAGTTCCACATACTCTTCCTCCCGGAATACATGTTGGATGCATAAGTACGCCCAATGATTTTCTTGCAATAATTGAATCTATAGGCATGTTTTCAATATATTTTGATTCTTTAAACTTAAAGTGTTTTTAATTCTCTAAATTCAACCTTATACAAATTTTTTTTAATTGACAAATATCATTGCTGATTTTTAAATCTGGATAAATATAATTTCAAATTTTTAATCAACAATTTTTTGCTTAATTGAGGTGACTTTTGAAAATATCTAGTCATTATCTTTTGCGAAATTCACATTAACGACTACGATGATAATATAGTTTTATGGTGCAAATTTCGTGACAAGTTTTATCACGGCAATGCAAAGTAAAGAATCTAACTTTAATCTAACTAATAGTAGATTAAGGTTAGTAAGTGGGACAACAAACCCAAAGTTAGCTGAAGAAATTGCATCATACTTAGGGATTGAAAATGTACCTTTAATATCTAAAAGATTTGCAGATGGAGAACTTTATGTTCAGATTCAGCAATCTATTAGAGGTTGTGATGTATTCCTTATACAACCTACATGCGCTCCTGTAAACGATAGTTTAATGGAGCTCATGATCATGGTTGACGCTTGCAAAAGAGCTTCTGCAAGGCAAATAACAGCTGTTATTCCCTATTTTGGATATGCAAGGGCAGATAGGAAAACCTCAGGAAGAGAGTCTATAACTGCAAAATTAACTGCCAATTTACTAGAGAAATCAGGAGTTGATAGAGTTTTAGCGATGGACTTACACTCGGCTCAAATACAAGGCTACTTCGATATACCATGCGATCATATTTACGGTTCACCTGTATTAATTGATTATCTAGAATCTCTAGATTTGGAAGAAATAGTTGTAGTCTCACCTGATGTAGGCGGGGTAGCAAGAGCAAGAGCGTTCGCTAAATTAATGAATGATGCGCCGTTGGCTATCATAGATAAAAGGAGAGCTGCACATAATATCGCTGAAAGTCTAACCGTTATCGGTGAAGTCAAAGGTAAAACGGCTATTCTTATAGACGACATGATAGACACGGGAGGTACAATTTGTTCTGGAGCGAATTTACTAAAAAAAGAGGGAGCCAATAGAATATTTGCATGTGCCTCACATGCTGTATTTTCTCCTCCTTCTTATGAAAGATTAAGTTCTAAGAATCTTTTCGAACAAGTTATTGTGACTAACAGCATACCAGTTATACATAAAGATAATTTTCCACAGTTAAAAGTTCTTTCCGTCGCAAATATGCTTGGGGAAGCTATTTGGAGAATCCACGAAGAAAGCTCTGTTAGTTCTATGTTTAGATAAAAAAATTATTTTTTACAAACCTTGTAATTTCTTGAGTCTCTCAGTTTCAATCTTAAATTGTTTTTCGATCTTTTCAGGAACATTATCTGGACACACTTGAAGAGCTGATTCAACTAATTGCAGAGATGCAATAAATTGTAAATTTTTCATATCAACTGTTTGTTCTTTCTTTTTCTCTATTATTTTCCCTCCATGTTTCTGAGATACTACAGATGCGAACGTTGCTGAGGCGACGTTTAATGTTTTTGGGAAATCTAGATCAAATCCTTTTCTTGTAGCATTACATAGAAATGAAACACCCATCCCATGATACAAATCTAAATCATTTTTATTGGCAGGCGAATTTTTAACATTTGCATTAACTTTATTAAATTCATTATTTGTATCAAATAAAAAAGATGAAAAAATTAGAAGAATTGCAAAAATTTTAGATATTTTTAAACTCATATTTGATTTACTTTTAATTCATATTATTAAAGATAACATTTTTTATTTTTAAACTAAATGCTCACAGAATTTATTTAATAATTTTAATTTCGTGATGATTTTCTACTATCTTAAGCATATCTTTGTTCCATGAATATATAACCCTAAATCTATAATTATCAGAATCTACAAGTCTTGTATGTTCAATAATATACCAATCTTTGTAAGAAGATTCAAAAATCATTTCGTGTTCGTCGACTTGTTTAATATTCGAAATACCTTCATCATTACTTAAATAAAATTTTTCCCTCTTAAGTTGATGGCCTTTTAAAAATGCATGCATTTCTCCTCGTTCTTTATACTGGGGATTTTCGTCAAAGAAATTATATTTTTTTTCTGGATACCAAGTAAATTTATAATGCGACTCCCATTCGGACTTACTCTCGAGAGCTTGAATATTTATATTCATACTTAAATTATAAGTTTTTTGTGCTTCATCGAGAAAATACGTTCTATTAGATTTCCATAATCCAATATTCCTGGAAAACCACCTTTTTAAATTACTATTTAAGTTGATTTCAGGAGGGTTTTCACCAAAATGTAAATTTTTCTTTGGATTAATAGCAACCATTTATAAAAAAGTTCTATTTATTTAATAGCCTATCTGTAAAATAAAAAAAAATATCTTAAGGTGTTTATAAGGATTAACAGCTTTTCAACACTTCAGAGGAATTCATTTGAATGATAAAAAAGAGCTAAAATTAATACTTGTGGCAGCTAGAAATCAACTTTCTAGTAATGATATTAAGTCCCTAATAGCTTATTTAGAATCAGATGATTGTGAATTTGAGACATCTCTTCAGATCTCAGAACCCACAGAGCAACCAGAATTACTTGAATTACATAGATTAGTTGCTATTCCTGCTCTCATAAAGGTTTCCCCAGCTCCAAAGCAAATATTTGCTGGAAGTAATATTTTCTCTCAATTGCAAAAATGGTTGCCAAGGTGGTCACAGGAAGGCTTAACAAAAAATCTTGGTATTAATTTGCAGCCATCCAAAATTGATTCAACAAGAACTCAAAAAGAATTTCTATTGGAAGACGAACTTCTTGTTTTAAGACAAGAAAATGAGACATTAACAAAAAGAATAGAATCTCAGGAAAGATTATTAAGAATGGTCGCTCATGAATTAAGAACACCTTTAACTGCTGCTACTTTGGCTGTTCAAAGTCAAAAACTCGGACAAATAGATATTTCAAAATTGCAGGAGGTTATTAAAAGACGTCTTGAAGAGATTGAACTCTTATCTCAGGATCTTTTAGAGGTTGGAACAACTAAATGGGAAGCATTATTTAATCCTCAGAAAATTGATTTAGGTAATATTAGTGCTGAAGTAATACTCGAATTAGAAAAATTCTGGAGATTAAGGAATATTGAAATTGATACTGATATTCCCTCTGATCTGCCAAGTGTATTTGCAGATCAAAGAAGAATGAGGCAAGTATTTTTAAATTTAATTGAAAATGCTATTAAATTTTCTAAAGATTCTGGATCTATAAAAATCACTATGATTCATAAGACGAATCAATGGGTAGAAATAACAATTTGTGACAAAGGTGCAGGCATTCCTTTGAGCGAACAAAAAAGAATTTTTCTAGATAGGGTTAGACTGCCCCAGACTTCTGAAGGAACTTCAGGATTTGGTATAGGATTATCAGTATGTAGGAGAATAGTACAAGTCCATGGAGGAAGAATATGGGTCGTGTCTGAAGTAGGGGAAGGTTCCTGCTTCCATTTCACAGTTCCTGTGTGGCAAGGACAAAACAAAGAGCAACAATACTTGACGAAAGGCTAGCCTTACTCTTAGTTTTTAATAAGCTGTTTTGCTAATTTCCTGGCCCCATCGTCTAGAGGCCTAGGACACCTCCCTTTCACGGAGGCGACAGGGGTTCGAATCCCCTTGGGGCTATTAATTTAAATTTATAACGATCTTTTTGAAGATTTTGCCTGTCTATCTACGGCAATTAAATTTTCTGAAAGGTCCTTTTTCAGTCTTTTCTCTATCATTCCTATTGGCATCCACTGACAACCTTGAACAGTTAGATCATAAATTAATGAGTTGGTTAAGGTATTTTTAATATTTTGAATTTTCCAACTACCCTCAAACTTTCTGAAATCTCCTTTTATTAAATTAAATTTTAAGAGGCCAAGCTCCTTATCTTCAAATAAATCTATAGTTACTTCAGCTGAAAACTTCATGCCAAGGAAATCCTGAGCCCCAACTTGTTTAAGGTGGACATTATTTCCCTTCTGAAATATTTTTTTGCTCGATAAAAGATTTGGTATGTAGAGATTTAGCCGATCATAATCTGTTAAAACACTCCACAAAGAATCAAAACTTGCAGAAGTTGTAAGTTGAGCTGCCAGTCGTCTTGTCCCACCGGAAAACTTCTCCATCGTCTGCTCAATTGTCCTGTAATCATTGTTCTTAGAATGATCTTCTGATTCTTGAGGATTATTCATAAATGAATTTTTTAATTAGATAAAAAATTATTTCTGTGTAACTATACTGATAAAAACAAGAAATACTGCAAAATTAAAATAATTTCTTTTATTTATCCCGATCTCAAAACGTAACCATTTTTATAAAATCACTACAAATTAAACTACAAATTGATAATCTTTTATAAAAGAAATCTAAAAAATGTATTCACAAGCAAAAGTAATCGCAGGCGGATTAGCTCATATACCAGTAGTAATAGCTGTTTTTTATTTTATACTCACAACTTTTAATAAAAGAGCTTTAAAATTTGTTGAAGATTCAAAAACAAAAAAACCTGAGGCAAAAGCTGTGGAAACTAAAAAGGTCGCTGTTTTAAAAACAGAAGCTTCAAAAACAGAATCCTCAAAAACAGAAGCTCCAAAAATAGTTAAGAAAAAACATGCAGATGTTCCAGTTAATATTTACCGTCCTAAAACACCATATGAGGGAACAGTTATTGGAAACTATAGTCTTCTCAAAGAAGGAGCAATTGGAAGAGTTAATCACATAACTTTCGACCTTAAAGATAGTGATCCATTTTTAAATTATGTAGAAGGGCAAAGTATTGGTATCATGCCTGCTGGTGAAGATGCTAATGGAAAACCTCATAAATTAAGACTATATTCAATTGCGAGTACTAGACACGGTGATGACTTTAATGGAAATACAGTTTCTCTTTGTGTAAGACAGCTTCAGTATGAAAAAGATGGTGAAACCATTAATGGTGTCTGCTCTACTTACTTATGTGATATTAAGCCTGGAGATAAAGTTAAAATAACAGGCCCTGTTGGTAAAGAAATGCTTCTTCCTGATGAAGAGGACGCAAACATTGTTATGTTAGCCACTGGAACTGGAATAGCACCAATGAGGGCTTATCTAAGAAGAATGTTCGAACCAACTGAAAAAGAAAAAAATAAATGGAATTTCAAGGGTAAAGCTTGGTTATTTATGGGTGCTCCAAAATCTGCTAATTTGTTATATGAAGAAGATCTTCAAAGATACATTGTTGAGAATCCAGACAATTTTAAATATACAAAAGCTATTAGTCGCGAGCAGCAAAATACAAAAGGTGGAAGAATGTACATTCAAGATAGAGTTTTAGAGTCAGCCAATGAACTTTTCAATATGATTGAAGATGAAAAGACACACATATATCTTTGTGGATTAAAGGGTATGGAACCTGGAATAGATGAAGCAATGACTAAGGCAGCACAAGAAAAGGGCTTGAACTGGTCAGAGTTAAGACCTCAACTAAAGAAAGCAGGAAGATGGCACGTAGAAACTTACTAAACCTTTGATATTTAAATTTAGGTTCACTTCCTAAATACTTTTTGGTTTAGACACAATATGTAGCTAATATTTGAAAAAAAGAGGATTTTAAATAAAGAATACTAAAAATATGCCTTCAACTTTAAGTAATCCTCTTAGATTAGGTTTACGTCAGGAAAGAGTTATATCTCCACAATGCTTAGTTATTTTTGGTGCTAGTGGAGATCTTACTCATAGAAAATTAATACCAGCATTATTTGAACTATATTTGCAAAGAAGAATTCCTAGTGAATTTGGCATAGTTGGCTGTGCGAGAAGACCTTGGACTGATAATGAGTTTAGAGAAAAGATGAAAGTAAAGCTATCAAATCAAATATCTGGTAAAGAAAGGGAGTGGGAACAATTTTCTAATTATCTTTTCTATGAACCAGTTGATCTACAACAATGTGATCATGTCTTAAGGCTTTCTAAGAGATTAAATGAAATTGATAAAACACAAGCTTCTCATGGGAATAGAACATTTTATTTGTCAGTATCTCCGAATTTCTATGCAAGTGGATGTAAAGCTCTAAAAGCAGCTGGCCTTTTAGATGACCCTAAGAAAAGTCGTTTAGTGATTGAAAAACCTTTTGGAAGAGATTATTCAAGTGCAAAAAAATTGAATAAAATTGTCCAAAGTTGCGCTGAAGAAAGTCAGATTTATAGGATTGATCATTATT
Source organism: Prochlorococcus sp. HOT208_60m_813I02 (assembly GCA_002025865.1). Lineage (GTDB taxonomy): Bacteria > Cyanobacteriota > Cyanobacteriia > PCC-6307 > Cyanobiaceae > Prochlorococcus_A. Next base: position 23,671 of record MWOR01000152.1, on the reverse strand, counting down.
TAGGTAAAGAGACAGTTCAGAATATTCTTGTTTTGAGGTTTGCTAACACTATTTTTGAACCAATCTGGAACAGAAATTATATATCAAGTGTTCAAATTACTTCATCTGAAACAGTGGGTGTTGAAGATAGAGCAGGTTATTACGAAAGCTCTGGTGCTCTTAGGGATATGCTTCAAAATCATATGACACAAATGCTTGCTGTTACTGCTATGGAACCTCCTGGAAAGTTTGAACCAGAAGCAATAAGAAATGAAAAAGCTAAGGTTCTTCAAGCTTCAAAACTTGCTGACGAAAATGAACCATGGAATTGTTGCATAAGAGGTCAATATGGAGAAGGAGGAAATATTTCAAATCGACTAAAAGGATATAGGCAGGAAGATGGCGTTGATTGTAATAGCACAACAGAAACTTATATTGCGACAAAAGTTTTCGTTGATAACTGGCGTTGGCAAGGGGTTCCTTTTTATTTGAGAACAGGTAAAAGACTACCTAAAAGACTTGGAGAAATAGTCTTAACTTTTAAAGACGTTCCTGTTCATTTATTTGAATCAACAATAATAAATCCTGCCCCAAATCAACTTATCCTTAGAATTCAGCCAAATGAAGGGGCTACTTTCAAATTTGAGGTAAAATCTCCTGGTTCTGGAATGAAATCAAGACCTGTTGAGATGGAATTTTCTTATGATGAATCATTTGGAGAACCCTCAGATGAGGGCTATGTAAGATTATTAGCTGATGTAATGCTTTCTGACCCAACCCTATTTACTCGAAGTGATGAAGTAGAAGCAGCCTGGAAACTCTATACGCCATTAATAGAATTGATGGATAATTCTCCTTGGAAGTTACCTATTCATAATTATGAATCTATGACGTGGGGACCACCTGAGTCTGATCAATTAATTTCAAAAGATAATATTTTCTGGCGTAGACCCTAAAAATGAAACCCCAACTAACACTTCAAACCCCCTTAGAGCTCCCTTATGAGGAAATTTCTAATTACCTCAATAAATTATGGATTTCAGAAGATAATGATAATAGTGGAGCTAATACTTTTACATTAATGGTCTGGCAGCCTGCTTGGCTAGAACAATGTTTGGTTCAAAAAGGATTAGTAAATGGACCAATTACTGGAAATTTAAGTCCAGAGATAATTGAGGTTGCTAAAAAATTTATATTAGATCAAGGACTTCCTATCACTACTTCCCTTAATAGTGAAGAAGTATTGAATTTGTTGAAGAAAAATTTATCTAATAAAGATTTTGAAGATTTTAGAGGACAATTTTTTGAATCATCAATAAGTAAATTGAATCCAAGAAGATTAATAACTCTAGCGCCAACATTAAATAAAAATTCAGATATCAAAACTTTTGTATCCGCTTACTGTCCATTAAGTGATACTCCAGCTATGCAACCTATATGTGGTGATTTAGTTGTTATTAGGGGGGACTCGGCCTCAATATCTAATAAAGGATTAAAAATAATTGATGGTTTATCAATTGATGAATTACCTTCATGGTTGTGGTGGAATGGAAGCTTGGATGAATCGCCTGAAATCTTCGAATTTTTTACTAATTATGGTCTTAGGTTAATAATTGATACTGCTCTTGGTTCTCCTCAAAGATGTTTAAAAGTTTTAGATCAATTAAATAACGCAAATAAAGCTATTAATGATTTGAATTGGGTTAGATTGAAAAATTGGAGGGAATCATTGGCAATGATTTTTGATCCGCCCTCTAGGAGACAAATTTTAGATCATATTACTGATATTGACATTGATATCGCAGGAGATCATATGATTCAAGCTTTGTTTTTAATTTCATGGATTTGCGATAAGCTTGGTTGGTCATTTCTAAGAGTTGAAAGGGATATAGAATCAATAAAAATAGAATTTGAAAGAGTTAATGGCGAAATAATTTCTGCATCAATTAATCCCTTATCTTTGGGAAATCCAAGTATTCATTTAGGACAAGTTATTGGGTTGAGGCTTATTTCAAAAATTAGTGAGGTTCAAAAAAATAACACTTGTGTAATACTTGGCTGTGAATCAGTGGAGTGCATGAGACTTGAAGCAGGGGGAATGGCTAATATGGAATTAATAGAACAAGTTGTTCCAAATTCTTTTTCTACATCAGAGTATGATGTAAGTAAATTGTTGGGAAGTAGTAGAGGTAATACCAGCCCTCTTTTTGAAAGTTCTATTAAAATAGCCCTTCAAATATTTAATGGTTTTAATAACTAATAGATGCCTTGTGTAATATCTTCACCTTCAACTGATAGTGGAAAAACTACTTTATCGCTTTTGCTATCTTGTTGGGCGTTCTCAAAAGGTATAAAATTACAAACTTTCAAGGTTGGCCCAGATTATCTTGATCAACAACAACTTAGTTCAATTGGCCAACCTATTTGTAGGAATTTAGATATTTTTTTAAGTGGAGAGGAATGGGTTCAAGAAAGTTTTTTTAAACATTCTTTGAAATATGAATTCTCATTAATTGAAGGGGCAATGGGACTATTTGATGGATTAGGGGCAACAACCTATTCAAGCACAGCAAATATTTCTAAACTTCTCAATGCTCCAATAATTTTTATTGTTAATGCTAGAGGTCAAGTAGCTTCTCTTCTGGCGACTATTAGAGGTTTTAGAGATTTTGATAGTGAGTTGACAATAGCAGGAATTATATTTAACAACGTTAATTCAGATAGGCATAAAAAATTGATCAAAGAGGTTTTTAAAAATGAAGAATTCGAAATTCTTGGTTTTTTACCATCGGATTCAAAAATAACTTTAAACAAAGCTAATTTAGGTTTGATATCTCCAATGGAAAATGAAAAAGAAATTGATGTTGAATATTTTGCAAATTTTGCCGAAAGAAACCTTGATGTATTTTCTCTTATTAAATTTCTGAAATCACCTCAAAAAAAAATATTTAATTTTGACAATTTTAAAGATTTTAAAATAGACAAAAGTAAACCCATAGCAATTGCAGAAGATAAAATCTTTCATTTTCAATACCCTGAAACTAAGGAGTTTTTGAGTGAAATTGGCATTCCATTAATTTCATGGAGTATTTATGATGATGAAGAAATACCTATTGAGGCTTCTTCTTTAATTATTCCTGGGGGATTCCCTGAAAAATATGCTGATCATATAAGTAACTCTACAAAAAGTTTAAATTCGTTAAAGAAATTCCGCAAAAATGGATTTATATATGCTGAGTGTGGAGGGATGATGATTTTAGGAGACTTCATAAAAGATGAAAATGGTAATAATCATAAAATGAGTGGCATACTGCCTTTTAGATCAAAAAAAAGTAAACTTTCAGTAGGTTATAGATACATTGAGGGTTTAGAAGATACTCCTATCATTAAACAAAATCAATTAATTAGAGGTCATGAATTTCATTATTGGGAAATTGAAAATAATTTATCTGAACTTGATTTTGGAAAGGCTGATCTTCAGAAGAAACTTTCTTCCCCATGGAAAATTAAATCTTGGAAAACTGAATACAAAAATGAAGGCTTTTTTGATGAAAAATTACATGCAAGTTGGATTCACTTACATTTGCCAAGTTCTCTAGAAGTAGTAAAAAACTTTATAGATGCCACCCAAATTACTTTTTCAAAGAATTCTTAATTTATTACAAAATCAAATATTTTGAGAGGAGAACCTAAAAAAAACATTCCAGGTAAAGTGATTAATGGTCCTAAAAAACTCCCTACCATGACCTCAATTTTTGTATGGCCAAGGGTTTCTTTTAACAGTAATTCAGATTGAGGGTCCAGTTTTTTTGATAGTTTATTAATTTCTGCAGCTTGAATCCCAGCTGATTTTCGAACACCACTAGCGTCATACATAACTATTAGTGCTACAGCAACTGATAATGCGAATATTGAGCTATCAAATCCTAATTCATAACCTATACCAGATGAAGCGCCAGTTATTAAGGCGGAATGACTTGAAGGCATACCACCCGTCTCGAACATAATTCCAAATCTTGTCTCACCAGTTGAAAAGAAATTGAATACGATTTTAAAAAATTGAGCTAGCAAACAGGATAATAGGCTCCAGAAAAGAACTGAATTATTAAAAAAAGAAAAAAAATCAGACATAAATTAAAAAAACATTATCTATCTCTATTTGTAATAAAGTCAGCTAAGGATATTAAATTCTTTGCATCCGCACCCCAAGGTTCAATTGCTTTTTTTGCTTTTTCAACTAAATCAAATGCTCTTTTCTTTGACTCCTTCATTCCAAGTAATTTAGGGTAAGTAGTTTTGTCAGCCAAAAGATCTTTGCCGGCAGTTTTACCAAGCTTTTCACTGCTGGAAGTTAAATCAAGAATATCATCTATTATTTGGAAGGCTAAGCCAATTCCCTCTGCATATGTTGTCAGAGCTTGTAATAGTTTTTCATTAGCTCCTGCGATCATCGCCCCTGTTCTAACGCAGGCCTTCAATAAAGCACCAGTCTTGTGAAGATGAATATATTCGAGAGTTTCAAGGTTGACTTCTTTGCCTTCACATTCCAAATCAACAACTTGTCCCCCGACTAAGCCTGGTGCACCAGCAACTAAGGATAATTCGCCAACTACATTTAATAATCTATTTGGATCGACTCCAGGGCTTCTTAACGAGACCATTTCAAAGGCCCTCGTTAATAAAGCATCGCCTGCAAGAATAGCAATTGCATCTCCATATACTTTATGATTTGTTGCCCTACCTCTCCTCAAGTCATCATTATCCATGGCGGGTAGATCATCATGAATCAAGGACATTGTATGGATCATTTCTATCGCTACCGCTGTAGGGACTGCAAGAGAAGGTTCTCCTCCAGCCAGTGCACAAGATGCTAAACATAAAATTGGACGTATTCTTTTCCCTCCAGCTAAGAGCGAATATCTCATTGATTCTCTTAATATTTCTGGATTCTCAGGGCCCAAGGAAAAATCAAGTGCTTCTTCTACAACCTTTTTTGTGTTTTTAAGATATTTTTCAAAATCAGAAATACTATTTATAACTTCAGTCATTTTATACCCTTAGTAAAAAAAAATTCATCTTGGAGTTTATGGCAAAAGGTCATTAAGAGTTGATGATAAACCAAATTGTTTTTGCCAGCTAAAAATAGTATTTACAAGTAACATTGTTACTGTCATTGGTCCAACACCTCCTGGGACAGGTGTGTAAGCAAATACTTTAGAAATAACATCTTCTAATAATACATCGCCACATAATCTGGTTCGATTTTTTTCGGAACTTTTTAATCTATGTATTCCAACATCAATAACTACTGCTCCTTCTTTTACAAAACTCGAATCTACAAGATTGGGTTTTCCTGCAGCCGCAATTAGAATGTCGGCTTCTCTACAAACTTTATTCAAATTTAATGTTTTAGAGTGAGTAATTGTTACCGTGCTATTTAGATTCAACAACATAAGCGATAGGGGTTTCCCAACAAGCAAACTTCTTCCTATGACTACAATTTTCTTGCCTTCAATTGAAATTTTATGGGATCTTAATAAATTAATAATTCCTGCTGGTGTGCATGATCTCATCGCACGCTCATTTTTTACTAGTTTGCCGATGTTTATCTCATTTAGTCCATCTACATCTTTGCTTGGATTAATATGGCTGATCAGTTTTTGCTCGTTAAACTTTTTTGGGATGGGAAGTTGTAGTAACATTCCATCAATATCTTTATCAGAATTAAGTTTGATTATTAATTGTTCAACTTCTTTTTGCTCTACACTATCTCTTAGATGAAAGATAAAGCTCTTTATTCCAATTCTTGAACATGCTTTTTCCTTATTATTAACGTAAACACCACTCGCGGGGTCTTCACCTATTCTTATTACAGCTAAACCGGGAGCTCTTTTTGCAATTTTTTTATTACTCGAGATATAATTAGATAATCTTTCTTCAATTTCAAGAGATAATCTTTTACCGTCTAATTTTAATGACATTTAGAAAAACATCTCCTTTTTACACCTAGCATGCCTATAATTTTAAATTATTCAAATAGATTTATCTATATTCTGTGCAAAACATCATAACTACCTTAAAGAAATTGTTTTATCTGTGGAGGCGAAGTCAAGTCCCAGTAAAACAACCAATTAAAATTTCAAGAATAGATAATCTCGTAATTTTTTTAGTATGCATTTTAATTTCAATAATTTCTTCTTATAAACTACTTCTCATTTCGCCTTTAAATATCGCAGATATTTTTACGTGGTTTTTGACCTTTATTGAAATACTTATTAGTGCTGGAGTTTTGATATTAATCTCAAAAAAAGAGAATCCTACAATTTCCTCAAGACAGATCTTCTTGATCATTACTCTTCTTTTGGCAGTACAAGTTACGAAATTAGCCTTAGCTTCAACCATAAGTCCATTATCATTAATAATTCCACCGGCATTAATAATATCTCAAGGAATGGGAACCATAACAGCTTTAGCTTGGGTATCAATAGCTAGTCTTATTTGGCCTGACCCAGAAATTGTTATCAATAACAATTTATTTTTTATTTTATTAGTTTTTGCTTCAATAGTATCTGTTCTTGGAGGAAGAATAAGAAGTAGAGCTCAGTTACTTCAACTATCAATTTTTGTGCCCATAGGATCTTTCTTGAGTCAATTGATATTGATTGGTAAAGAAAAAATATCTCTTATTGATAATAAGCAAGATTTTGTTTTAACTAATGGGGATATATTTTCTGATTCCTTGCTATTGGCTATAGCTATGCTTTTTACAATTTTATTTATTCCTATTTTTGAATCGATATTCGGATTATTAACTAAAGCAAGATTGCTCGAATTGGCTGATAAGGAGAAGCCTCTAATTAGAAGATTGTCTCTAGAAGCTCCTGGGACTTTTGAACATACCTTACTCATATGTGGTTTAGCAGAGGAGGCAACAAGAATGATTGGCGGTGATATTGATCTAATTAAAACTGGAGCGTTATATCATGATGTTGGTAAATTACATGCACCGAATTGGTTTATAGAAAATCAGGATGGTTCAAAAAATCCGCATGACGAATTAGATGATCCGATTAAAAGCGCAGAAGTATTACAAGCTCATGTTGATGAAGGATTGAAATTTGCAAGAAGAAATAGACTACCTAAGCTGATAGCTAATTTTATTCCTGAACATCAAGGTACGCTTAAAATGGGATATTTTTTTCAAAAAGCTAAAGAAAAAAATCTCGACATTAATGAATATTATTTTAGATACAAAGGCCCTATTCCTCAGTCCAAAGAAACAGCTATTTTAATGCTTGCCGATGGATGTGAAGCAGCATTAAGAGCTATGAATATTAATGCATCTGATAAAGAAGCTTTGAAAACAATTTCTAATATTATCTACTCTCGTAAAAAAGATGGGCAATTAGATGATAGCAATTTATCCAAAGGAGAAATTTTTCTAATAAAAAGGGCATTCTTGAATGTATGGAAAAGAATTAGACATAGAAGAATTCAGTATCCAACAGGCAAGAATAATACTTTTTCTTAATTTTAAATTTTATAACCTAATACTTCTTCGATGTTTCGGATTACACCAATAAAGAAGAGCCAGCGTACTTAATAATGTTGTTAAAAGAGTAAATCCACCAACTCCATAAATGTCTTGAAGAGTTATGAGCCTTACAACTGAATAAGGACCCATACCAGAGATTACCATTGATAAAGATACCAGAGTTAAAGTTACTCCCCATTTTCTCTCTGCTAAAAGAGCTGCTGAAGAAACTATTCCAACAATTGCAGCAGGCCATCCAAGGCTTATTGCAAGAGTTATATTCGCAACTTTTAGTGGAGGTCCATAACTTATTATTAATGCGATTATTGGAAGTGCAATTATATTGCCGATTAAGCCAACCCACGAAAGTGCCCAATATCCAAGTACCCTTTCTCTCATTATTTACTGCTTTAACTATTAGTTAAATCTACATTATTGAGAGACTATTTTTTAATGCTACTTAATAATCCTATGAAAATAATTTAATTTGCAGGATTAGATAGAAATTTATTATCAGAATTCTCTAAATTATCAAATTGTGGATGAATTGAATTTTTTTTCTCAGAGAATACAAGTCTATTTAAAGCATTAACGTAAGCATTCGCTGCTGCAACTACAACGTCAGTGTCAGCAGAATGACCAGAATATATTTTATTATCCCTTCTTATTCTTATTGTTACTTCGCCCAAAGCATCAATTCCTTCTGTTACCGACTTAACAGAAAATTCAATTAATTCATTAGGAACTTTAGCTAATTTATTTAAAGCCTCGCATACAGCATCAACTGGGCCAGTCCCTATTGATACAGCAGTATCCTCACTATTATCTTCTGTGTTTAGAAGCGAAATGGTTGCAGTAGGTTTAGAAGCGTTACCACAACTTACTTGTACAAGACTTAATTGAAATTTAGCTTCTGGTAGCTGAACTTGTTCACTTACAATTGCTTCTAAGTCTCTGTCAGTAATTTCTCTCTTCCTGTCAGCTAAATCCTTAAAACGAGCAAAAGCATCATTTAGATCTTCTCGGCTTAAGTCATATCCCATTTCTTCTAATCTTGCTCTTACTGCACTTCTTCCACTCAGTTTCCCTAAAGATATTTTGTTGTCACTCAAACCAACAGTTTTTGCATCGATAATTTCGTAAGTTAGTCTATTTTTTAAAACCCCATCCTGGTGAATGCCTGACTCATGAGCAAAAGCGTTAGCTCCCACAATTGCTTTATTGGGTTGTACAGTCATTCCAGTTAGGTTAGAAACAAGTCTAGAGGTTTTTGTTATTTCTTCTGTTCTTATAGCCGTAAGAGGAGTTGGGGAATCTGGATTTCTTTTAAAAAAACTATTAAAAAAAACTTTTCCTGACATGAAGTGCCATTACTAATTCTTCTAGAGAGGCATTCCCGGCTCTTTCTCCAATTCCATTAATAGTACATTCTAATTGTCTTGCTCCATTTTTTACGGCCTCAAGAAAATTGGCTACTGCTAAACCCAAATCATTATGACCATGAACCGAGATTACTGCCTCATCAATATTTGGAACATTTTTATTTATATCGGCAATTAGGTTGCCAAATTCACTAGGAGTTGTAAACCCAACAGTATCAGGAATATTTATTGTTGTCGCTCCTGCAGTAATTGCTAGTTGAATAACTTCGTATAAAAATTCAGGATCACTCCTTGAGGCATCTTCACAAGAAAACTCAATATCATCTACTAAGGATTTCGCATAATTAACCATTTCTGGCACTATTTGAAGAACATCTTTTCTGGATTTTTTTAGTTTATGTTTAAGATGAATATCGCTTGTCGCAATAAAAGTATGTATTCTTTTCTTTGGAGCTGGACTTACTGCTTCGTAACATGCTTTTATGTCTCCTTTAGACGCCCTAGCTAAACCGCATATTATGGGGCCATTTTCTTTCCCTACGACATTAGCAATTTTATTAACAGCTTTAAAATCTCCAGGACTTGCGAAAGGGAATCCAGCTTCAATAACATCTACTCCTAATCTTGCTAATTGATGGGCGATAGCAAGCTTTTCTTCAAGATTTAAACTGGCACCAGGAGATTGCTCTCCATCTCGAAGAGTTGTGTCAAATATCAAAATTCTTCCAGGATCTTTTGACATCAGAGAGAATATCTAAACATATATTAAGCTAATTAAAAAAATTTGACTAGATTTAGTTCTTTAAAAAATTTCTGAATGTTTTTAAGTTAAATAATATTGGTTAAAATTCTGAAAAAAAAAATCAAATACTTAAATTTTTAAAGTATTGTTTTAGGATTAAAGTCTTTGTTCAAAAAAATTTCGATTTTTTTTAGAACTATAGGCATAAATTTAAACAATATGAATGGGCAATACTCTAAAAATAATTTTTTAGGCCAATTAGCAATTGTTTTACATGCTCATCTACCTTATGTCAGGAAAAATGAAATAAACTCCTTAGAAGAGGATTGGTTATTTCAGGCTATTCTGGAATGTTATATACCACTACTTCAATCAATAGAATCTTCCAAAAATGAAAATCCTGAAAATACAAAACTTACCATTAGTTTGTCTCCAACATTATTATCACTTCTTAATAATAAACAAATTCAAGAAACTTTCCCAAGCTGGATTAAAACAAGGAATGATTTCCTAAACGAACTGCCACTAGAAGAAAAAAATGCCTCTGCATTTTTAATGAATAATCTTAATGATAAATACTTATACTGGCAAAATTGTTCTGGAAATTTAATTGAGAAGTTTAGGGTTTTAAATAACTCTGGAAATTTGGATATTCTTACTTGTGCTGCTACTCACGGGTATCTGCCAATTTTAAGGGAGAATCCTGAAACTGTAAAAGGACAAATCAATACAGCTATTAGGAGCCATGAAAATATTTTTGAAAAAAAGCCTTTAGGTATTTGGTTACCTGAATGCGCATATTATGAGGGTTTAGATGAAATACTATTTAATTCTGGAATTAGATATACAATCTTAGACGGACACGGGATTCTAAACTCCACACCAAGGCCTAGGTACGGTGTATATGCTCCAATATGCTCGAAAAAAGGGGTAGCATTTTTCGGGAGAGATAGTGTGTCAACCTTGCCCGTTTGGTCCGCTAAGGATGGGTTCCCGGGCGACAAAGTTTACAGAGAATTTCATAAAGATTTGGGGTGGGAATTACCTCTCTCAAAGCTCCAAAAGAAGGGTATTTCATCAAAAAGACCTTTGGGTTTAAAGTTTCATAAGATTACAGATGAAAACATTTCATTAGGGGAGAAAGAGTTTTACCTTGAAAATGAAGCCAAAAATAAGGCGGCAGAACATGCTGATACCTATCTTCTAGCGAGATCCAAACAACTAGAAAAATTGACTTTATCCTCTTCCTTTAAGCCTTTATTAGTAGCTCCATTTGATGCAGAGTTATTTGGCCATTGGTGGTATGAGGGACCTTTTTTTATTGAAAATGTACTAAAGAATTCTAGTAAATATTCAATTAAGCTTACAAATTTAAAAGAATTCTTAGTGCAAAAACCAAATCTTCAGATTTGTGATCCATCGCCATCAAGCTGGGGGCAAGGTGGTTACCATAATTACTGGATTAATGATGCAAATGCATGGATTGTTCCAGAAATCACAAAGGCAGGCTCAACATTTGTAGATTTGTGCTTGGAAAATTTTAATGATGATTTATCTCTAAGACTCTTCAAGCAAGCTGCAAGAGAACTACTTCTTTCTGAGTCTTCTGATTGGAGTTTTATTTTAAGAGCTGGAACCACAACTGAACTCGCAAAAGAGAGAATAGAAAGACACTTATTCAGGTTCTGGAAATTGGTTGAAATGATTAAAAATCATTCTAATATTAATTTAAAATTTCTCGAAGATATTGAGGAAGAGGATAAAGTCTTCCAAAATATTAATATTGATGATTGGCGAAAAAAAAATACTAATTTAACTTGAGCATTCCTAGTTTTACTTTTAGAGGCGAATTTATAAACATCTTACTCATAACATAAATTAGTTTTGGAAGTGGAAGTGTATTAGTAAGAAAACCTACCCATTCATTGGTTGATAATCTAAAGAAATTTGAGAAAAAGCTTCTTAATCTACTTTCGTCAAAACTCATCAATCTTCTTAGACCATATTGGTAAAGTTTATGCCTTTGTGTTAACTCGTAAGGCCATAGAACTTCCCAACCTTTTGAAGCTAACTCAAGTGAACTTAGTTGAGGTTCTTTTAAAAAGATTGCTAATTTTTGTGCAAGAAGTGGAGCCCTTCTTAATAAAGATCCAACCATGTATCCTGATGCAGGATGAACCATACTTGCAGCCCCTCCGAAACCAAGTACAAATTGTTTTTTAAATGGGAGGGGTAAATTCATAGGGAAAAGGCAATTCTCTTCATGAAAAATTTCACTTACCTTAATACCTTTACTATTAAGTCTTTTATAAAGTCTTTTTTTAAGATTTTCTTGTGATAATGCAGGATAACTAGCTAATGAAGTTTCTTCAACAAAAAAAGTCTCGTTGCCAAGATCCATTGCATAAAGAAAGGAAGGAGATGACAACTTCTCTTCATTGTTTAAATGATTTGGACGAAAATCCATTAGAACAAATTGTTCTTTACTAACAGGTGGTGATGTAAATTTACCTACAATTCCGTAAGCAGCTTGTTGAGCGATTTCATTTTGAACTGGTCTTTTTACAAAATTACTTTTATGACCACTTGCGTCAATAACTAATCTCGCCTTTATTTTGAGACCTGAAAAACAAATTACCTCAGATAGTTTATTTTTTTTCTTTAATATCTTTTGCTGTTTCATTCAACCATTCAATCCCTTTACATTTTTTTAAAAGCACATTTTGAAATGCTTCTTGATTTATTAAACCATAATCGTAGTTGTGTTTTGTCGGCGTATCCCCTTTTTTATTTTTCCCATCTCCAAAAAAACTAACTGTTTGACACCATCTATGAGATAACAAGGACTCTAAACCTAATTCTTCTAATTCAGATGCCCAGATACCATATGTATTCTCCCATTTTTCATTTGGAGATTTTGTTGATATTCCCTTAATATTTAGATCCTGATTGGCTAATTCTGAAGCTAGACATAATGCTGCAGGACCTGAACCTAAAATTAAAATATCTAGTATTTCCATATTATTTAGCTAAGCATAAGGCTTTAATTTTGTTCAACTGAGCTGGGTTGGTCTTTTTCCTCTATTTGTTCACGAGGTACCAACACCACTTCAGATAAATGATCACCTTCATCTAATCTTTGCAATTTTACTCCTGTAGCTGCCCTGGATTGCTGAGAGATTTTATCTGCGTTTGTTCTCACTATTACACCTTTTTCGGTCACCAGTAGTAATTCTTCTCCCTCGCCAAGGACCTTCAAACAAACTAGCTGATCATCTTTAATTCTAAATTTTATTGCTCTCAAACCCATGCCTGCTCTTTTTTGTAATCTAAACTGGGTTACAGGCACCCTCTTCCCTAGTCCAAATGCACTGGTTATTAATACCCATGGACCATCGGAAGAGTTTTCCTCAACATTATCATCAAGATCTTCTGTGAAATCCTCAATTTTAGCTAATTGATCAACCAAATTAGATGTTAAAACATCCATAGAAACTAGATTGTCTCCTTCTCTCAAGTTCATTGATTTAACCCCTCTTGCTGTTCTACCAAGAGGTCTTAATTCATTGATATCAAGTCTGAAATGAATCGCCATTCCTGTTTTAGATCCAATTAAAACACTATCACCTTCTTTTGATAATCTGACCCAGGTTAGGGCATCTCCATCCTCAAGATTAATTGCTATTAGTCCATTTGAGCGAATTTTTGAGAAAGCAGAAAGCGCAGTTCTTTTTATAAAGCCAGCTTTGGTTAGCATCAATAAATAACGATCGTCAACAAAAGAATCCACAGCAACTAGTGAAGTAATTTTTTCTTCTCTTGGAATTGGGAGAAGTTGAACTGATGGAGTCCCTTTCGCCGTTCTGCTACACATTGGAACCCTATATGCTGGGAGAGCATAAGCTACTCCTCTATCACTGAAAAGCACAAGAGTATCATGATCGTTACAGCTTATAAATAATTTTACGTCATCATCTTCTTTGGTTTTTGTGCCAGCTTTACCCCTTGAACCACGACTGGTAGATTCAAAATCATTAACAGGCATTCTTTTTAAATAACCTGCTTCAGTTAGTAGAACTACGGATCTGTCATTAGCAATGAGATCAATATCATCTAAGCCGCCGCCTAAATCAAGTATTTCTGTTTTCCTAGGAGAAGAGAATCTTTCATCGATTTTATTAAGTTCTTCAAGAATAATTTCAAAAATTCTTTCTTTACTATTTAATATTTGCTGATATAGATTGATTTTTCGGGTTAACTCATTATGTTCTCCTTTGATTTTATCTGCTTCTAGTGCTGTTAATCTTCTTAACTGCATTTGTAGAATTGCATCTGCCTGTATGGAAGATAATTTATGGTCGTTTTGTAATTTTTCTCGAGCTGATATTGAATCTTTCGCTGATCTGATTAGATTGATAATTTGATCCATGGCATCTAAGGCCAATAAAAGACCTTTTACAATATGATCTCTTTCTTCTGCCTTTTTTAATAAAAATGTTGTTCTTCGCCTTATTGTCTCAACCCTAAAATCTAGAAAAACGTCTAACATTTTTCTAAGTGAAAGTGTTGTGGGCTCTCCTTTTACTAGAGCAAGAATATTTGCACTAAAGTTATTTTGTAGGGGCGTTAACTTAAATAAATTATTTAAAACTACTTGTGGGTAGGCATCTCTTTTTAGTTCAATAACAATCCTCATCCCATCGCGATCACTTTCATCTCTAATATCAGAAATACCTTCTAATTTTTTTTCATTAACCAAATCAGCAATTCTTTCTATCAATGCCGCTTTATTGGTTTGAAATGGAAGCTCTGTAATTATTACTGCGTCTTTCTCTGCTCTGCCAATGGATTTAATTTGCTCAATATTTGCTACTCCTCTCATGGTTATTGACCCCCTTCCTGTTTTAAATGTTTCTCTGATACCTTCTCTGCCTAAGATTTGACCACCTGTAGGAAAATCAGGACCCTTAATTATTTCAAAAAGTTCACTATCTTTCATTGAGGGGGTTTTGATTATTGATTTAAGACCATTAATTAATTCCCCTAAGTTATGAGGTGGAATATTAGTTGCCATTCCAACAGCTATTCCAGATGATCCATTTAGGAGTAGCTGAGGGATCCTCGCGGGCAAAACTGTTGGTTCTTGCTGAGAACCGTCAAAATTATCTGCGAAATCTACAGTTTCAGATTCAATATCCTCTAATAAACTTTCATCCGTAAGAGACTGTAAACGAGATTCTGTATATCTCATTGCTGCTGGAGGGTCGTTATCAACAGAACCAAAGTTTCCATGACCATCTATGAGTGGCATCCTCATAGAGAAATCCTGGGCCATCCTTACCAAAGCATCATAAACAGCAGTATCGCCATGAGGGTGGTATTTACCAAGTACTTCTCCTACAACTCTTGCACATTTTCTGTATGGTCTACCGCTAGTCAAACCAAGTTCATACATTGCATAAAGAATTCTTCTGTGAACAGGTTTTAATCCATCTCTTGCATCTGGCAGAGCACGACCAACTATAACGCTCATTGCATACTCAAGGTATGAACGAGACATTTCATTTCTTAAGTCAGTTTGAATAATTCGGTCGTTATCTTCGCTTAATCCTGAGTTATCGGGATCTAAAATATCAGACATACAAAAATCCTTTTTTTAATAATAATCGCTGATTGTCATAATGAATAAAAAAAAAAGATTTTTTTAATTCCCAAATACTCACATTTACACACAAATCAAAATAAAACCTGTTGTTTTTGAATAAACCTTGGCTTATTGCCCCTTTAGTTGTTAATTTATTCAGAATAAAAGAAAACCACCGTGAATATTGAACTTGGTTTAAATAAAAAAGTCAGACGGGCTTATGGCATCGATGAAATAGCTTTAGTCCCTGGTAATAGAACACTTGATTACGATCTAACTGATCCTTCTTGGTCAATAGGTGATTTCAAAAGAGAAGTTCCGATTGTAGCTAGTGCCATGGATAGTGTTGTCGATGTCAATACGGCTGTAGAGCTCACAAAATTAGGTTCTCTAGGGGTTATTAATATGGAGGGCATACAAACACGATATGAAAACCCTGATGAAATATTAAACCAAATAGCATCAGTCGGGAAGAGTGATTTTGTTCCATTAATGCAGAAAATATATAGTGAACCGGTCAAGGAGGGATTGATTGTACAGAGAATAAATGAGGTGAAAGAAAGAGGAGGTATAGCAGCTTTTAGTGGGACTCCTCAAGCTGCCATTAAGTTTAAAAAAACACTTATTAATTCAAAAATAGATTTATTTTTTCTTCAAGGAACAGTTGTTTCTACTGAACATCTAGGTATGGAAGGTAAGGAAACCTTAAATATTAAAGATCTTTGTCAATCTATGAATGTCCCAGTTGTAGCGGGTAATTGTGTTACTTACGAAGTTGCAAAACTTCTCATGGATGCTGGAGTCGCAGGATTGATGGTTGGGATAGGACCTGGAGCGGCATGTACATCAAGAGGAGTATTGGGAATTGGAATCCCTCAAGCAACTGCAATTGCTGATTGTAGTGCGGCAAGAAATGATTACTTTAAAGAAAGTGGTCGCTATATTCCTATTATTGGTGATGGAGGAATTGTTACTGGCGGAGATATCTGTAAATGTTTAGCATGTGGAGCAGACGCTGTAATGATTGGATCCCCAATAGCTAAATCCTCAAACGCTCCAGGTAAAGGATTTCACTGGGGTATGGCTACTCCAAGTCCAGTATTGCCAAGGGGCACAAGAATTGAAGTTGGTTCTACAGGATCCTTAGAAAGAATAATTAAAGGTCCTGCTTTACTTGATGATGGAACACATAACTTAATAGGAGCCATTAGAACCTCAATGAGTACTCTTGGGGCAAAAAATATTAAAGAAATGCAAGAAGTTGAAATTGTTATAGCACCATCGCTTCTCACAGAAGGTAAGGTTTATCAAAAAGCTCAGCAGCTCGGGATGGGTAAGTAGTTCACTTAGAGCAAAATTATAAATCCTTAGTGAATTAAGTATTAATTTGAAAAATTTTCTAATTAGGAGTTATTATGAAATGATGGGGGAAACCCCATACTCCTCACACACTAAATCGCCCGATTAATCGGGCTTTTTTAGATATTTTGTTACTTATATTATTTAATCTGTAATGAAATCATCACTTAAAAGAATTGCCTGCTAAATTTTCAAAAAGGAATACTTAAATTATGTCATCAGCTCCAGCCGTAACTGATTCTTCATTTGACAAGGATGTACTGCAAAGTGATCTACCAGTATTGGTTGATTTTTGGGCACCATGGTGCGGTCCATGTAGGATGGTTGCACCTGTTGTAGAAGAAATCTCAAAAGACTTTGAAGGGAAAATTAAAGTTTTTAAATTAAACACAGATGAGAATCCAAATGTAGCCAGTCAATACGGAATTAGAAGTATTCCTACATTAATGATCTTTAAAGGAGGTCAAAAGGTTGATACTGTTGTTGGTGCAGTGCCAAAAGCAACTCTTTCGAGCACTTTAACTAAGCATTTATAAATTTAAAAGCTTTGCATAAAATTGGACTTATAGACTATGGAATGGGTAATATTCATTCTGTAACAAAATCTCTAGAAAGTCTTGGAGAAGAAATTATATTAATTAAAAACTTTAATGATTCCAAGCTTTGTAAGGCGATAATACTACCTGGGGTTGGAGCATTTGATCCTGCGATGAATAATC
This sequence comes from Prochlorococcus sp. HOT208_60m_813I02, assembly GCA_002025865.1. GTDB lineage: Bacteria > Cyanobacteriota > Cyanobacteriia > PCC-6307 > Cyanobiaceae > Prochlorococcus_A. Next base: position 6,312 of record MWOR01000152.1, on the reverse strand, counting down.
TCATAAATACTGATTTGATAATTGATTTGAAAAATTGGATTAAAAGTGGGAAATCCTTTTTTGGGATATGTTTAGGTCTCCAACTCCTTTTTGAATCTAGTGATGAAGGAAAAGTTCAAGGGTTGGGAATTTTAAAAGGAAAAATACAAAAAATACCCAATATTGTTAACCAAAGAATCCCACACATGGGTTGGTGCCAACTTTTACCTACAAAAAATAATACTTTATTTGGGATTGAAGAATTAAATAATTGGGTCTATTTTGTACATTCCTATCATGCAATCCCAGATGACTTAAATATTATCGCAGCTCAGGTTGATTATGGCTCTGAAAAATTAACTGCAATGATAGAGAATGATAATTTATTAGCCTGTCAATTTCATCCGGAAAAATCCGGAACAACAGGTGAAAAACTTTTGAGAAGATGGCTGAGTAATATTCAATAACGGATGCTTAGGGATGAAGACTAACTTAAGATTAATAAGTGGTAAAAAACTCCAAAGTCCAAATAATTCTTATACCAGACCTACAACTTTGAGAGTAAGAGAGGCCATATTTAATATATTGAACAAAAGAGTTGAAAATAGTAACTGGTTAGATTTATTTAGTGGGACAGGGGCCATATCTTGTGAAGCCTATAATCACGGGGCGAGCAAAATAATTGCAATTGAAAAAAACAAAATCAACTCAAAAGTTTGCTTAGAAAATTTACTCTCGTTAGAGAATATGGAGTATAGGAGAAATGATATCGAAGTTATTTGTAAAGACGTTTTGAAATGGACAAAACCTAATTATGAGAGAAACTTATCATCTAAAAATATAGATTTAAACAAATTAAAATTTGATTTTGTTTATCTTGATCCTCCATACAATGTGGATTTCCATGAATTAGTTTTAAATCAATTATTTAATTGTAATCTTTTAAAAAAAGATTCAACAGTTATTTGTGAACATTCTCCAAATCTATTTATAAAAAAAAGTACTTTGTGGGAAACTATAGATGTAAGAAATTATGGTCAGTCAAGATTAACATTTTTAATCAATGTCCAGCATCCCTGAACCTCTTCGGTATTGATTCCATGCACTTACGAATAATCCAAGAAGAGTTATTGGGACTAAACCTAAAACAATTCCACATAGAAGAGGCTCGATCATTTTTTTGGCTTTTTTAAATTTCTTACTCACAATTGTTACATAGAGACTTTTTTTTGTGTCAACATCTTCATCAACTGCAGCAGAAAGAGACTTTAAGAGAGAATTCTTAAAAATTGTTTTTGTTTTATTTGGAGTTTTATTGATTTGTTTCTCAATATTTTTCGTAAATCATCATGAAAATAACAAATATATCATTGAAACTCTTGAGCTTAATGGCTCTGCTGAGGAAGGAGATGCTCTTTTTAAGATAAATTGTGTTGGATGTCATGGAATTACAGCAAGAGGATTAGTTGGCCCAGACTTACACTCAATAACTCAACGTTTGAATGATAAGGAGATAATAAAACAAGTTACTGGAGGCCTAACTCCTCCTATGCCAAGTTTTGAAATTGATCCTGTAAATATGTCGAATTTATTAAAATATCTTCATAGCCTTGAATGATTTTGGGAAAAAATTTTTCTAATTTAAAGGTAATTTTAGTTGAACCAAGTGGCCCTATAAATGTAGGAAGCGTTGCTAGATTATGTAGTAATTTTGAAGTTGATGAATTAAGAATTGTTTCTCCTAAATGCGATATATTTTCTTTAGAAGCCAAAAAAATGGCTCTTAAAGGTCAAAAATTTCTCAAATATTGTAAGGTTTTTGATGATCTTCAAAAAGCAATTTTTGATTGTGATTTGGTTTTAGCATCTTGTGGAAGGATTGATGTAAATAAAGAGTCATTTTTTGTATCTTCTGAAGATATATTTGATTGGACTTTAACCTATAAGAAGATAAATAATTTAGCAATTATATTTGGGAGAGAAGATAGAGGTTTAACTAACAGTGAATTGCTTCTGGCAAATAAAACCTTTAATATTCCAACTTCTCAGAACAATCCTTCATTAAATCTTTCTCACGCTGTTTCAATAGTTTTGTATGAATTAAATAAGTCTTCCAAAAAGAATTTAAATAATGAATTAAAAGTTTTTAACTTGGCATCATCGAAAGAAGTACATGATACATTTGTGGAGATAGAGGAAATGCTTTTGCGAGTTGGATATCTTTTAAAACATACCTCCAATGCAAAAATCAGTAAATTTAAGAATTTTATTTTGAAGGCAAATACATCAATGCACGAAATAAATGTTTTAAGAGGAATTGTCCATCAAATAAACTGGTTTTTGAACAATTCAAAAAAAAAATAAGTAAGTATAAATTTGATTAGTTACTGTTCACTTCTTGTTTTAATGTGATAAGGATATTTACTAAAAACATTTTCTGCAGTAGCATCTATTGATTATTTGAATATTAAAGAAAACTAAAACTGTGCCTTCAACAAAAAAAAGAAGAGTTTTTCCTTTTACAGCAGTAATTGGTCAAGAAGAAATGAAATTGGCTCTCTTGTTAAATGTTATTGATCCTAGAATTGGAGGAGTGATGATAATGGGTGATAGAGGGACAGGGAAGTCTACTACAATCAGAGCCTTAGCTGATTTGTTGCCTGCAATCGATGTTGTTAAAGACGATCCATATAATAGTTCACTAGTCGATCCTGATTTACAAAGTAAGGAAGTTTTGGAAAAAATTACTCAAGGAGAAAATTTAGAGAGTATTCAAAAACAAGTACCTATGGTTGACTTGCCTTTAGGGGCTACTGAAGACAGGCTTTGTGGAACCATTGATATAGAGAAGGCTTTGAGTGAAGGCGTTAAAGCATTCGAACCTGGATTGTTGGCTAAAGCTAATAGGGGTTTATTATACGTTGATGAAGTGAATTTACTTGATGATCATTTAGTTGATGTACTTTTAGATTCGGCCGCTTCCGGATGGAATACAGTTGAAAGGGAGGGGATCTCAGTTCGACATCCTGCGAGGTTTGTCCTTATTGGTTCAGGAAATCCAGAAGAAGGTGAATTAAGGCCTCAACTATTGGACAGGTTTGGAATGAGTGTTGAAGTTAAGACAGTTAGAGATGCCGAATTAAGAGTTCAAGTAGTTGATCAAAGAACTTCTTTTGATGATAATCCTGATGAGTTTTCATTGAGTGTTGAGAAGCAACAGGATGAACTTCAACAAAAAGTTATTAAAGCACAAGAAATATTAAATTCTGTTCAAATGGACGATGACTTAAGATTGAATATTTCTGCAATCTGCGGAGAACTAGATGTGGATGGTTTACGTGGAGATATTGTTACAAATAGATCTGCAAGGGCAATTTCAGCTTTGTCCTCACTTGCATCTAGTTGAACAATTGATTCGATTGAAACATTATTCTTTCCAAAAATATCTCCAATCTTTCCTATCACACCAGGACTATCAAGACAAATAATCCTAAGGTAATTTTTTTTATTTATTTGAGAGGAATTTATTATATGACAGTTTCTCCAGAAATCAAAAGATAATAGTGGATCGATTAAATTATTATTTTTTACTGAGGCGGCGTGCAGATTTAATATATCTGATACTACAGATGCAGCAGTTGGGCCACTCCCTGCACCTGGACCGTATAACATTATCTCTCCAAGAGGATCAGCCTCTATCAATAAGGCATTGTTTACCCCCTTAACTGTTGCTAATGGATGAGATTTTGGAATCAAAGAAGGTCCTACCCAAATATTCAAAGCAAGTGAATCATTATCATTAATTTGTCTCCTTTCGGAGAATGCTAAAAGTTTTATTTCAAATCCCAATTTATTGGCATATTCGATATCCTTAAGATTAATTTTACTAATGCCCTCAGTATGTATATCCAACCTTTTGATTTTGCCTCCAAATGCAAGTTCACTAAGAATTGAAATTTTATCAGCAGCATCATGGCCCTCAACATCTGCAGTTGGATCAAATTCTGCATACCCAAGACTTTGGGCCAATTTTAAGGTTTCCTTGTAATCAGCTTTTTCATTTGTCATCTTTGAAAGAATAAAATTTGTTGTGCCATTTATTATCCCAACCATTTTTTTAATACTGTTACTTTTTAATGATCTTTTTATTGGTTCAATAATAGGAATGCCCCCACAAACTGATGCCTCTGACAATATATAAACTCCCTCTTTAGAAGCAGTTTTATATATTTCTTCTCCATATCTTGCAATGACTGCTTTATTTGCTGTAACAACAGATTTACCTAATTTTAATGATTGAAGAATAATATCCTTAGCCAAGTCAACCCCACCCATTACTTCAACAATTACATCTATAGAAGGGTCATTAATTAATTTAAATGGATCATTAGTCAATAATTTATTATCTATCTCAATATCCCTTTTTTTATTAAGATCTTTAACTGCTATTTTTACAATTTCTATTTCTTTAAGAATTGGATGTGTATCAACTTCAGAACTTAATATTTTATAAATTCCTGAACCTACAGTTCCAAAACCTACAATCCCAATTTTGCATTTTCTCATTTTTTATTTCTTTTAACTTTGAATTTAATTTTATATTATTAGACCAACAAAAATTCATTTGCTTGAGACTGCATTTTCAACAAAATGTTTAAAAAACCATTTGATCGTGATGGTGTTAAGCTTGCTTTCAAACCAGTATCTTCAATAAATCTCTTATCTATTTTAACAACCTCACTTGGTGTTAATTCATTTAAACCAGTAATTAAGAATGCTAATAAACCCTTGGTTATTAGGGCATCAGAATATCCTTCCCAAAATAATTTTCCGCCTTTAATATTTGCCTTAACAAAAACTTCTGAAACGCATCCCTTAACTTTATTTTCTTCAATAAGGATTTCACTTTCTGGTTGTTTCAATTTTTTGCCTAACCACAAAATGTATTCATATTTTCTTTTTGGATCTTCTGATTTCTTCAATTTTTCTACTAATTTTGATAAATTTTTGTATTTTTCCTGATTTTCCATTTTTTAAAACTATAAATTAATCACTTAATGAATCTTCTATTATACAAATATTTCTTTTTCTGTGATAAAGCCTGATAAAGGAATATCCCACTCAGCTCTTGTTAATGGGATCTTACTTACACAATTAGAAGTTAATACTCCAATGCATGGAACATTTCTCCAATCATTATCTCTCCTTAATTTATCAAAATAACCTCCTCCATAACCTAATCTTATCAAATTTTTATCAACGGAAAGACATGGTACAAATATCATGCTAATTTGCAAATGACTTAATGGGGAAGAGTTATTTGGACTTAGTATCCCCTCAGAATCTTTGGTAAGAGGTTTTTCGTCCCATGGATAAAATAACAACTCTTTTTTATCTTTACATCTAGGCAAAGCTAAAGTAAATTTTTTCTTGAGACTTGTTATATCAACTTCATTTTTTAGAGGCCAATATATGGCTATAAAACCAATTTTTTTATATTCCTTAACAAATGAATCAATATATAATCTTACATTCTTTTCTACATTTTCTCTTTGATTGAGAGAAATCCTCTCTCTTAGTTTTCTAAACGTATCCCTCTCCAATTTCTTATTTTCAAAGATCGTCATATTAAATTTTCAGTTAAACCCATCCTCATTTAGTTTTGTGAGTGCTACAGCCAATGCATCTGCTGAATCATCAGGTTTTGGAGGTTTGTTAAGATCTAAGTTATACATAACAGCATCAAGAATATCTTTCTTAGATGCCTTTCCAGACCCAGCAATTGTTAATTTTATCTGAGCGGGTGAATACTCACTAACATTAATTTTTTTAGAGGCCAATACCATCATAATAACCCCTCTGGCCTGCACCACACTAATGGTAGTGCTTGACCTGTAAAAGAAAAATTTTTCTACTGCCGCTGCAGTGGGGTTCCAATGATTTAATAATTCATTAAGATCTTGGAATATCTCATAAAGTCTATCTTCTTCTTTTTTATCTTTACCTGTCTCAATAACACCGCAATCTAATAATATTTTTCTTTCATTTTTTATCTCAATTATTCCATAACCAACTCTAGCCAATCCAGGGTCAATCCCAATTATTCTCACTGTTATTAAGCTTCAGCAGACAATTGAAATTTTGAAAGATTTTCTTTTTCATCTAAATCAAATACTTTACAAAAAGCTTGAATAACTTTTTCACCTGAATCAACTTGTTCTAAGGGATCTTTTCTAAGTCTATGTCTTAAAGAACAAGAAATAACCCTTGCTATGTCATCTTCGTGCACTTCAGTTCTGCCCTCAAATGCTGCAATTGCCCTTGCAGATCTAT
>MWOR01000151.1 GCA_002025865.1 Prochlorococcus sp. HOT208_60m_813I02 | reverse complement strand
ACTTTTGCTAACAGAGGGAGAATTCTTAGAAATTACGCTAGATTATCAATCATTTAGTAATAAAAATCCAGAGATAGAGTTATGGTGGGACAGGCCGGTTGGCATTGGCGAAGATTACGTTAGTGAAATAATCCCTGGGAAATATTTCTCAAGAACTAAGGGGTTTTCTGTATTAGTTCCTAAAGATAAAAATAGTGCTTCCTTAACTATCCACCCTAAAGATGATCAAATAAAAGAAGCGGATGAAACATTAGCTTTAGAATTACTCCAATCTCAAGGAATTGAATTTAAAGTTCTAAACCAAAGTCTTGATAAAGAAGGAAAAACTAATCTTCAAATAGAAATATTAAGTACTAACAGAGAATCTCAAATATTAGATAAAGGACTAACTTTATATTTAGGAGATGAAAATCAACAAGAGCAAAAAAATGTTATTGCAGAATTTGTTATTAGTGAAGGAGTAACTATTCATAGAGATAGATCTTCGAATTTAAAAGGTGATCTTTTATTGACAGAATATGGTGAAAATACAACTTTTTCAGAATCTATAGTTGGATTAGTAACTAGCTATCACAAGAGTCCCTATCAAATCTTAGATCCTGCGGTTTTTGTAAAAATTTCTGATTTTCAATTAGGAGAAGAAGCGAACTCTTATTCTGTAAATTTATCTTTAGATGAAACTAATAGAAATGAAATTACTCTACCTGCTCAAACAAAGATTACTTATACAATTAAGCCTGAAGAAGGGGAACTTTATCCAAAAACTTTTACAGTTACTACTAAAAATGAAACAAAAATAATACAGGGGGAAATTAGTCAAAATGTTCTAGTTGATTTAACCAATGCAACAGAAGGTCTTGATTTAATTGAATCAAATGAAACGTATAGTAGTGCATATGAAATCCCTATTGAAAGTAAAATAACTTTTAAGGATGACGATATTGCAGGAATCAATTTCTCAAGTGATCAGAATGGTATTGAATTAATTGATGATTCAGATGCTTCAATAATCTCTCTTAAGGAGAATGGTAAAGACGTCACGAAATATTTAAAACTAACAAGTCAACCTCGATATCCAGTGACAGTTTATTTAGAATCTTCTGATTCATCAGAAATTCAATTAAGTAATTTTGATGCAGAAAAACAAATAGAATCTCCAGAATCTTCTCGAATTGGATTTACTTTTAATTCTAGAAATTGGTCTGATGCTCAAGCATTTAAGATAAATCCTGTTGACGATGATTTAGTAGATGGCACTAAAGAAATAAAAATAAAAAGTTTAGTTACAAGTAGCGATAATTTTTACAACGAAATCAATAACTATACAGTTGAAAAAATCGATTCAATTAATATCCAAAATGAAGACGATGATCAACCTTCTTTAAAAATAGAGTTACAGCAAAAAAGTATTTATGAATCATCAAATGGATTTATAAATTTTAATTTAAGTTCGAAACCATCATCTGATGTATTAGTAAAAATTTCTGCCGATTCAGATAACCAATTTTATATCAACGATCATAGAAAAGTTGAAACACTTACTTTTGATTCCAGTAATTGGGATTTACTTCAAAGTATTCAACTACAAGCAATTGATGATAATAATGTTGAGGATATCACTGCAAGCAATCTTAGTTTTGAAATTACTTCCAAAGATAATAATTTTAATAATATAAAAGTCGACCCAGTTCAAATTGATATTGTCGATAATGATCTTCCTTATGTTTCTTTAATTCCAATAAGTGATAGTTCCGAAGAAGCGGAACCTGGTAGTTTTAGGATTGAATTAAGTGAACCAGCTCCAAGTTCAGAAGGAGCAAATGGAATAGTAGTTAATTATGAAATTACAAATGTTGATTTTGATCCTGAAGCATTCGAATCTTTAGAGCCCAATTCTTTAAATCCAGATGAAATAGATAATTCTATTGGGTACATAACACAAAGTCCAGGGAAAGAAAAAGGTTCTGTAAGAATACCTCCAGGGCAAAAATATAGTGATGTTATTGTTGTCCCCATTGATGACAAAGTTGATGAAAATATAGATAAGAGTTTTACTATATCTGCAATAAGCGGAGACGACTATACGCTTAATTCAAATGATTCATTAAATTCAGCCACTATTAAAATTATTGATGATGATGTCGCTGGGTTTTATACCTTATTTTCTGGTGACTATGTGCAGGTAGCAGAAGGTCTTGGATCAGCAGAGTTTCTAATAGGATTATTAACTCAGCCAAAAGATGATGTTGAAATAACAATTTCAGAAAGGAAAATACTTAATAAACAACAACTTGGTATAGGAAATAATAATGGGAAGGCAGAAAGTGAATTTGAAAAAAAGATTACTTTTACCAAAAGTGATTGGTTTACCGCTCAAAAAGTTGAAATAGAAGCCTTTGATGATTTCACAATAGAAGATGGGATTGGAGAAAATAAAAATACAGGGATACATTCTGCACAAATTGAATATAATTTCAAAAGTGTCGATGACAAATACAATAGTTCTGATGAGAAAGGTGCTGAAGATTTTACAAACACAATTCAGACTATTGAAGTTATTGATTTTGCATTACCCGATAAAACCGCTGAATCTATCCAAAATTCATTAATCAATATTCAAGATGGAATTGATAGTCTTGCATTACCAATGGTGGGTGGTCTGGAAGGAAAAACTGGAGATGGATTAAGAAAATTTATAACTAACTTAACTAATAGTATTAAACAAATTGGTACCCCAACACCAAAAAAATTAAGTGCAATTCTTTCTCAAGAGATATCATCTGCTTTAGGAGTCGATGAAAATATTGTTTCAGTTACATTGGAAGATCTTACCTCTGAAGAAAGTATCTCGGGTAATCAGGCAATAGGAGTTACTTTCTCATTTTCAGATGATTACAGTGTTACGAGCATTGATTTAGATGCTGATTTTGGATTGCCCGGTTTAGGTTTTCAAAGCTCTGGAACACTTGATGCAGACTTTGATTACACAGCTCAACTAGCACTTGAACTTGATCGCCAAGATGGTATTACTCTAAATACAGATGCTACAGATGGAACATATTTAAATGCTAATTTCAATACCAGTCTTTCAGATGATTTTAGTCTTACAGGGGGTTTGGGGTTCCTCCAACTAGAAGCCCTCAACCAAGAAAGTGTCAATGAAAACGTAGTTATAAATGATGAACAAACTTATACTACTATGGATATTGGATTTGATTTAGATCTTGATGGATCCTCTACAACTAGAAGTAATGATGGAAGTTTGACATTTAGTGAATTAAGCACAGTCTCTTTATCAGATATTTTTCAATATGATTTTAGCGGCGATGCAGCAATGTCTTTTGGAGTTACAACTACTGTTGATAATTCTGCTGCTATTCCTTCGTTCAGTTTTGATATGGGAGGTTTATTGCCACTTTTCGATTATTCAAATCAAGATGAGGCATCAACATTTGAAAGCGATTTTTATTTTGATAATATCCAACTTGATTTAGGATCATATATTACTCAGATGTTAGATCCTGTATTAGATGGAGTAAATACAATTCTTGAGCCAATTTATCCAATAGTAGATTCTCTATATGCAGATACTCAAATTTTTAGCACGATCGGCTTAGAAAGTACTTTTGATTACGATAATGATAAGCATGTTTCAACTATAGATCTAGCAAATTGGTTTGCAGATTTTTATCAAAAAATTGATCCTGAGGAAGGCACAAAACTTAGCGCTACGGTGACAAGTACAACTGATTTTTTAGATAATGTAAAGGGAGTGATGGATTTAATAAGAGATTTAGAAACATTATCTGAAACCGGAAACTTTTATGTTGATTTTGGAAGCTATACATTATCAGACTTTGCAGCAGGCGACTCTAGTTCATCAACTAATAATCATGATGATGCAATTACAAATGAAGAAGAATCAACCTCTACTGAAGAAGAACCAAGCTCTATTCAAAATTTGAATAGCAGTGATGAAGTTGCCGATGAAGCAGATAAAGGAGGAAAAGATATTGACGGAAATCCTAGTACTAATTTTGCAGATATTATGGGGCAGCTTGATGAATTAGGATTTGCGATTCCATTAGTTGATGATCCTAAAAATGCAATTAAGTTGCTTCTTGGATATGAGGATGTGGATTTATTAACTTGGGAATTGCCTGGTATGGGGATGTCGTCAGAGATAAGTAAAGATTTTCCAATTTACCCTGGTATTGAAGGAGTTATTGAAGGAGGTTTCGGAGTAGATGCAGCGATAGGTTTTGGATTCGATAACTCTGGATTAGTTGAATGGGCTAATGATGATTTTGCGTTAGATAGCTCATGGAAAGCTTTCAATGGTTTTTATGTAGCAGATTGGCATGACGGTGAAGATATTCCGGAACTAACTCTTGATGCCTCTATGGGCGCAGGACTCGGAGTTAGTGCGGTTGTTGTAAGATCCGATATTACTGGAGGACTTTTGGCTGAGGCAAGTTTTGATTTATTAGATGAGGGAGAGGTTGCAGGAACTTCAGATGGAAAAATTCGTGGAGATGAAATTGCAAATTTAATTAAAAATCCACTTGACCTTTTTGAATTAGCTGGAGATTTATCTGCTTATTTAAATTCCAAAGTTCAAATGGGCGTTGATATGGGTTTTTATGAAATATGGGAAACTGTATATGAAGAAAACTTAGCAAAAATACCAATTTTTGAATTCGGTGTCGGCGGTAGTTATGGAAGTGGAACAGCTTCAAATGGTTATTTACTAGATTCAACAATATTTTTTGATTCTAATTTTAATGGCAAGATTGAAAGTTCCGAACCTTATATCTTGACTAGTGAAGACGCACATTTCAATTTAAAAGTTGATCATAAAGAATTTGATTTAAATCGTGATAACAAAATAAGTCTTGAAGAAGGAAGATTAATGGCCTTTGGAGGTATTGATCAAAATACAAATCTTTCATTGAATATCCCTTTCTTATCTCCTTTAGAAAGTAAAATGTTAACTCCTTTGACAACTATTTACACAATTGGGGTTCAACAGGGATTAAGTGAAACTAATACTTTGCAATGGATAAAAGATGCCTTTGATTTGGGAAATTTTGATATTTTTAACGATGACCCCAAATTGTATTTAGATAATTCAAGGAGTTTTTCTGATACTCATACTAAAGATAATTTAAAGGCATATTTAGCTCATACTAAACTACAATTAAATTTCGATTTTTTATCAAACTCACTACAAAAGTTATTACCAAAGGAATTTCATAATGATATTAGTATTGAACTAGAAATTTTAGAGGGATTTGCTAAAGGTTTATTTGCTCAAGAGAGTTCAGTTCCTCTTAATACGTTGCTTTATAACGCATCAAAGAATTTATATAAAAATTTAGATTTGAATTTAAAAACAGATTCTTTCTCTTTAGATTCATATGATCTTGTTTGCACTATGGCAGCAGATGCAAATTATGAACTAGCAAATCGTTTAGATGATCTTTATGAATATGTAAATATTAAAATTGGATCAAATACATCAAAATTAGATGAACAATTTGATTTTCTAAATACAACAAAAATAAATAATATTTTGCAAGAAATTTCTGACGGAAATACTATAGATTTTCAAATTAAATCGATTACAAATGGAACTCAAAATCTTATAAATAATACCTCAGATCTCGTTTTAGCTCTTGATAAAATTAAATCTATTATTCTCAAGCACTATAGAAATAATTTAGATGAATCAAGTAATGGATTACATAAAAATGACGATAATTTTAATTATTTCCTAGAGCAGGCCCTAGAGGACTCGCATAGTGATTTTGTTTCCCGTAAAGAAAAAATGATTAATTTAATTTCTGGTGAAATAATGAATTATGAAATAGGAAAGAAATATCCTCTTCCTTATATAAGAGACTTTGACGGCAACTTACACGGAGGTAGTTATCATGATAATGATCAAGATACATATAAATTTCATGGGACTTTTGACATAAATAATGATGGAAATATAGAGGCAATTTATACAAATAATCAGACAGGAAGATGGGTTACTGCTTCAATTGATAAAGATTCCGGCGAAACTAATTTTAAAAATAATGGTTTAGATGGCTCAACAAGGGTAGTTGGTCTTTTTGATGATCCACTTATTAGTGAAGGAGATAAATATGGTGGATTTTTATCTGATGGTTTAACTCCAGCTCCTGCAAATTTTGGAGTATCTGATGAAGATAGATATGTTCAATATAATGGTGAAACTGTTGATCGATTAGCTCTTAATAGTCAAGTCAGGTTTCAGAATGATTTACTAATAGATAATCTAACTCCAAAGCTAACGGGTGATTTTGATAATGATGGCACTAATGAAATTTATTGGAAAACAAATGATGGCACTGCATATTTGAGAACTTTGATGCATGATGATGGAAATATAAAGTATGCAAATTATCAGAGTTTTGACGAAATGAATGAATATCTTACAAGCAATAATTTTCATAATGAGATACAACAAATAATTTAAAAAATGATTTCATTTCTTAAAAAACATCACTTATAAAAAGATGGCTGATTCAATTACTTGGACACAACTTGGTAGCGATATTACTGGAGATGTTCTATCTGACTGGGCAAGCAAAAGTGCTATTGCAGTTTCAGAAAGTGGAAATATTATCGCAATTGGATCTGAAAAAGCTAATGCTAACGGAATAGATAGTGGACAAGTATCTGTCTATAAATATTCCATAGATACAAATAGTTGGATTCAGCTTGGAACAGTTATAAATGGGGAAACTGCAGGAGATTTTTTTGGAAGCTCATTATCTCTTTCTCATGATGGTGAATATTTAGCGGTTGGATCGCCTAAAAATCAAAAAACTGGTCAAGTAAAAATCTATCAATTTTTAAATGATGATTGGGAGCAAATTGGAAAATCAATTTATGGAGAGTCCAATGAAGATTTATTTGGTTCATCCGTTAGCCTTTCTGAAAATGGTTCTATTTTGGCAGTAGGTGGACAATTAAATGATGGGAATGGAATAAATAGTGGACATGTAAGAGTTTTTCAAAATTCTGAAAATAATTGGATTCAGATCGGTCAAGATATTGATGGAGAATTCTCTGGGGATTTATCAGGCTCTAGTATAAGTATCTCTGGAGATGGGAATTTAATAGCTATTGGCGGCAGAAAAAATAATGGGATAAATGGAGTGAATAGTGGACATGTCAGAATATTTTATTATGATTCCGAAAATTTATTATGGAAGCAATTAGGTCATGATATTGATGGAGGATCTGGCGGAGATTTATTTGGCCACTATGTAAGTATTTCTAGTGATGGGAGATCAGTCGCTATTGGATCTCCTGTTTCTAATTCTTATAAAGGGGAAACGAAAATATATAGTTACGACGATAAAACATCTTTATGGAATCCTTTAGGGCAAAGCATCTTAGGTGAAAATTATGACTCCTGGTCAGGATATACCGTTGCACTTTCAGGAGATGGAAAATCTTTAATAATTGGAGATTATTCGACAACTTCTTGGGGCACTGGAATTGGAGCACAATCTAGAATTTTTACTTTCGATGAAAGTACTGCATTATGGTCTCAACAAGGCCAAACACTTGGCGGTAATGGATATTCTATTGGGTTTTCTGATGATGGAAGTTTTGTTGGAATTATTGAAGGAGGAACTTTAAAGCTCTATAAAAATGGTGAAAACCCACCAAAAATATCAGGGCCAAGCGGTAATCCTGGAGAGGCAACAAGCTATGAACATTTAAATGAAAATATCACGTCAGTATTTCAGTTCAAATCGAATGAATCTTCAACTTGGTATTTAACAGGTGGTGAAGACAAAGATTTATTTGAAATAAATAACAATAGTGGAAACTTAATTTTTAAAAATTCACCAGACTATGAAAATCCACAAGATTCTTCAGGGGATAATATTTATAAAGTCGAAATTACTTCCACAGATCTTATAGGAAATTCATCAAAGCAAGAAATAAATATCACAATATTGAATGTTGTAGAAATAAATGATCCTGAGAGTAATCATATTATTTACCTGGATGAAAATATTACAGAAGTTCATCAATTTTCAGCTGATATTGAAGCGACTTGGTCATTAAAAGAAGGAGAGGATATATCAAAATTCTCAATTGGTGAAAATTCAGGCATTTTAAGCTTTATTAATCCTCCAGATTGGGAACTACCCGGTGATAATGATGCGGATAATGAATATGAGGTTACTATAAGCGCCAAAGATTCTTCTAATAATGAGTCTGATTTAAATCTTTTAATTAATGTACTTGATGTGGATGATACTCCTCCTGAAATCTATGGACCATCAGGAAGTGGAATTGATGAAAATGAACTTATTTCTGTAGATGAGAATTCGATTAGATATATAGAATTTTCTTCTTCTGAACAAGTTAAATGGTCTTTACAAAATGGAGATGATGATAGTCTTTTTGAGATTGATCAAGAGCAAGGAATTTTAAACTTTAAAAACTCTCCTGATTATGAAAATCCTCAAGATCTTAATAAAGACAATATTTATAAAGTAGGTATAAGAGCGACTGATCTTGCAGGCAATATTTCAGAGCAAATCGTTTCAGTATTAGTTGGTGATGTTGATGATACCCCTGCCTCAATAATTGGTCCTTCTGGAATTGGAGGAGATATCTCAAATGAGATTAGTATCTCTGAAAATACAACTTTTGTTTATGATTATTCAGCAACTGAAGATGTAACTTGGTCTCTAAATAGTGGTGATGATATTGGTTTCTTCGAAATTGACTCAGAGGAAGGAATTTTAAACTTTAAAAACCCTCCTGATTTTGAAAATCCTGAAGATCTTAATAAAGATAATATATACAACGTAGGTATAAACGCTGCAGATCTTGCAGGCAATATTTCTGATCAAATCTTATCAGTCATCGTGGGTGATGTTGATGATACTCCTGCCTCAATAATTGGTCCTTCCGGAATTGGAGGGAATAGCTCAAATCAAATTAACATATCTGAGAATACAAATTTTGTTTATGATTATTCAGCAACTGAAGATGTAACTTGGTCTCTAAGTAATGGAGATGATGATAGTCTTTTTGAAATTGATCAAGAGCAAGGAATCTTAAACTTTAAAAACCCTCCTGATTTTGAAAATCCTGAAGATCTTAATAAAGATAATATATACAACGTAGGTATAAACGCTGCAGATCATGCAGGCAATATTTCAAACCAATTATTAGATATTTATCTAGTTAATGCAATTGAAATAGATGAATCTAGTAATGAAAATAATCAGCTTTTCATTTACGAAAATAATACATATGTTCATACATTCATAGCTGATGAGGTGGTCACATGGAGCTTAGGAAATTATAAGGATGAAAATCTTTTCACAATAGATAATAAAAATGGAGAACTTAACTTCAAGTTTGCTCCTGATTATGAAAACCCTAGTGATATCAATTCTGATGGCATCTATAATGTAGAAATTATTGCAACAAATAAAAATCAAATATCTACAAACCTTATATTTGATATAAATGTACTTGATATTGACGAACCGATATTTAGCATATCATCAGAATTTTCTGGAACAATAAAAGAGGGTCAAGAAATTTTTGCTTTAGTTTCTACCAAATTTATACCTGCCAATACAAATATCTTTTGGACTATAAGTGGATCTAATATTGACTCTAATGATGTTTCTGATGGAAAACTTAATGGTGAATTGAAACTAGATAAAAATGGGAATTCTAATTTTGATTTAATTTTTTTAGATGATGATGTCGTTGAAGGAACAGAAATAGCAGAATTAAATATTTTCTCTGATGCAAAAATGAATAATAGAATAACAGGATCAGCATTTATTTCGATTATGGATTTGCCAGTTAAACAAAACGTGGCAGATCCAAAAACTGGTAAGATTATCAGCTATCAATCTGAGAAGTTATATTCCCTTCCATATCTTTGTGATTTTCAAGGACTACTTCAGGCAGGTTTTGATAATGAAGAGGCTATAGGCTCTTATAAATTTCACAAAGAATTAGATATTAATGGAGATGGGATAGAGGAAACTATATTTACAAATAGGATAAGCGGTAGATGGGCATCGGCATCTGTTGATCCTATTACAGGTGATATAGATTTTACTAAATATGGCAGTGATGGAGTTACTAGGATAGTTGGTCGTTATGATGATCCTTTAGTACCAGATTTTGGATCCTTAAATATCTTCTTAGAAGATGGTGTTACATTATCTCCTGTTAGTTCAGCAGACGATCCAAATAGATTTGTGGATTTAAATAATAATAATGTTTTTGAAGATAATGAAGATCGCTTAAAATTAAATAGTCAGATTAGATTAAACAATGATCTTGCTATTGATAATTTAATACCAAAAAAGGCCGGAGATTTTGACGGAGATGGTTTTCAAGAAATATATTGGAAGACATTTGACGAAACCTGCTATCTGCGCGCAGTAATGCATTCTGATGGCAATATTCAATACGCAAACTATCAAAGTGAGAGTCAGATGAGAGAATATCTAACAACAAATGGAAATGCAGATTCAATTAATGAAATAATTTAATTATTAAAATAAATAATAAAATTTTATAAAAAAAAATAATTTTTATTTATGACAAACAATAATAAATCTGGAAGCACAGTTATCTCAATAAAAATAAATTCCTCTTCAATTCAAAATACTTTTTCTGTTGAACTTTTTGATGATCCAACAAATAAAGACTATTTATTAACTCAAGAAACAGTTGATAATTTTCTATATTACGTAAATTCCAATGCTTATGATAATTCGATAATTCATAGGTCTGTAAAAGATTTTGTAATCCAAGGGGGAGGTTTTGTATATAAAAATGGAATAATTAATGAATTAGAAACAAAGCCTCCGGTTATAAATGAGCCAGGAAACTCTAATCTTGTATGGACTATTTCAATGGCAAAAGTTTCTGGTCAGGAAAATAGTGCAACATCTCAATGGTTTATTAATCTCACTGATAATACATTCCTTGACAGTCAAAATGGAGGGTTTACTGTTTTTGGGAGATTATTTGATGATGGGATATCTTTAGTAAATGAAATGTCTTCAACAAATATTTATGATGGCACAGTCATTAATGGTGCTTTTTCAACTTTACCGCTCTGGCAATATGAGGGAGGTAGCCCAACAGAAAAAGATTATTTAATAGTTGAAGAAATTAAAGTAATTGGAATAAAAGTAGCGGATGTCAATTCATCTTATTTTGCAGATTCCAAAGGTTTTGCGAGCATCACTGGTTCTACTCCAGTTACCATTACCAGTTATGAAATAGGAAAAGAAACTTCTCTTAATTCCATAAAAGACTACGACGGCAATTTACATGCAGGAGACAATCAAGAAGAGACAGCATCATCCTATAAATACCAGGGAATGTTAGATGTTAATGGAGATGGTTTTTTTGAAGCAATATTTACCAATAAGGTTTCTAAACGTTGGGTTACAGCAAAAGTTGATTCAAATAATGGTCAAATTGATTTTGATGATAATGGTGCAGGTGGTGGAACAAGAGTTGTTGGAATTTATGAAGATCCATTAATTGCTGAAGGAGCAGATAATGGTGGATTCTTATCAGATGGAGTGACTCCTGCTCCTGCTAATTTTGGAGTATCAGAAGAAGAAAGATATGTGGAGGTTAACGGTGAAACTATTGATCGTTTAGCACTTAATAGTCAGGTAAGATTCCAGAATGATTTAGATATAGATAATTTAAGTGCAAAACATTCAGGTGATTACAATAGTGATGGAGTCAGTGAAGTCTATTGGAAAACAAATGATGGAACTGCTTATTTGAGAGCGTTAATGCATGATGATGGAAATATCAGATATGCAAATTATCAAAGTGAGTATCAAATGAGTGAATATTTAAATGCTCAGGGACATAGTGATATCCTTAGTGAAATTATTTAAAACTAATTTGTAGGTAATTCTAATTAAATTTCTAATTTGGAACTTTCTCAATTAAAAGAATTAATATACAATTTTTCAGAATCTAACCTTAAATATTTAGAACTTATTGGATTAGATATTAATCTTTGGAATATTTACAGAGATACACTAGCAAGTATTGAATCTGCTGGGAGTGGAAACTATCGAGCTTTAGGAGGATATCAAAATAATTATGACGGAAGATATCAACTAGGATCATTAGCTAAAAAAGATGCTGCAAGAATCTTGGAAATAGATTTTGTGGGAGAAGATGAAATTTCAAGATATCAATTTAGAAATAATCCTCAGTTACAAGAAGATTATTTAATAGGATTCACTTATGCAAACCACTCATATTTATTTTCTGCAAATAATAAATATCAAGATTTAAGTTTAAATAAAAAATTAGAAGTCCTAATATATGCTCACAATCAAGGTTGGAGAGGAGCCCTTGACTGGCTTGATAACGGCTCATTACATGTTGATTCTTTTGGAACTGAGGCAATTATGTATGTTGAAAAACTAAATCAAAATATTGATAATAAGGATTTTGAGATTTTATCTAATAAAAAAAATATTGAATATAACGGAGATTATTTTCTTCTTTCCTACATAAAAGATTTTGATGGTAACCTCCATGGTAGAAAAGGAGACATCTCAGAAGAGATAAGAAATAGCTATAAATATCAAGGATATTTAGATATAAATAATGATTTAGAAAAAGAAATTATTTTCACAAATAAAGAATCGGGTCGCTGGGTATCAATAAAAGTAGATCCAGAAATAATGCAGATTGATTATTCAGATTATGGCAATGGAGGAGGCACAAGAGTTATTGGTATTTATGAGGACCCACTTATAGCTATTGGTAAGGTTATAAAGAATAGCGATTTAGATAGTCAAAGAAGATTTCAAAATGATCTTTATATAGATAATTTAGAAGTTAAAACTTCAGGAGATTATGACTCTGATGGTATTCATGAAGTTTACTGGAAAACAAATGATGGAACTGCTTATCTAAGAGCACTAATGCATGATGATGGAAATATTAGATATGCAAATTATCAAAGTGAAGATCAGATGAAAGATTATTTAACTGTTAATGGAGGTGAAATTTTTATAAACGATATTATCTTCTAATTATTATTCTATATTTTAATTTAGATGATCTTAAGCGAACTATCTTTTAGAAATTATTTACCAAAAATTTTTCTTAGAAAGAATATAAAAGTTTCTACAATTTTTTTACAACCTCTATTAGTTTTTTTGTAATCCCCTCTTCACTCATTGAATGCCCAGCATCATTAACTATAATTAATTCAGAATTTTTTAATTTCTTATTCAAATCCCAAGCACTCCTGACAGGACATACAACGTCATATCTTCCTTGAATTATTTTTGTTGGTATTGATTCAATGGTTTTTATGTTTTTCAAAATAAAATCATCTTCTAAGAAAATATTATTAATAAAATAATGACATTCTATCCTTGCAAAGGCATCTGAAAAAGAATTAACTTCAGACTTGTCAAAATCAAATTTTTTATTTATTAAATGACTTGTTGAGAGCTCCCATTTTGTCCAAGCTGCTGCTGCTTTTGATCTAAGATTCGCATCTGAAGATGTTAGATATTTATAAAAAGAACTTATTAAATCATTTCTTTCTTCTTTTGGTATTACAGAAATATATTCTTCAAATCCATCGGGGAATATCTCACTTGCACCATATTGATAGAACCATAACAATTCAAACTTTCTACATAAAAATATTCCTCGCAAAGTTAAGCTAATAACTCTTGAGGGATTTTTAATCGCATATATAAGTGAAAGTGTTGAGCCCCAAGATCCACCAAACAAATGCCAAGTATCTATTTTTAAAAGAATCCTTAATTTCTCAATATCATCAACTAAATGATTGGTCGTATTTTCTTTTAATTCGGAGAAAGGAGTTGAAGAACCGCAACCTCTTTGGTCAAATTGAATAATATCGAATTTATCTGGGTCAAAGTATCTTCTATATCTTGGTTGACTTCCTCCTCCAGGACCTCCATGAATAACAAGAATTTTTTTGCCATTTGGATTACCAGATCTTTCCCAATAAATAGTATGAATATCACTTACTTGTAAAAAACCTTTTTCACGTACTTCAATTTTTGGAAACAAGACTTGATCTTTCATTTTGAAATATGTTTAATCACTTTATTAATCCATATTATCCAAAAAGAAGTCTAGTTTAGAAGAAATTTGTTAAACAAAAAAAGGACTGCTTATACAGTCCTTTTTAATATTTGATTTCCTTCTTACAGGATATAAAATTACATATTTTAAAGTCTATTTACTCATAAACCTAGAATACGTGAATTCGGGGATTTCTCTCGATAATTTCAGTCCCTATTGTCGCAAGTAATTATAAAGCGAAGTCTTATCAGACTAATTGATTGAACTTTAATTTTCGAATAATCCCATTCTCAGGAATACGCTTCCTATATTTTGGAATTTGCTAAATTTCAGGCGGACTATCAATCATTTAGATTGCCTCCGAACTCAACATTTATAAATTACTCCTTTTTATATTTTTAGTAAATCCGTAAATATGCTGATTTACTTTTTTCTTAATTTGTAAGAGGATTTTAATGATCCTTTGTTTTTTTATAGATAAATATAAAAATTAAATTCTATAATCCCTTATTTATTCAGATTCATAGAGCAAAATAGATTCAATTATTCTTTTATCACTATCAGAAAGTTTATAATCTTCCAATTTCCACTCTACAAATTTTACACACTCATCAATAGAAGGATTCTTATCCCGGCACTTACGCCACTCTCTAATCCAATCTGCCAAGGCAAAAGTTATTTTTGTAGTAAGCATATTTACCAATCAGGGTAATTAAAATCTCCTCCAATAAGTTCTTCATAAAATTCCCCTTCTTTTATACCTTTATCATATTTTTCAATTATCTTTTTATAAGAAGCTATTGAGGGAACTAAATCTCCTATATATATGGGTTCCATTGTAATTGTTATAATAATTTTAAATATTTATTATTTTATATAAGAATTTAATAAATAGATCATTAATATGTATTATGGATTTCATAAAAAAGAACAAGGTCTTAACACTAATGGCTGTAATTGCAGTTTTATCATTTGCATTAGAAAAAGTTGGCATAATACACCCTTAAATTAATTAAGTTTATTTGTAAATACTTCCTAATTAAATAAGTAAACCGATACTATTACTGCAAAAATAAGCAATGGAGATAAAAATGTAAAAACTAAAGTTGAAAGATTAATCAGCATAAATTTTAAATAAATACACAAATTTAATAAACATCACTTTTAATCATTTGCAATAAGTAAAATTTAAATTATTACGATATAAAAAAAATTTGAATAAAGAAAGATACAAAGAAGAATATGAAGAGGGCTCAGACTTACTATGGCCTAGTGATAAAGAAGATAAAATAACTCGGCAATTTTATAAAGATTTATCTAATCTTTCAAAAAACATAAATTATAGTAAAAAGAAAAAGCTAAAACTTTTTGAACAAATAGTTAGAATAATAAAGACAAAAGCTGGGTTTAATTAATATTCAAACTAAAATGAAAAACTTAATGATACTAATTAGAAGTTTTTTTCTTTTAAGACCAAGATTTTTATCCACTATATTTTTTATCCCTATTCTTTATGGAATTGGCTGGGCTTTATCTCAGCCACTTTTATTGTTTAATTTTGAAAAAGATAATTTATCATTAATTGGTACTATTATTACTTTCTTACTTTTTATCTTTTTACTCCCATATTGGTTTTATATCAAACGAAATAAATCAAGTGCTTGGATAATTCTTGGGATAACAAAAGACAAATTCTTGAAAAACTTTTTCAATTTTTCTAAAGGTATTTTATTTGCTTTATTTTTAATAATTCTAATTCTGATACCACTATTGCAAAAAAATTATATTTCTTGGATAGGTGAATTCTCGCCAATAATATTGTTAAATTCTATTGGACTGGGATTAGGTGTTGGATTCGCCGAGGAAATAATTTTTAGAGGCTGGTTACTAGAAGAATTAAAATTTGAATATGGTACAAAAATATCAATAGCTTTACAAGCTATAATTTTTAGCTTCGTTCATAATTTATCAAATGAGATCTTTTGGAACGTAGTAGGATTACGTTTGGGATTTATTTTACTTGGGATATTTCTATCATTAGTAAAAATTAGAGGTAAAGGTTCTTTATGGAATTGCATAGGAATTCATGGAGGACTTGTGGGTATTTGGTTTTTATTAAATAACGGATTAATAGAATTCAAAGAAAATACACCTTCTTTTTTAGCAGGGCCTTTTACAAAAAATATTCCAAACCCAATCGGAAGCTTTAGTGCAATTTTAATATTACTTTTATTATGTATTTTTTATACCGTACAATCAAAAAAGATTTTTAATAGAAGTTTTAATTAGATATAAATACCGATTGATTTTTGATTAGTAATTGTCAGATTAAAGTAAAGCTTAATATTCATATGAACTTTGATGCAGGAATAAGATTTATTGTGTTTTTAATAATTTTTGGAGTTACAAACTATCTAATGATGTTGAGAAGATATGAAAACGATGTCAAAAAAAAGAAATATTTGCAACAGGAAAAAATTTCCAGGCTATACCCTAAAGGTTCATTTATTTTCTGAAATTAAAAAAAAGTTTTTCTAGAAGTTCCTCACCATTTTTTATTAGTTTTTTGCCAACCTTCACTTAACAATTTTTGCCATAATAATCTCGCTTCTTTAATAACAATTTTTTTTCTAGTTTTCATTAATGGAGGATTTTCTCCATGAATTCCCATAATAATTCCTTCTTCAATAAACATATAATCAATAGATTTATCAGAATAATCTCTATCTTTGTAGAAACGTATCACCCCTACAAAATTAGAGTCAATTAACCAGAAATCATTAGTTGAATTCAATAAACCAAAATTAAATTAAATTTATCACATGCTTTAATTGCAATCTGCGAAGAAAATATTTATTTAGTTTATTCATATTTGATATATTTTTTCTTTTTGTCTACTTTTTTTCAATTCGCCGCGTTTTTTCTTAACCTCAACTCTTTTCTTTTGTGATGCTTTAGTAGGCTGTGTAGATTTTCTTAATTTAAATGGTTTATTTAAAGCATTTTTTATGATTGAACTAAATTTCATTAAAGCTAGCTGCCTATTTAATAATTGATTTCTGTGTTCTTGAACCGCTAAACGCAAGCTATTATTTACTAATTTGTTTTTCAAGTTTCTTTTAAGAATTTCTTTCTGATAATCATTTAATACTTTGGAATCTTCTAAATTAAAAATAATCTCTACTCTGCTTTCAATTTTATTTACATTTTGTCCTCCAGGACCGGAGGATCTGGAAAATCGCCACTTAATTTCGTTGGATGGGATTTCTACTGTTTTAGTAATTTTTAAATCCATTTTTAGTTTTTTTTGATTTGGATCTTTAAATTAATCTCCTTAATAGTTTAAAACATACCTAAAAATTCGATCGGTAAATACTGGGCGGTTAAGTTAGGTAAACCGAAATTCGGTGTATTTGCCGTATCAATTTCTTCGGTATTTATCCTTTCATATTTCAAAGAATTATCAGATATTGAATTTGTACTAATTCAAAGGTCACTTATGTATTCAATGTTTGATCTTCTTTTTGAAATTCCTTCATACCGCCCTGTATATGTTATTTCCGATAGTGAAATGAAGGAGTTAAGGAAAAACCAACATCAAGAAGAGCTTGATGAAATTACAACACAAAAAGTAAGACTTGAAGATGCTTTTAAAGCTCAACTAAAACATCTTGAAGAGAGAGAAAAAGAACTAAAAAAAGAACTTAAAGTACTCTCTGCCTCAAAAGATAAATAATTTATTTTTAGAGAAATTACTTTTTTCAAAGACGGTAAAAACCGTCTTTTTTTTATATTTATAGTTTTAAGGGATATATTAAATCCACAGATTTTAAAAATATTTTCCATAATTAAAAAATGAATAACAACAAAGAAAAAATAAGAATGTTCTTACCCTTTAGTTGGGTAATTTGTGCAGCAATATCTTTTGCTTATATAAATTCGCATTTAATAAATACCTAACATAAATGTCTTATCCCTCAAGAGACGAAATACTTGCATCTTCAAAAGGGTGGGTAGCATCTTTTTTAAATTTTCTTCCTGGTTTAGGATCGGGTTACTTATACCAAAGAAGATGGAAACCCTATTTTTTTACCCTCACTGCTACTACTGCATGGTTCGCTTTAGGTATTTTTTTACAAGGTGATTCAGCACCTTCTCAAAATGAACAAATAATCGGAATTTCTGGTCTTTTTTTCATATCAATACTTACAGTTATAGAAGCCAACTTGGCTTTCAAAAAAGCAAGTAATAAAACAAAAGCTGAAAAAGAGAAAACAATAACCTCCAATAAAAAAGGATGGTTTAAATAATATAAAAATTTATATCTAAAAAATATTTTATTAGTTCTCAGTTTTTTAATTTAAGTAAAAATTACCATATATAAATTTTAAGATAATTTAAAAATTTTTTTTAGTTATAAAAAAATAAAATTTCCTTTTCTTTGAGACCTTCCCATCCCGAGTCTATTAATAATTGATTCAATGTTTCTTTATCAAAATGCTTAGAACCCGTTTTGACGCATCTATTTCTCATTGATTTTTTAACACCACTCCTTTGTCTTTTATTCTCCTCATTCATAATTCTATTGTATAGATCTAGCATTTTTTGAGGGATTTGAGTACCGTCAAGATCCACTCCATTTTGAATAGCAAGATCAACAGCCTGCATTCCCATTTTCTCTATATATTAAAAAAAAGCTGAAACCATAATAAAACAAAAGTTATTAATCTAAAATTCTTTGAATAATAATTTATTGATTTTGAATTTCCTTAAGTACTCTTATAGCCTCTTTAATGTGTTCAGGACCATTCAATAAATCTCTAAAAATATGCCGAACTGTCCCTTTGCGATCGATAACGTAAGTTACCCTACCATCCATAAAACCTAATACTTTAGGAACTTTAAAAGTTTTCCTAAGAGCGTCATTCTTATCACAAAGTAATGGATATTGTAATTTATTTTTATTGGCAAATGCTAAATGACTCGAGGTACTTCCATTACTTACTCCCCAAACTTCTGCACCTAATACTTTGAATAAGTCATATTTATCTCTAAATCCGCAAACTTCTATAGTGCAACCCGGGGTATCATCTTTTGGATAAAAGAACAAAACAAGGGGATTTTTTAATCCCTTATTTGATCTTTTAACTCCATTTTGATCCAGTAAAGAAAATTCTGGAATTTTATCTCCAATCTTCACAATGATTCTTATAAAGTTTCATATTAGAGGTTAATATGTATTTTTTGTGGCCTTAAAGTAAATAACTAATATTAAGGTCAGCTTTTTTGTTTTAAAAGATACTTAAAAATTATTGAAATAAACTAGGGTGAATTTAACTAAGGTGAATTTATTAATTCAATAATATGGAATTAATAATTTATATTTTTTTATTTCTTATTCTCTTTTTGGGAGTTATTTTTAACTTAAAAATAACTAATTTTAAAAAAGTTAAAGAAATACGAAACAAAGCTAAAAATTATTCAAAAAAGAATAATTAAATGTGTATTGCTAAGATTAAAATTCAATTTTTTCATTTGGAGTAAATACTGAGCAATATTTTTTTACTATCTCCTTTGGCTGACTGGTGGAAGAATTCGTTAATTTTAATTTTAGTTTTTCAATAGCTTCATTAGCATTAATCTCACCGAGTCGATATCTTGCACACGTATCCAATACTTTAAACATTTTTGTGGTAACGGCTTCAGCTGGATAAATTAGAAAAAATAGATAAAAAATAACCAATAAGTACTTCATTTTTTTTAAATAGTAAATATTTAGCGAATAGTTTCAATAATTTAGAAAAAAAGATTAAATTTTAATAGAATAATCTAAATTAGGTAGAGTCTAGGAATTCTATAAAATAATAATAAAAGAAATTAAGGTAAAATAAGTGATAGTAATAAATAATCTCAGTGAAAATGAGAAAATTAATAGATAAACATAAAACTCTTATAAATTGGTACCAAAAAAAATTAAAATTGAGTGATTATCAATTACTTTGGTTAGTTTTCTTTAAAGGAGTATTAATAACAATAATATTTTTCAAAATTTTTTAATATTAAAAAAGCTCTTCTTAGAATGAAATTTTCACATGATTTGACTATATTTAATAGTAGATTTACTAATTAGTTAAATAGTTATCAGTTATGAATATTTTTGGTGTTGGTTTGCCTGAAGTTACTGTAATACTTATCTTAGCTCTTTTAATTTTTGGTCCAAAAAAGCTTCCAGAATTAGGAAAACAGCTTGGTAAAACTTTGAAAAGTCTTAAGAAAGCATCGAATGAATTTCAAAATGAAATCGATCAAGTTATGAACGAAGAAGATAAAGATGAATCTCCTATATCTATAGAAAGCAATAAAACCAATGAAATTGATCAAGAAAAAATAGATTCAGAGAACAGCAACAAATAATATCTTGGATAGGCCCATAACTCCCATAGACGAATTTGAAAGAGCATTAGATAAAGCAGCTCTTACTAAAGAAGAATATGAATTGATAGACTACATCCGCTATACAAGTGTTTTTACACAACCTAGTCTTATTAAAGATTTAAAAAGGCAATCAAAACCTCCTCTTTTGTCAGTTCTATGTCAAATTTGCAGAAAAATTGGTTCGGAGATGCCAGATCATTTCAAAAAAGTAATTGAGTGGTCTATTGAAATAAGTGATCACAATACAAAATGGGATGCTCATTTAATTTGCGCAGAAGCATTGAATATAGACAAAATCCCATTAAGTCCTATTCATGGAACAACTTTATTTGATGTTCTTGTTGTACACAAAGAATTATTTCTTGGATTCGATTGAATTAAATTAAATTAATCATCTAAAGGCACGGAATCAGTATCTATAACTTCCGAATCATCATGATTATTTATTTTATTTTCAATCCAGTTATTTATATAACTAACTAAAGGCAATGAGCCCCTAAAAATAAAAATAGAGGTAGGCAAAGCGCTTAATAAACCGACTACAGGACTTTTAAAAAGTAATCTTCCTGCTTTTATGTTAAATAAAATAATAATTGCTGAGGGAACTATAACTTTAACTACTGTTTTGAGCGCCTCAAGCCAACCGACACGATATATCCACCATATTAAAATTATGCCAACAATATAGAGGAATAAGTAAGTCATAAAAATAGTATAATGATTATCTATTTATCTTGTTCTTGCTAAGAAAAAGATTTTATAAATTTCTTTAACTTCAATCAATCAAATTTTAGTAATGAGTTTTTCTGAAATAAGAAAATTTTTAATTAAGATGCAATCTGATGAAGAATTAAAAAAGCAGGTTACGACATCCTCTACAGCAGATGATGTAGCCCTAATAGGTCAACGCTTAGGTTATGACTTTTCAGGAGATGATCTCTTAAGATTTAATGGACAAAAAGTTGATAAAGTTACCGTAAGAAAGGTAGATCATCCAGGAGAATATCACTAAATTAAGACTTAACCCATATTGCAAGCCCTCCTCCCCTGCCTCGAGCACATAACCAATTATCTTTAGTGCTAATTCCTACAAGTGAAAAAAAAGGCATTTTTTTATCTTCTGGTTTTTTTAATTCCTTTTTCAATATTGGAAAACTAATAATACTAATTTTCAATTCTTCAAAATAAAAAGCCAATATAGGTCTAATCCCTTTTAATTCGGCGCTGCCTATAAAAGTAATATTTAATAATCCGAAATTAATTGAATTTTTTATTTCATAATTTATTTGATCCTCTTTATTTTTACTTTTCAATTCGAGTCTTGCCGACAATACTTGGAGAATCGAACTGGGTATATTTTTGATTTCATCTGACTCCTTTCCCCATACATACTTAAACTTCCATATTCCTAACAATTCCTCATATACAATTCCGCTACCATTTTTTTGGGAATTTTTTTCTAATAATTTTATCTCATTAATGTCAGGAAAGAGTTTCATAATAGATTTCAATCTAAGAATCAAATACTAAGATAACTTCATAAAAAATGTTCTTAGTTAAAAAAATCCCCCCAAAAAGATTTCTTTGTTTCAATATATTTCCAAAAAAATAAAATTTTGGCACACATAAGGAACAAGATCTCGTTAATATATTTACATAAAGTAACTAAATTAATGGACTTCATCTCTAAAAATCAAGGATACATACCTCTAAAAGCTGTTCCTTACATATTTTTCCTTGCCGTTGTTCTAAGTATTTCAACTACAGCTAATACATTTGTCTAAAACGCATTAGTTTTACGAGAAGAGTAAAGTAGATATTCTATGAAGCAGTATGATGTTGTAATAATTGGTAGTGGAATAGGAGGATTATGTTGCGGTTCGATTCTAGCTTTATCAGGTAAAAAGGTTCTTATATGTGAAGCTCATACCCAACCTGGAGGTGTTGCTCATAGTTTCAAAAGAAAAGGTTACACTTTCGAATCAGGTCCTTCGTTGTGGAGTGGAATAGGTAAATGGCCGACAACTAATCCCTTAGGGCAAATTCTTAAATTACTTGATGAAGAAGTTGAACTATTTCAATACAAAGGTTGGCAGGTAATTGTCCCTGAAGGCAATTTTAATCTCGACGTGGGGGAAGAACCTTTTAAACAAACAATTAAAACTTTAAGAGGTGAGAAATCTGTTAAGGAATGGGAAACATTTATTTCCGGAATAAAACCTCTTAGCCAAATAATAAATGAAATACCTTTACTCTCATTTTCTCCCGAATCAATAAATTTCTTAGATCTAATAAATTTAACCTCAAAATTTTTACCTAATATCAAGCAAATAACAAAAATTAATAAGGGCTTTGGGAATTTAGTAAATAATCATTTAGAGGATCCTTTTCTTAGGAATTGGGTTGATTTATTAAGCTTTTTGATAAGTGGTATGTCAATGCATGATACAAATACAGCTGCGATGGCTACTTTATTTAACGAATGGTTTGAACCAAATTCATACCTTGAATACCCCAAAGGAGGTAGTGAATCTATCGTAAATGCCTTAATTAATGGATTTAAAAATAATGGAGGAGAATTAATTCTCTCTTCGAGAGTAAAGACAATTAACTTCAATAAAAATTTAGCGATAGGTATTACTCTTAATAATGGTTCTAGTTATAGTTGTGAATCTGTTGTCACGAATACTGATGTTTGGAATTTAAAGAAATTAATTCCAAATGAAATTTCAAAAAAATGGAATACCAAAGTTTTGCACCCTAATAAATGTGATTCTTTCCTTCATATACATCTAGGTTTTGATGCTGATGGTCTTGAAGATTTGCCAATACATGCCATACATGTTGATGATTGGGAAAAAGGTATAACCGCAGAAAGAAATATATCTGTATTTTCAATCCCATCTGTTTTAGATAAAAATATGGCCCCTGCAGGAAAACATGTTCTTCATGGATATACTCCCGCAAATGAACCTTGGGAAATTTGGGAAAACCTAAATCCAGGGGAATTAGATTATAGAAATTTGAAAGAAGAAAGATGTTCAATATTCCTTAATGCAGTGCGAAAATTCATCCCTGATATAGATGAAAGGATTGATTTAAAGATGCTAGGAACCCCAATCACCCATAAAAAATTCACCAATACCTATTGCGGTAGTTACGGCCCTGCATTATCTGCAGCAAAAGGTCTTTTCCCAGGCTGCAAAACTCCAGTTAAAAATTTATTTACTTGCGGTGCAAGTACATTTCCAGGTATTGGAATTCCTGCTGTTTCAGCAAGTGGAGCTTACGCAGCTGAAAAAATTATTGGTAAAAAAGAATTTAAAACTCTTCTTAAGAAAATAAATTTATGAATCAAGTTCTTTTTTATAAATCTACAAATACTTAGTTAAGAAATAAGAATAAAGAAAGCAAAAACGTTCAATAATGATAATCTTTATCTGAACATAAACTTAACTTATAGCTCTTATATGTTTTTCTTATCAATTCCTCAAGCCTGGCATTTAGTCGGCACTTGGTCAGAACAACTTCCAAACGAGTCAAATCTTATAGGAATGGGCCAAACAGAATTAATGATGACTTTACATTCAATATTCGTTCCTCTCTTACTTGTAATTTCTTATTACCTATTCAATAGATTTAATAAAAACGAATCAAAGAAAATTAAAGGATGATCGTTTAAGGTTTATTTAGCTGAACTTCTTCTAACTACTTTTCTGCCTGTAGAAGTATCAACTCCGCTTGAATCTTTAGTTTGTGAATTAGTTTCAACATTATCAACATCACTTTTATCCATTTCTGCGCAAACACCTACTACCATGGCAGCTTGCATTTGATCTGGTAAATCTCCAATAGTTAATAAGGCCTTTAAAACTAATTGCAGTCGAGTTTGCCGATCTATCTCAGGTCTTAGTTTTTTTACGGTATTCCAAAGTTCTTGGGTAACTTCTTTTAAAAGTTCTCGATCAACAGCCAAATTAAATCCTTCTTGTATTTCTACTAATCTAACAAAAAAATGGATCTCGTAAAATAATATTCAATAAAAAGATTGTTAGTTAATATTTTTCTATCCGAATACAAGTTGCATTTGTTGGTGCAATTCATTCTTATCTTGCAAAAGTTTATCTTTTTCAATCTTTTTTAGAGTAAAAGTTCTATAAAAATTTTTTTGAATCTTTATTGGAGTATTTTCAAACTTTACATTTTTGCTAATTAAAGAATTCCACTCTTTTGAATTAAAAGGGGCATAAGGAGAAGATGCAATCACTTTCATGTCCTAACAATACATTTGTACTAATAATAGTACTAATTTACTACTATGCAACAACCGCGTCAACTTTTCTTAATTTTAAATTGTCTTTGAGAATGGATTGATTTTTGTTATCTAATTTGTAGGAATTATAAGTTTGATAAATGAATAAAAGTATCATAGATAACTTATTGATCCCTTTTTTTAGTGTCTTAAGACTTTTCTTGCTTAAAAACCTCTTAAAATAGTTAATTTGTTGAAATTAACATTGACAAGATATATTTAGTAATCCTTCCTATAAAAAGAATAATGAATTGATCAAAAATGCTTCTTAGTAATTCAAAAAGACTAAAAATCCAAGGAATAATTAAAAGAATTGCTCAAGATAAATCAATTACATTAGAAGAAAGGATATATGTTGAGAAATTTGCACACCATAATTCGACAATTTCTCTTTGGCTGAAAAAAGCTAACAGCTTTAGAAGGAATGGCACAAAAAATGATGGGGGGATTGATAATCTCTTACAATCATTTGGGATAGATGGACTAGATAAAGAAAATCATTTCAACCCAAATGAAGATGATATATCGGATTGGTTTGGCGGTGCTCCTGGTTGGCTAAGAAGAAGCTAGATCCATTAATTATTCAATTTACCCAGGATATCTTACACAAATATATACTCATAAAAGATATAAATACCCAAAAAACCCATGGTATAAATTTAATCGGTACTAAATATTTTTTTGAAAAGGTTTTCATATTGATTTTTCTTTTAGATTATTTCTTCCTTTCCGTTTTTGAGAATAGGTTTAATTGCTCTATTTATAAATTAAACAATATTCGAAACCTCAAAGATATCAAATCACTTTAAGTAGATAAAGTTAATCAGTCCTAATCATCACGATCTAAGCAACTTTATTTTCAATGTTCCTTGAAAAATTTACTATTTTTGGCTCATCATGGTCTGAATCATTCCAATATTTTATAAGTCTTTCTAATTCATCAATCCTCTTTTTAGCGTTTGCAATTTTTTCAGTAGTTGTCATATAAAATTTTAATCTATCCAATTAATACATGAAAAAAAAATATTTCAATGAAAGTAACAATTTTTAGACTATAAAGATTAATTTTTGGTTAAATAATTCAGTACCTTATAGCCCTCAAGTTACTAAGTAATTATACTTAAAGAAAAACTAAATTTATGAAGAAATTAAATTCTTTGATTTTGAATAGTACAGTTAACTTCTTAGACTTCATATACTCTGGTAGATCTTTACAAAGATTTTGGGTTTTAGAAGTTATAGCTAGATCACCTTATTTTGCATTTCTTTCAGTTCTTCATTTTAAAGAATCCCTAGGAATTAAAAATGAGAAAACAATGATTTTAATGAAAGAACATTTTTATCAAGCTATTAACGAAACTGAGCATCTTAAAGAAATGGAGAAAAGAGGAGGAGATAGGTTCTGGATTGATAGATTTTTTGCGAGACATCTTGTGCTTGTCTATTACTGGATCATGGTTTTTTATTATTTCCTCTCTCCAGCTAATGCTTATGATGTCAACATAAAAATCGAAGAACATGCATTTGAAACTTATTCCAAATATTTAATAGATAATCCAAATGATCAAAAAATAAAAGAAATTGCTCAAGATGAATTAAATCATGTCCAAGAACTTAACCATGCTTTGTCAATGCTTACAACAGTTTAGATTAGTGCTGAGAAATCTATTAGCAATATTGAGAGCATCCCCGATGAAGAAATTAATCCTAGGCTAATCATTAATGAGACGTAACCTTTTTTTCTAGGCAATTTATAAAAAGATATTCCAATAATTAATATCATTATTAATGAGAAAAAAATTATAATTTTTTCATTTACTAAGTTGAGATGTATTACTAAATTTTTTTCTTCAAAAAATTTGATAAATTCAGATAAAATTATTTCTTCTTCTATTTTCTTAAAATAGTCAAATGAGCTTATTAAAGCAGAACTTAATAAAGATAATGCAATCAGTGCAGTAACTGGTTTTGTTAACCTGTTAAGTGTTCTGTTAAAACTTGCCAATAAAATAAGAGTAAATAAAGAGGTTACTAAAGGTATTAAAGGTATAAGAGTTGTTGAATTTATGAAATTTCCCACGGAAATAATATGTATCTAACTTAAAATTTTATATTATTTCGACGCGTTATTTTATTAAATAAGATTTTTTAAAAACTAAAATGTAATAAGTACCTATTGGATTCTGTGTAAATTGATACCAAAATTAAATTAGTATTAAAAAATAAAATGTTAGCCATTTCTGAAATTATTATTGCAAGTGCTATCTTCCTAGGAATTGTATATTGGGAAGTTAAATTCCTATATACCAAAACTACTGTAGCGAAATAAATTCACTCAAAACAGGAAAATTAAAAACGTAGAAAATTTAAATAAAATTTAAGAATTTAAGTTGACAAAAAAAGCTCTAAATATGAGAGAATACTCACAAATATACCATCCCTCTAATGAGCGAAGTCCAAAACTCTAATACTAACTCAACTCAGCCGCAACAACAGCAACAGCAACAATCATATTCAGACAGCAAAATTAATTCTGCTGAGAGCGAGAGACTTTATCTTGAGATGAAAGAAGCTTGGCTTTAAATTTAATTCGTGTTTGAAATAATATTTCTATAAATTTTTTTTTAATTTTGAAGTAATCAATACTTTTTTATTTTCTATACCCTTTAAATTTTATTTAACAGCAAGGGTAATTTTTGGGAAAACTAAAGCAGTTAGAAAAAATTAACGGAAGACTCGCAATGGGAGGGTTGATATATTTAGTTTTTACAAAATTAGTTTCCAACCGTGCCGACATATTAGACCAGCTTAAATCTTATTTTATTTAAAAAATGAATTGGCAATATTATCCAGGAATATTCCTTTCTATATAAGCGTCAGTTAAAGCTAGGATTAACCCCAATAATGTTGAAAATATAGCAATTTCAGTTGATTCCATTTTATTTTTGAATTACCCCTAGTTTGCTAAATAATTCAAGGTTCAGCAACAAAACTAATAACTTAATATAGTACGTATATACTATTATTTATTTATTATGAGCTCAGCAACTCCTGAGTTTCTTTTCGTTAGGCCTGGTGATTATGTCGCAATTAAAAAAGAAAATTGCGAAGATACTAAGGAAAAGGATGAAAATTATTGGGTCGGTCAAGTTATCGACTGTATTGGAGGAGCTAGAAATCCAAATTCATGGACCTTGTTTCAAGTTGCCAATATTGACAATGGAGAGATCACTATAATCAACGCCGATATTGTAGAAAAAATTTTGAAACCTTCTGGAAGTTAATCTTAATCAAACAAACTTCTTTCAGTATTACAGAAACAAAAGGGGAAATGAACGCTTTAAAGGAAATCACCCCAGTTCCAAGCAGGCAAGTCCATATACTTGATTCATTGGACAGGGAGGTTGAATGCCTTTATACATTCTGTAAGTTTTTGATATTTCCTGAAATCCCAAACTTGATAAAAGATAATTTGCATAAGGATTCAGATTAGAGCAATCCAATAAGATTTGAGCATCTAAATCACCAACTAACTCCCTTATTAATAATTCAGCAAGTGGTGGAGTATCCGCTAAAAGGGGGCCGATTCTCCAGCCTTGCTCATTATCCTCCAATACACAAGGTCTTATCCTTCCAAATCCATGGCACATTTCATTATTATCGACAATTGCACAGACATTACCATAAGAATTTTTCAACCAGTCATTTAGAAAATGTGGTCTAGGACTAGGTTCTCTTTGATCATCATAAATTAAGACTGCTTCAGCGGAAATTTTATTACCCGGGACAACTTTAAAAGAATGAAATTGATCTTTATAGAAATTTCTCAATGGCAAATCTTGAGAACCATTTAATTTCCATCGATTTGTAAGGGAAGATTTTCTAAACCCCCACTTTGCGTAATCATTCAATCTATCTGGGGCAGCCTCAAGACCAATACAATCAACATTTTTCAAATATTCGAGGGCATGTTTCCATAATCTCACTCCATATCCATTATTTCGGAATTCTTTTTTAACGATAAATAAACCTATAAAACCATACGAGGAATTATATTTTATACACGCAATAGAGCCTATAGGATTATCGTCTAGACAAGCTACCCATACCCCCTGTTTATCTGTATTTCTATAAATTGATACATCATCCATTCCAGGAGAAAATCCTTCTAACCTTGCCCAGTTTGTGACTTCTGGTATTTCATTTATAGATATCAATCTAATTGAAAAATTTTCCCTCATAAAAATATACTAACCAAGAAAAATTTGAATTTTTAGAGGGAATATTAATAAATTTGATTATTTCTCATAAAATCATTCGCTTTGATTTAATTGGCTAAAAACCTTAGTTATTTACAATTTATCCTCTGATATATTTAATACTATTCAAAGGTAAAAAATGAAAATTTCTGATAAATTTCATTTAGAAGACATTTATAAATTAAAAAATACAGTTCTCACGGGTAAAACTGAAGATATAAAATGGAGGATCCACCATATCAATATAGTTTCTAAACTTTTGAATGAAAATAAAAAAGAGATAATTAAATCACTTTTTGTTGATCTCGGTAAATCTGAAATTGAAGGGCTTTCAGAAATTCTTTTAGTGAAAGAAGAAATTTCACTCATAAAAAAGAAACTCAATTCTTGGATGCGACCAAAAAAGATTGATACACCTTTTTATCTATTTCCATCATCTTCACAAGTTATTTATGAACCTCTTGGGTGTGTCTTAATTCTTGGTCCTTATAATTATCCATTACTTTATGTTTTAAAGCCATTGGTAAATATTTTCTCAGCGGGAAATACTGCTGTTATAAAACCATCAGAGAAATGTCCCGCGACCTCAAAACTTATTAAAAAGCTTACTTCCAAATATTTCCATAAAGATGTCTTAATGACAGTAGAGGGTGATAATAAACAATCCATAAAATTAATTGAACAAAATTTTGACCACATTTTTTTTACAGGAAGTACTGAAACTGGAAAATCTATAATGAAATTAGCTTCAAAAAACTTAACTCCATTAACTCTTGAGTTAAGCGGAACAAATCCTGTAATAGTTTTCAAGAATGCAAATTTAGAAGTGGCTGCAAAAAGAATTGTTTGGGGCAAATTTTTTAATTCTGGTCAATCCTGTATGGCTCCTAATCATATCTTTGTAGATAAAGAAATTGAAAATATTTTTATAGAAAAATTAAAGAAATACATAGTAAGTTTTTACGGAGATAATCCAATTATTTCCGAAAATTTATCAAAATTAGAGAAAAAGCAATTTTCATCAACTTTAGAAATTCTCAAACAATATAAAAAAGAAAAAAGAGTTTTATTTGGGGGGACTCATAGTAAAAAAAAGTTGAAAATATCTCCTACAATTTTAAGAACTAAACTAAATGAAACAGATATTTTGCAGAAAGAACTATTCAGTTCATTGCTTCCAGTAATTGGGATCAATGATAAGGAATCAGCTTTAAAAAAGATTAGTCAAACATCAAAACCCTTAGCAATCTACTTATTTGGAGGCAATAAAAAAATCCATAATCATATTTCAAAAGTAACCAGCTCAGGAACAATTTGTATAAATGATGTGATGTTACCAGTCCTTATTCCAAATTTACCGTTTGGAGGCGTTGGGCAAAGTGGTATTGGTAAATTTCATGGTGAAGAGGGGTTTCGCAATTTTTCAAATCAAAAATCTATTACTTTTAAAGGTTTTTTATTTGATTTAAATCTGCGGTATCCTCCCTACGAAAGAGTAAAGAAATTTTTAAAGTTTATTTTTCAGATTTAAATTACTTAAATTGATTTCAAAAAGCTAGCGATTTTAAATTTAAAGATTATCTTTAAATAAATAGTGAGTTTTATGAAATTTGCATTTTTAGTAATTGCCATATTTATTAATTTTTTTAGTCACTCATTGATAAAATCAGAAGAAATATTTTCAGCAAAAAATAAAATTGAGAATTTTGCTAAAAAAGAATCAATCAATGAAGAAAAAACTGTAATAAAAAAAATTCATATTGTAAAAAGTGGAGATACATTATCGAGTATTTCAAAACTCCATTCGATAAATAAAGATTTAATTATTAAATTGAATAAATTAAAAGATGAAAATTATATCTTTGTTGGCCAAAATCTTATTATTTCTGAATCTACTGAAAATCTTACAAAACAATCTGATTTAATAAATAATTATCATATAGTTCAAACTGGTGAAAATCTTACTGAAATATCAAATAAATATAATTTAAAAGTAATCGATCTGATAGAGATTAATAATCTCAATAATCCTGATTCAATAAAAGTTGGTCAAAAACTGATTATTAGAAAAGAGGACACAATTAATTCAGAAAATTATGAAACAACTGAAAATAAAAAAAATAACGACTTACTCGTGTTAGATAAAAAAATTTACGGTCCTATAATTATACAAAGTAAATCATATAAAGATATTAAAGGTAGAAAAGTTTTAGATGTATTAAATCAAGAAAATAAAAAACTGATTATTTCAATCAATTGTGAAACAAATGAATTAGATGTAAGAATACCTGGTGGGAAATGGATGGGAAGTAAGCCTGCTAAAGAAGAATTCGAAAATAATTTAATAAATGATTTTTGTTAAAACTTTTAATTAATATGTGTGAATAATTTGTCTAAGAATATTAATGATGAGTTATTCTACAAAAAGTTAAATTAATTGTAATGGCTATTTCAAGAGGAGATCTCGTAAGAGTAAAAAGACCAGAATCATATTGGTACAATGAAATAGGTAAAGTTGCTTCAGTTGATACTTCAGGTATTAAGTATAACTGTGTAGTCAGATTTGATAAAGTAAATTACGCTGGGATAAGTGGGACTGATGGTGGAGCAAATACAAACAATTTCGCTGAAAGTGAATTAGAGAAAGCTTAAATAATTGCCTGAATTACCTGAAGTAGAAACTGTTCGCAGAGGTTTAGAGCAAAAACTTAATAACTTTATTATTAGAGAAGTAGAAGTTTGTAGAGATTCGACTGTTGCGTTCCCAACAAATAAAGTAGAATTTATTAAAGGACTTCAAAACTCACTTATTTATAATTGGGATAGAAGAGGAAAATATTTAATAGCGCAATTAAAAGAAATTCAAAATGAGAATACTCCATTTCCTCTAGAAAATTCAAAAAATAACGGATTTCTAGTAGTTCATCTAAGAATGACTGGATATTTCAAATTTATTGAAAACTCAACTCATCCTTGTAAACATACAAGAATAAGATTTTTCGATAAAAATAATAATGAGCTTAGGTACATTGATGTAAGAAGTTTTGGTCAAATGTGGTGGGTTAATAAAGACCTATCGCTTAACAAAATAATTAAAGGATTAGGTTCATTAGGACCAGAACCATTTTCTGAAGACTTTGATGCAAATTACCTCAAGAAGGTTATTTCAAAAAGAAAAAAATCTATAAAAGCTGTTTTATTAGATCAAACAATAGTGGCAGGTATAGGTAATATTTATGCTGATGAAAGTTTATACTCCGCTGGCATCTCGCCTTTTAGGGAAGCTCGAACAATAAAAAAGATTGAGTTAATCAAACTCAAGGAATCAATTGTAACTGTATTAAAAAAAAGTATAGGTTCTGGGGGGACGACATTTAGCGATTTTAGGGATTTGGAAGGCGAGAATGGGAATTTTGGTTTACAGACAAATGTCTACAGGAGAACTGGAAAAGAATGTCGTAAATGTGGAAATTTAATTGAAAGACAAAAAATTACTGGAAGAAGTACCCATTGGTGTCCTAAATGCCAAAAATAAAAAAAGGACTTACTCAAGAAGAGTAAACCCTTTTAAATATTTTTACCTGGCATTGAGCTATTTTCTCAAGGGGCTACCCCCTAAATATTTTCGCCGCTGATGCGTTTCACAACCGAGTTCGAGATGGATCGGAGTGGTTCCACATCGCCATGAACACCAGGATAGTGTGAACCTTGAGAACTGCATAGAAAATTATATAAATTAGAAACAATAAATTAAGTTTATTTGGTCAAGCCCTCGGTCTATTAGTACTCCTCCGCTGCACTTGTTACCAAGCTTCCACGTAGAGCCTATCAACGGGTGTTCTTCCCGTGACCTTACTGGCTTAAGCCATGGCAATACTCATCTTGAGGTGGGCTTCCCACTTAGATGCTTTCAGCGGTTATCCACTCCGCACATGGCTACCCAGCGTTTACCGTTGGCACGATAACTGGCACACCAGAGGTGCGTTCCTCCCGGTCCTCTCGTACTAGGGAGAAATCCTCTCAATATTCCTGCGCATACACCGGATATGGACCGAACTGTCTCACGACGTTCTGAACCCAGCTCGCGTACCGCTTTAATGGGCGAACAGCCCAACCCTTGGGACCGACTTCAGCCCCAGGTTGCGATGAGCCGACATCGAGGTGCCAAACCTCCCCGTCGATGTGAACTCTTGGGGGAGATCAGCCTGTTATCCCTAGAGTAACTTTTATCCGTTGAGCGACGGCCCTTCCACGCAGAACCGTCGGATCACTAAAACCGACTTTCGTCCCTGTTCGACTTGTAGGTCTCACAGTCAAGCTCCCTTCTGCTTTTGCACTCAACGACTGATTTCCAACCAGCCTGAGGGAACCTTTGTGCGCCTCCGTTACCTTTTAGGAGGCGACCGCCCCAGTCAAACTGCCCATCAGATACTGTCCGCTTCCCGGATAACGGGTAAGCGTTAGAACCCTAGCTCTAAAAGAGTGGTATCTCACCGATGACTCAATAGTACCCACAAGCACTATTTCAACGTCTCCCACCTATTCTGCGCATTCAGAGCCCGAGCACAATATCAAACTACAGTAAAGCTTCATAGGGTCTTTCTGTCCGGGTGTATGTAGTCCGCATCTTCACAGACAATTCTATTTCGCCGAGCCTCTCTCCGAGACAGCGCGCAAATCGTTACACCTTTCGTGCGGGTCGGAACTTACCCGACAAGGAATTTCGCTACCTTAGGACCGTTATAGTTACGGCCGCCGTTCACCGGGGCTTCAGTCGCCAGCTTCACTAAAAGCTAACCAGCTTCCTTAACCTTCCGGCACTGGGCAGGTGTCAGCCCCCATACATCGTCTTGCGACTTAGCGGAGACCTGTGTTTTTGGTAAACAGTCGCTTGCGCCTCTTCACTGCGACCAGCTCTCGCTGGCACCCCTTCTCCCGAAGTTACGGGGCCATTTTGCCGAGTTCCTTAGAGAGAGTTATCTCGCGCCCCTCGGTATTCTCTACCACCCCACCTGTGTCGGTTTCGGGTACTGGCATTTGTGTCTTAACGAGTATAGGGCTTTTCTTGGAAGCATGACATCACCAACTTCGCTGCCGTAGCAGCTCGTACTCACGCCTTAGCTCAAGATGTTTTCTCCATCTCTCAAAGCCTCGAACGCTTGAACCAGTAACCAACATCTGGCCTGGTTAGCCTTCTCCGTCCCCCTTCTCAAAACACATCTGGTACAGGAATATTGACCTGTTATCCATCGACTACGCCTTTCGGCCTCGCCTTAGGTCCAGACTAACCCTCCGCGGACGAGCCTGCCGGAGGAACCCTTAGGGTTTCGGGGCATGGGATTCTCACCCATGTTTTCGCTACTCAAGCCGACATTCTCACTTCTATGCTGTCCACGTCCGCTTACGCTAACGCTTCACCCTACATAGAACGCTCCCCTACCATAAATAAATTTATCCGCAGCTTCGGTATAACGCTTAGCCCCGTTCATTTTCGGCGCAGGATCGCTCGACCAGTGAGCTATTACGCACTCCTTTGAGGATGGCTGCTTCTAGGCAAACCTCCTGGTTGTCTGGGCAATCCCACCTCCTTTATCACTTAGCATTAATTTTGGGACCTTAGCTGGCGGTCTGGGCTGTTTCCCTCTTGACTATGGAGCTTATCCCCCACAGTCTGACTGCCTAGTTACACACAGGGTATTCAGAGTTCATATCGATTTGGTACCGCTTTCGCAGCCCGCACCGAAATGGTTGCTTTACCCCCCCTGCTGGAGCACTAGACGCTACGCCTCAACGTATTTCGGGGAGAACCAGCTAGCTCCTGGTTCGATTGGCATTTCACCCCTAACCACAGCTCATCCGCTGAATTTTCAACTTCAGTCGGTTCGGACCTCCACTTGGTATCACCCAAGCTTCATCCTGGCCATGGTTAGATCACCAGGGTTCGGGTCTATAAACACTGACAAACGCCCTATTAAGACTCGCTTTCGCTGTGGCTCCACCATTTCCGGTTTAACCCGCCAGTGCCTATAAGTCGCCGGCTCATTCTTCAACAGGCACACGGTCACCCGATTAGTCGGGCTCCCATTGCTTGTAAGCTCACGGTTTCATGTTCTATTTCACTCCCCTCCCGGGGTTCTTTTCACCTTTCCCTCGCGGTACTGTTTCACTATCGGTCACACAGTAGTACTTAGCCTTACGAGGTGGTCCTCGCAGATTCACACGGAATTCCACGTGCTCCGTGCTACTCGGGATACAGCTAGGTCAACTTATCTTTCGATTACGGGGCTTTCACCCTCTGTGGCACGCCATTCAAACGTTTCTTCTAGACTTGTTGATCCATATTGCTGTCCCACAACCCCGATAGTCAAGACTATCGGTTTGGGCTATTCCCCGTTCGCTCG
>MWOR01000150.1 GCA_002025865.1 Prochlorococcus sp. HOT208_60m_813I02 | reverse complement strand
ATTCTGCTCTCAGAAACTCCTTAAAAAGAATATAAAACATATAACTACGAGTAACTCCCATAAAAACTGAAACAAATGCTAGAAATACACAAATAGGGCAATGTGGGAATCCCATTATTTATTTTCCAATATAAATTTTAATTCAGCCTCTGCATTATAAATATCAATTCTTCTCTTAAGTAGTTTAAAAAATTTAATTATTTTTTTCACAATTAAACCTTCTTTAGGCATCAATAATAATATTATTCTTAGAATGAATATATCAATGAGCAAAAATACTGAATCCATTGATATAACTAATGTTTGTAACATAATTATACAATAAACAACACCGACATTTGCTCAGATACTCTTGATCAATTAACGAATAAAGGCTTATTCAGAATTAAATATAATAATTGGAGATCTTGTTACCTTGCAGTGCTATTTTTCTTTTGCTAAAAAAATAGAGCGGGCTAAAGTCCAATACTCCACGAGGTTTTAGTCCGCCAACTAAAGCCTGAGAGTGCAAATTTTTCTTAATTAATATTCAACTATGCTTTATAAGGTAAATATCTTAATTGCGCAATAAATTTATTTTGTATATTGCTATTACAAAAATGATAAGTTTATTTCAATTAGTTACTAAATCCTGGTGAAGAAAGCTTTAGTAAATTT
This sequence comes from Prochlorococcus sp. HOT208_60m_813I02, assembly GCA_002025865.1. Lineage (GTDB taxonomy): Bacteria > Cyanobacteriota > Cyanobacteriia > PCC-6307 > Cyanobiaceae > Prochlorococcus_A. The sequence goes on along the minus strand of MWOR01000150.1, from coordinate 42,997 downwards.
CTTTTACTGGTTACTGATAAGATCAGCCGAATCTCATTATGGAGAATCATTTGTATCTGTAGAAGTTCCATCTAATTCAATCAAAAGTTTTTCTTGATTTTAGAAAGTTTTTCATACTTAAATTCATAGCTTTCTGAAAATTGAATAACTAATTTGATTTAAGTTGGTTAATTATCTCTATTGCAAATAAAGATAAGGTTGTTAATCTTGCACTTAAAGAAGAAACTTAATTTCTTAAACTGATGCAATTTGAACATTTAAATTTCAATAAAGATGATGGCCTCATGTCCATAGAAGATTTAAGGGCTTTACGTCTTCAAAAAAAGAAAATTGAAAGTGATAAGAAAGCTAGAAAGTATATCCTGGATATAAATCAAAGATATAGAAAAATGAGTACCCGCAAAAGTAATAACTTTTTAAGGAATATGAACCCTTTTAAAAAGGCAGCATAAATTGTTAATCTTGATTTTGTTAATTTGTTTAACTTTGCAACTTTCAGAGTAAGATTTTAATGGTGTTTCTTTGGAAGAGTTTCACCAAGAGGGGTCAATTTTTGGCCCCTTCTTTGGGGAGATATTTTTTAATTGAAACTCGTTATAAAATTAAAGTAATACTTTCCTAGAAGGCGAAAGTGATGTAAATCTTTTGTTAAAAGTTTTTTATTACCACTTTATGAAAACTCTACATCTTCAACTAAATCCTCATATTAAAACAACAATAGTTTTAGCTTTTGGACTATTTCCCATAATTTATTGAATTTTTTCATTTGCGATTTTTAATGGCTTCACCTACAAGTTGGGAATTCTATAAAGAAGTTGAAACTAAAACTCTATGGATCAATATTTGTACCCAAAATTTAGAAGGAGTAGCTATTTCGATCAATAAATGGTGGAAGACAAGATATCCAGCATACAAAATCAGAATAGTTTCTAAAGAAGAATTTGAGCTAATAAAAATGCAAGCTAAGAAAAAGGAGCAATAAAATTATTCTTTGGTAAATATTGATGCTGAATATTTAACTTTTGCAGCTATTATAGAATCAATAAATCAAGGAACAAATGAACTCTGCATTTGCAAAAGTTTCAAATTTGAAAGTTAATAGGTCTTCTAAAGTAGCTATTACTCTCGCATCATCAACTTTCTTTTTATATGCTTTAAGTCAAGCACCAATTTTTAAAAACATTCTTGCAGGTGCTTTCTCTTGCTCTGGCTAAATAAAATACTGTTTTTTTTTGAGAAGCTAAAAAGCTAAAATAGACTGTGATTGACAGTCGATCTAAACTTAGAGGGATAACCCCCTCTTTTTTAATGATTAATAGATTTATTTATGAAAAGATAATGACTCTTCTTATTTCTCTTTTCAGTTGATGAATATTTCCCCGCACCTATTAATTGATGCTGTGATATTAAGCGCTGCCCTTACGATAACTTTGGTATTAAGAGCAAAAGGTAATGCTGCCAGCAAAGAAAAAGAAAATAAATGATTACTAAAGAAGAAGAAAAAGAATTTAAAAAACCTAAATTATATAGATTTTGGAACTTTCTTATTTATGGAAGTTCAATAGCCATTGGAGTTTTCTTAGTTTATTTATATTCTGCTTATGTCTTTATAAATAAATGACTTACATGTACGGCATAGCGATTACTTATGGGGTTGTGAGTCTTTTATTGCTTGGTGGGTTTGCATACTTTACTTTAAAAATGAAACGCTAATTTTATGTCATCTTCAATAAAAGATTTCTTAGATAAAATTTTTTTAATGTAGAGAATATCAACAAGAAATTCCACCTCAAAAGATGGCTGAGATTTTAAGAGAATATGCAGATAGATTAGATGAATAATAGATACTGGCAGACCTTAGAAAGTATTAAGAGAATATAATCTCTAAGCAAAATTTATACAAATTTTTTTAAAGTTAGAATAAATTTTTTGAAGATATTTTCCTTGCAATCATTTATAATATTAGATTTTTTGTGATTGAAACTTTAACTTTTAGGTATTCTTACGCTTGATTTTTACTTAATACCCGTACTAAAGAATAATCAGATAGAAAGGAGGCCAAGAAAATGACTAATTTAGGTATAGAAATTTTATTTTGGACAATTTTAATTTCTTATTTGGGATTAAGGTTTTCTCAAACTTGGAATGGATTCAAAAAACAGTATTAATTAGGAGAATAGAAAATGAAACTACAAACTCAGTTCACGGTTCCAAAAAAAGAATTAAAAGATCTTGATTATGTTATGAAAGTAGATTTCTTAAAAGAAACTTTGAATAAAGAATGTATAGATTATCCAAATCAAGAAGATTGCTTGGTTTGTTGCAATTGAAATTATAGAATAGCTATTTTTCAAGAGAAAATAAAATTTTTATTAGTATTTATAAATTTTCTAAAAGGGAGTTAGCACTATGGAATTAAGATTCTTCCCAATAAATGTTTTTAGAGAAACTCCAAAAGTAATATTCTTCGATGCAGGCATAGATACTTCTAATGGTTCTGATGTTGTGATCCATTCTGGGGAAGCTATATCTCCTCCAGATGATTTAAAAGATGAGCAATATTACGTTCACTATCATCAAATTGACCACAATTTAGTTATCACCGGAGAAAGGAAATTTGTTTTAATAAATCCTTTTTGGGATGAACCTCATCATGTGATTTATTTAAATAGATCTATGGGAGCATTAGAAATTCCTATAGGAACTTATCACAGATCTATCTCAGGTAAAGAAGGTAGTATTGTTTTAAACCAACCCAAAAGAGATAAATTTTTTGAACCTTCTAAAGAATTTACCCCTCAAAAATTAGACAAAATTAATTTACTTAAGGCAAGAAAAAGTCCTCCTGTTTATTGGATTTACGAAAATAACAAAATCAAAAGAGTCAAATTTAATCCTCTAGAAAGAAAAGTTAAAACTCTTGTTTAAAATGAAAAAACATATATCCCCTAGCAATAATTTAAAAAACCTTAATTTAATTATTAATTCTGATACTTATAAATTAGCTCACGAAGATATTGGTCTACTACGCCGAAATGAAATGCGTGGAGTTAGGATGCTTCTTGAAATTACTAAGCCAGATTTAATCCTTGAAGAAAATAAAATACTTTCAACCATAATTATTTTTGGAGGCGCAAGCATTACAGAGGAATCAAATACAAAGAAGAGAATTGAAAATATAAAAGAGTTAATTAAAAAAAATCCTAAATCGATACTTCTAAAACGAAATTTAAATAGATTAGAAAATTTGCTTCTAATGAGTCATTACTATCAATCTGCAAAGGAGTTTTCTAAACTTGCTTCAATTAGTAATCAAAATAAAAACTGTAATTCGCATGTGATCGTGACAGGTGGGGGACCCGGAATTATGGAAGCTGCTAATAGAGGTGCATTTGAAGCAAATTGTAAATCTATAGGGTTAAATATCAGTCTTCCTAATGAGCAAATCCCTAATTCTTTTATAACACCAGGTCTTTGCTTTAAGTTTAATTATTTTGCATTAAGAAAGATCCATTTTGTCATGCGATCAGTGGCTGCTTTATTTTTTCCTGGAGGTTTTGGAACACTAGATGAATTATTTGAACTATTGACACTTTGTCAAACAGGAATGAAAACTAAAATACCAATCATACTTTTTGGTAGAGAGTATTGGAATAAGATAATTAACTTTGAATATTTAGCTGATCTTGGATTGATTGAAGATGAACACCTAAATCTTTTCGAATATGCAGACACAGCATCAGAAGCATGGGAAATTATCAAATCATCAAAAATGTCTGATTAAAACTTTTTTTGTTAATAAATAATTAATAACAAAGGACACTATCTGCTTTGATTGACTCATCAACTAATAAATCAGGCATTGCAAACTCTGCATTATATCCTTCTAACAGCTTCTCATCATAACCCCTTGATTTAGCTGATAGTCCTGAGACATATATGCTAACTTTTGAGTTCTTTAAATTTTCAAGATGATCATATAGATCTCCAGTGCCTTGACCAACTACTTCACCAGCTTTTTTACAACTTAGTAAGTTTACTCCGTCCCCAGCAAGAAAAAGAGTTACTTTATGATCATTTTTTTCTGCTTCGAGAGCAACTAATAAACCTAAAGTTACTTTATTTTTGGATTCTAACCCGCTATAAATGTGAACGAGCACAGTATTGTCGGTAATGATAGACATTTAATTCTCCTTAAATTTGTTTGCATAATACTAAAAAAATATATTTTGCCTAGCTATATTTTTTATGAAACGCTTACTATTTATCCTAAATTCAAAAATTTTAAAAAGAGTAATTTAGTTCTTTTTAAAAATAACTTTTAATTACTTAATTTATAATTTGTTTTAACGGTTTTTATTATTGAATCTTGTGGTTCTTCACTTGGGAAACAATTAATAATCCTATATTTGCCTCCTTTTTTATCAGTCTCAACAACTGTAAATTCAACGTATTTACCAATTCCATCTCTTAAATCCTTAACTTCAGTATTTATGATCTCTTCTTTATCATTTTCGATGATACGAGATTTACCTCCGCAACTTAACAAAGAGTTCCCCTCAGTGAGAAAAAAATCTTTGTCATTACTGCAAGAAGATAGGAAAGATAAAGAAACTATTATTAGTATAAAATTTTTCATAATCAACTTTTTGTACTTAACTACATTATCAATGCAGGATAAAAGATAGTAGAAGTAATTATTTAATAAGTATTAGATATTTTGTTTTTCATATTTTCAATTTTATTGATTAATTGATCTAACCATTCTGTATTATTTTGCTCTTGTCTTTTATGGTTCTGACTATTTTGAGTACTCATAAATTTCTTATGCTTATGTAGTCCATTAAATATATCTTCAGAAATTACAGGAATCAATAAGCAACAATACCAAATCGATTGAAAAGAGAAGCTTTAGTAGCATTTCATACAAACTTAGCTATCACAAATTAACTAAGAAAATCTCAATTGCTTCTATTAAGTATTTTCTACGATGTTTTTATTTGAGATTCTGAGTTGAATTAAGATAGTGATAGATCTTCCTATGGAAAAATCATTTCTAAATTTCATTTATTGGATCTTACTTAAGTCAGCTGAATGTTATTACGGCGACTCAATGAAAACAGAAATTCCATACACTCCTTATTTTTAGATTTACAGTAGTTTATTTTTTGTTATTACGACAATATTTTCAACTTTATTAATTTGAGATCTAGCTTCTTCTCACCCAATCAGGAGATCCACTAAACCAATCAGCAAGGTCATCATTTTTGGGATCGAAATGACTTTCAGTTTCTAAGCCATCAAGGCCAAGATTCTGAATAAGTCCATTTATTCCATCTGATTTTTGCTTGCCATATCTCCTCAAGCTATTAGCTTTCTTAAGCCATGTCCATATAGTTGAATTATGTTTTGCAAACTTTTCTACATAAATTCTTTCTTCCAATGCTACAGGTTCATCTAATGAAATCCTCTTTAAAATATCCTTAATTTTTAAGCGAGTCTTGTTGGTTAGAAACATATTCATAAAAGAAGTTAATGTTTTATAAAAGTTTTTTTTATGAATGTCTTGTCAATCTTTATTTCAAGAAAAAGTATTTTTTAGGAGCTTTTCAAGGACAAATATATTTATTCAACAACAGATATATTTAATTGGTAAAAATGACTACTTAATTTGATTTATATAACTTATATAAAAATGACCTCTATATAAGTTTCTCTACATAATTTAAGATTTAATTTACAAAAAAGAATTAGAAAAAATTTACATTAACAGTCGATTTAAAAATTAGTAGCGCTAGCTCCTAATAAAAGATTTAAACAAAAACATAAAAAGTTAAATCAATTACTGACAGATATTTAAAAAATAAATACTATAAGCCTAAATAATTTTATAGAAATTCAAATTCATGATTAAGAATTTATTCATCGCATTAGCTTTTGCATTAATACTTATAAATCCAAGCATTTCTATAGCTGCAGAATCTCCTGTAGATGTACAAGAAGTTTTTGTTGGTTCTGAGACTATGGATGGAGATGCTCTTAAATACCCAAAAGGAAAAGCAGAAATAAGATTACAAAGAGTCGAGTTGGCTGAAGGAGGTATAGTTCCGCTCCACTCCCATCCAATTCCATTATTAGGCAATGTTGAGCAGGGTACGATTGTTGTCAAAAGACAAGGGATGGAAGATCTTACCTATACAGCAGGTGATACTTTTATAGTTGGTCCAAAGACACCAAAACATACAATGGGTAATGCAAAAAATGATAATGCGATAGTTTGGTTCGCAGCAATAGGAGCCAAAGATGTTCCTATTTTAATTCCCGCAGAAGGATAATTTTAACTTCAAATCAATTATTTTTGATTGGCAATCAAAATACAATCAGGGGCAATTAGCTCCTTTTTGAAATGAAACTTGAGTCGATTTCAGTTGCCGGTAAAGATGCAAATCAATCAGGAGTTGGTAAAAAGTTTTTAATAGTATCCATTTCTATCACAGTATTATTAAATCTTTCAATCTCAATTTGGTTTTTCATGAATGATATGGGTAGATTTTTAATTTAATGAAAAAAATACTAATGCCATTAATAGAAACCACGGGGATTATTTATGGATGTGGATTATTTTGGTTACTTTGGCATTACTAAAGGAATAAATTGAATGACTAATAAATGGAATGATAAATCTTGGAAAAAAGATTTCTTGAACATGAAGTCACATTCACCAGCTGATGCAAAGCTATTAATGGGAGGTGTAAAAGGCTTGAAAGATGCTTGGCGTCTAGGTGTTCTGCACGTTGAATACGAAAAACTAAAGAAGATACAAGATCAACAGCAACAATAAGCTCAATTCACAATCACTTGCAATTTATTTTTTATTAAATTTAATTTTTCGTAATAGATCTAATTCTTAAGTTTTTTAAAGATTGATTGAATATATCTGATACTGATTCATATTTAAATTCCAAAAGAAATTATCAAAAAACTTACTTAGGTCGATGAAAAAATATCTCATCTCAGGACAAGTTGATACCTACAGAGTAAAAGTAAATCTTTTTGCTTCATCTCCAAGTAGTGCGATAAATGTCTTTAAAAATAAATATCCAAATGCAGAAGATGTTTATGTGATACAAGATTTATTTAAAAGTAAATAAAATGGAAAATAATAAAGTAGTTTTAATAAATAAGAATAATGAAAGAGAACAGCAGAATATTTGCTCCAGAAGCAGCTTAAGCATTAAGTACGTAGTCCCTTATAGAGAGCACAAAACCTAGTAATAGACTTAATTTATAACCTCTATGTGAACAGATAATCAATTCCGTGAGAACAGCAAGGTTAAGAATCAAGCTATAACTAGGTTTTTATTTAGCTCTAATAAATTAATAAAGTAAAAAAAGATCTGTATCCAGCGATCTGTTTCTATATTTTTTAATTTATTTTTTATACGGTAAATTAGATTAAATAAATCGATGATTTGAACGCTTACAGAGAAGACTCAATAACCACTCTGTTCACACACCGTTCACACATTGTAACTTTCTCATAACAAACTGATATGACTGACGTTAATTACTAGCTAATGAACTATGTGCCAGCTTGATATGACTAGGTTTTTCAAGTTTTCTAAAATTCTATTTTAGCAAAATTCTAGCAAAACTAATAAATATAAAGACATTTTCTGAGGTAAAGATTTAGGATAATTTGTGATTGAAAGTCGATCTAACCTCGATCCTACTTTTTTAGATAAAGTACCTATATTTTCTTATTGATTTAAAAGTTATTATTTTTGCAAATAACAGGATTAAAAAATGATGAAACTTGCAATCATTTTCTTACCAATTGTCTTTGCACTTATATGGGCTTTGTTTATTGGGTTAAGAATAAATAAAGTAGAAAATAGAGATGGAAAGAGAAAATTAATTAATTATTAAAAATAAGATTTAAATATAGAAGTCTTCTTCCATCCTTCCTCTTTCTTGCATTTTTTTTATATCTTCGTAAGTATGCGTATATAGGCTTTCACATAGGGGTTAACGATTATGAAAATTCCAATCGAAATGATGAAAGAAATTAGAGAAAGTGGGTACGATAAAAAGCTTGTATATACCTACATAAGAGAGCTATTAGACAGCGATAAAGAAATTAAAGAAAATAACAATCTAGACCTTGTAGACAATTACTTATTAGATAAAAATTTACAAGAACCTGCTCCTGAGATGCTTATGGCTGCAGAGCTTTTAGACGATTACTTATTAGATAAAAGATTTATGAGAGAACTTGAAGATGAAGAATATGATGCTGCTTAAAAATAACTATTAAATACGGTTGACAGTCGATCTAACATAGAGGGATAAAACCATCTTTTTTATGAATACCTTAATAGTTTCTACTTTTGATTGTACTTTTGAAGATTTTGATAAATTTGTAGCCGATTTCCATGAAAAGGAGGGACATAAATATGTCGGAGAATATGAACTCATCAAAGTAAATGAACATAAAAGTCACTTAATACTAAAAGTCAAGGATTTAGAAGGATTTGCAGCGGCTACTAGTACTCCAGAGATGAAGAAGTGGGATAAAGAAAATGGATATAAAGACATTTGCTATTCACTAACTCCAGTTGAATAAATTGAAACGCTTACTAAGATATGATGTGGTCTGATGATTAAAGATTTAATTAATCATGATTAAATCAATCTTAAGGATTCATGCAAAATATTCGAGACCGATTAATTTATGTATACGACAGTTCTGGTGATCGACTCGACCAAGGTTGACCAATTAGATCTTCACTAACCAATGGTCTGCAACACCTAGGTAAATTAACTTTTCTAACCTTTACGGAAAGTAAGTTAAGTGATCAGAAATTAAACTTTCGGGTTTAATTCTGAACTATTTTAAAAATTAAGTCGTTTGTAAAGCATGAAGAAGTGAGTAATTACTTTTACTTTCAAAACTAATTTTTAAGAAAATTCTTAATCTGATTATTAAATAGATCTCCTTTCTGTCGTCACCATTAAAAAAAGACCTGTAATAGGGTCTTTTTTTATGTCTTAAATTTTATTGATTTACTGTTAATCCACAAATAACTAAATATTTTTATCTCACTCTTTCACGATCAGTTAATGCTTTTTCAAAAGTAGAAAAGAAAGTACAAATGCTATTCAATGCAACCAACAAAAGAACTACTGATCTTCCATGTTGATTTAATTGAAGTGTTCTTTGAGTCATACTCTTAATAATCTTCGTTGTAATCGGATGGACTACCAGTTAAAGAACAAACAACTGATTCCTCTTTTTTCATTTCTTTTATTTCCATTATTGGTCTGCCCATTTTCTTAAGAACATTTATATCTTCTTTAGTCTGACAGCGAGCAATTATGTTTCCTTTTTGATCAAAGCAACTGTAGTAAGTCATTTTATTAGATGCAATTTAAAATTTATGGTTGATTTCAGTTGGAGCAACGCAACCGACTCATGACAACCATGTTTTTAATCTAAGTCAGCAATAGATTTAAATGGCTAAAAAAAAGATACCTCTTTCCGTACCAATATGTTCATCAAACCGCACACATTAGATACGCATTATTTTGTTCAAATCAATTAGAACAAAGAAGTAGTTAAACGAATATACAAAGGAGAATTTATGAGTGGAGATTTTGAGACTCTTGAAATTAATCAACCAAAAATTAAATATTTAAAACCAGAAGATAATACAGAATGGTTAGACAAATTAATTAATAATATTGAGGACATGAAGAACAAGATATCAAAAGAGTCTTAATAATTTAAGAAAGAAACTTTTTATTTGATTTTTAGTTTGAATGAAAAGCAATTCAAAAAAGAATTTAAATTTTGTATTTAAGGTAACCGCTTTTTTGTGAGCAGTATTCAGAATAAAAGTCCGACTATTTTTTTATGCAAAAAAAATTAGATGAAAATTCTTATGAAAAAAGAATTGAAAATATAGAAAAAGGAAAATCTTATTTAAAAAGTAATGGATTTTTCAAATCAAAATCTAATCTATTCGAAGACATACAAAGATTTATCTATAAAAGGTAATTTAAAAAATATTTTTTACTTTTGATTAATTAAATCTCTCCATAAGCAAGCCATCACATAAAAGAAAGAAAGACTTGAAAAGGTTAGGAGAAAAAAAGAATGGGTCAATTTTCTATAACTAAATTAATCCCAATAATCCTGCAGTAAAACCAACAGCAGCAAAAAATACGAACTCGATTAAATCTCTTGGGGCAGAGTTCATAAAAAAACTGATTTGAGTCATAATTTTATGACTTGAGAGAATCTCTTAAATCAAACTTTTCAGCTTTTTCAATTTGACATTCAGTATCATCTTCAGCACATTTGATTTCAGCTTTTTTGTTCATGTGGCTACTACAACCGCCTGCTATAACTGGTAAACCGGTCGTAGCTGTAAAACCAGTTAAACATGCAAAAGCTATATAAGGAAAAAGTCTTTTCATTTAATTGTTACTTTATGTAAACTTATTATGTTACATAAAAAGCTCAAGTGTGAGTAGCTGATAATTCGCGTGCACCCTATACCAATCATCTAAAGTGATTTAGCAAACCTATGAGTTTTATATTTATCTGAGTATTTTTACTTATATGTTGAGTTCAAGACTTTAAATAATTAATGTTTGTTTTGGGTTTATATATAAGTCATGGATAAAGAACATTTAATTGATTTAATATCTAATAGCATTATTTCTGAGATTAAAGATCTCAAAATTAATGAGGAAAAATTGATTGCAAATAATTATTTAAATAATCTGAATTTAAATCAGCTTAGAATAATTTCTAAAGAATTTATTTTGTAATTTTTATTGAATATTTATCTAAATGAATGAGATTTTCTTTACTATCATTTGAATTTTAATAAGTTAATACCTTTTAATATGAATGATTCAGAAGAATTTAAACCTAGCCTTAAACAAATAAATGAGGATATCAGACCTACATGGGAAGATATCAAAAAACAATCAGAAGTTTTAGTTAACAAACTTGGTTGCCCTAGATCATTTGTAGGAGGGATGCTTCATGCAATAGCAAGCGACTTCTCTGATATGAAACTTGAGAATAAATGAAAAACTTATTACTTATACCACTTTTCAAACTATTCAAAAAAAGCACTTTCCTCTTATCACTAAATCAAAACTCGTGCCCTGTTTTAGATGCTGAAGACATAAAAAAGCAAGAACAAAAAGAAGCTATTGAAAGGTTGTACCCGTAAACTTTTAACAGAAATGTATCAGATCATATATACGATGCTGCACGGTCCTATGCACCCCCATGCCACCCATCACTTTCCTAAATAGAAGCTTTAATGGATAATGATTTTATAAAGGCAAATCTTATATTTCATTCACGATTCATTCACGATTTGCAATATTCTCTTAATCCCTTAATATGACTGACGTTAATTACTGGCTAATGAAAAGTGAGCCTGATGCTTACAGCATAGATACTTTAAAAAATGACGGTGTAACTTTATGGGACGGAATAAGAAATTATCAGGCTCGAAATTTTATGAGAAAAATGAATAAAGGAGATAAAATTTTTTTCTATCATTCGAATTGTAAACCCCCAGGTATTGTGGGACTTATGGAGGTAATAGATCTAAATATTGTAGATCCTACTCAATTTGATCAAGATTCAAAATATTTTGATCCAAAATCGAAACCTGATAATCCGAGGTGGGATTGTGTAAAAGTAGAATATAAATTTAAATCAGATAAGATTTTAAGTTTACCTGAATTAAAGAATTTATTTAATGAAGATGAGTTATTAGTCGTAAAAAAAGGAAATAGGTTATCCATATTACCTGTCAGAAATGATATTGCAAAAATACTACTAGAAAAAATATAAAAAATTTTTAATCCTTAAAATTCATTGAAAACATATTTCCAATATAGAGTCTCGTTAAATCCCTATTTTGAAACCCTTTTTGCATCAAAAAACCTGCAATAGCGGCTTGTAGTATCCTGTATTGATCCCAGTTGGGATGCTCCTCAACGAATTCTTTCATAGCATTTTGAAGATTTTCTTGAAGTTCACATTTGAAACTTATTACTTCATCTTTATGATTTAACACTTTTGAATTTTCGTCGTAATTTAACTCTTGCATATTGGAAAAACTTGTTGAAATTTAAATCTACAAAATGTAGTGTTCTCCAAAATAACTAAATCGTCAACAATCATTATTGAGAGACAATCTCAGGTTATAGAATAATGAGAATTCTGTTGTGAAAAGGCGAGTCATGGATATTAATTTTGTAAAATAAAATCTTACTTAAATATAAAGATTTATATAAAATCAGAAGTTTTCCACATGCTTTAGATCATCAGATATTTTTTTTTAAAATACTGTGGAAAAGTTGTGAAAAATTTTTTTTGGGAAGGGGAAATTTTTTCTAAAATTTCCAATTTTATTTATCTTTTAATCCATTGATTCCCACATGTTTTTTATTTCATAAAATAAATTTTGTGCAATTGGTATCGGCCAATACATTTCAAAGGATCTAGTTTGGTCTTGGCTTTCAAAAACAAACCTTAAACTCCATTCATTTTTTTTTCCCTCTAAGTGAATATACCAAGGTAATTGTTCTAATTCTAAAGTAATAGATTCTTCATCCATTAGTTCATCTTTGATAAATAATAGTTGTTCATTAATGCTTAAGAGTAGAAAGTACAGTGAATTGAATTCACTTTTTTGTAACTCGATTGACCAATTATCAACACCAATCAAAAAGCAAAATTTGCCTTTTTTTAAATCTTTAAGTAATCTCCATCTTTTTTGGTCTTTTACCAAAATTAGCCTGGAAGTAAATCTGGTTGATCTTGCTCATCACTTAGTTCAATAATTGACCTTTGAACCGGTTTAATAGTTGATTCTTCTAATAAACCATCAAAATCATCAAAACGTCTTTGCTTAGCTCTGAAAGCAATTTTCACTGTAGTTAAATATCTATTAGTTGATTTTCTTATCAAGCTCTCACCTCTCTTTGCAAGATCATTAGAATCAATTCCTGCATTGTTAGATATATTCATAAAAAAAATTTTTTACTATAAAATGTATTTTACAATTTATTCGACCATTTCAAAACATAAATTACAAAAAGAACTTAATTGTTTTAATTAATTTCATATGGAAGAAAGTTTATCTGGAACACTTGCTATCGATTTAGGGAACACTAATACTGTTGTTGCTTTTCAAGATCAAAAAGAAATAAATTCTGTTTTAGTTGAAATACCGAATATTACATCATCTCCAGGAGTTATTCCTTCAGCAGTTTGGTTTGAGGAACCTTCAAAGATTACAAAAATTGGCATTAGTGCTCTAAATATGAGGGATAACTTAAATTCTGATTTATTTTTTCATTCGAACTTTAAAAGATTAATAGGAAATTCTATTGAAAAAATTAACCAAAAAAATATTTTAAACCCTAATGAATGTGGCGAAAAATTTTTTCAAATTTTGTGGGCAAATATTCCGCACAAGTATGAGATCAAAAGACTTGTTTTAACTGCTCCCATAGATACTTATAAGGGATACAGAGAATGGTTAGTTAACCTTTGCGAAGAAATATCTGTAGATGAAATAGCCCTTGTTGATGAGCCAACTGCGGCAAGTTTAGGAATAAATGTACCATTTGGCTCAAAAATTATGACATTAGATATTGGAGGAAGTACAGTCGATATGAATATAGTCAAAATAGAGGGGGGAGAAGGAAAATCTGGTCCAATAGCTGAACTATTAAAATTTAGAGGTAATGATGTAAGCTCAATTTCTAAACAAAAAATAAGGTGTGCTGAAATAATTGGAAAAACAGGTTCAAAAATTGGTGGGAAAGATATTGATCAATGGATAGTTGATTATTTTATTCCAGGTAATAATTATATTAAAAATCTTTCTAAGGCAGAAAAAATAAAATGTAAACTAAGCTCATCTGCAATAAAATATGAAAATAAATATCCAATAAAATTATTTACTGAAAAAAATAACGATAGTGAATTTTATCTAAGTAAAGAAATATTTGAGAAAATACTCATTGAAAATAATTTTCTTAATCACCTTAACTCTTTACTAAAAGATTTATTAAATCAAGCAAGAGGTAAATTTTGCACAATTGAAGACTTAAATGCAATAGTTTTGGTTGGTGGAGGAACTCAAATACCATTGATTAAAGAATGGATAACAAAAAAAATTCCAAAAATTCAAATAAAGTCACCACCCCCTATTGAATCAATAGCTTTAGGAGCTTTAGCGATGACCCCGGGAGTAAAAATTAAAGACATATTAAACAAAGGATTATCTATAAGATTATTTAATAAAAGAGAGCAAAAACACTTTTGGCATCCTATTTTTTGCAAAGGTCAAACATGGCCAACAGAGACACCCTTTAAACTGATCCTTCAAGCCAGTAAAAACAATCAGAAAATATTCGAAATAATAATTGGAGAGACACAAAAAGAAAGAGCATATGATGTTATTTTTGAAAATGGATTACCAAAGTTATCAGAGATTCAAAATGAAGAAGAAATTATAAAATGGGACAAAAAACCACTCAAAATAGTATTAAAAAATAATTCTAATATTGGAGAAGATACTTTAAAACTTTTTTTTAAAATTACGAAAAATGCTGATTTATTGGTTAAGTGTTTTGATGTTAAAGATGAATTTTTTGGAGAATATAATTTAGGAAATATCTTCTAAAAAATAGCTATTCAAGAAAAACTCCTTCTTCATTATCAACATTATTTAAACGTAAACTAATACTTTCAATTTTACTAGTTGGCACTTCTTTACCACAAAAATCTGGCTGAATAGGTAATTCTCTATGACCTCTATCTACCATTACCAATAACATAACCCTTTGAGGTCTGCCCCATGAATATAAAGCATCCATTGCAGCTCTTATTGTTCTACCTGTGTAAATTACATCATCTATTAAAAGAATTTCTTTTTTCTCAATAGGAGTTGGAATATCAGCAGCTTGTATTAGGCGAGTTCCAACTCTATTTTGGTCATCTCTATAAAAAGTTGGATCAATTGTTCCTTTTCTAACTCTTAAACCTGTTCTAGAGAATAATTCCTTTTCTAGCACTTCGGTCAGAGCAATTCCTCTTGTCGGAATACCAATCAATAGAAGGTTATCCAGTTTTTTTACTTTTTCGATAATTTCGCAAGTTAAACGAGAAATAGTTTTTCTAAGTTCAACTTCAGTAAGTATTACAATCTTTTTTGACTTCTTGGACATGATTTATCAAGAAATAAAATTAATCTAATATTTTCATAAATTAGCAAAAGCTAACTATGTTAAATATAAATTGTTAAAGAGTAACGTTTGAGGCTAAATTTAAGGTTGGATCAGTTAACAATGAATTTGATCTAAATATGTCAAAGATTAGCAGCAAAAATATAAAAAATTTAAGTGTTCCTCAGAGCCCTGTAGTTCTTGCAATACTAGATGGTTGGGGATATCGAAAAGAAAAATCAGATAATGCTATAAAAAGTGCCAGTACACCAATCATGGACTCATTATGGCATGCTTACCCCCACACCCTTATAAGTGCCAGTGGATCTGATGTAGGCCTACCAGATGGTCAAATGGGCAATTCAGAGGTGGGGCACCTTACTATTGGTTCGGGAAGAATAATACAACAAGAACTTGTAAGGATTTCGAATATTGTAAAAAATAATCAATTAGGATTGGTCAATGAGTTAAAAGAGATGGCTGCTTCATTAAAGAAAAATAATTCTACTTTGCATATCACGGGATTATGTTCTGATGGAGGAGTTCATAGTCATATCGATCATTTATTAGGTTTAATAAAATGGGCATCTGATAATAAACTTAAAAAAGTTGCAATCCATATTATTACTGATGGTAGAGACACTCCTGCAAAAAGTGCTTCGAAATATTTAAATCAAATAGAAGCATGTATAAAAAAATATAACGTAGGCGAAATAGCTTCCATATGCGGAAGATACTGGATTATGGATAGAAATCTTTTATGGGATAGAACAAAAAAAGCATATTCTAATTTGACTGATCCAGATATTCAAATAACAAATATTTCTCCCAAGGATTACTTAGAAAAAAGTTATGACAAAAACATAACCGATGAATTTATAGAGCCCATACGAATGTCTGAAAACTATCTTAAAGATGGGGATAGTTTGATTTGCTTTAACTTTCGTCCTGACAGAGCAAGACAAATAGTTAAATCCCTTTCTGTGAATGAATTCTCAGACTTTAAAAGAAAAAATTATCCAAATCTAGATTTTGTTACTTTTACTCAATATGATCCGAACTTTCCCGTTAAAGTTGCATTTCCTCCCGAATCACTAAATAATTTTATAGGCCAAATAGTGTCAGAAAACGGACTGAAACAATATAGAACCGCAGAAACTGAAAAATATCCTCACGTAACATACTTTTTCAATGGAGGAATTGAAATTCCTTTACCTGGAGAGGAGAGACATTTGATTCCATCTCCAAGAGTCGCAACTTACGATATGGAACCCGAAATGTCTGCGGAGGAATTAACTATTAGTTGCTCTAAAGCAATTAAAAGCGGGAATTATGCTTTTGTTGTAGTCAATTTTGCCAATCCTGATATGGTTGGTCATACAGGCAACATGGATGCAACAATTAAAGCTATAGAAAAAGTAGATAAATGTGTAGGTCAAATAGTTAATGCTACTGGAGAAATGGGCGGAAGTATTGTTATTACAGCCGATCATGGTAACGCAGAGGTAATGAAAGGATCTGAAGGAGAACCATGGACAGCACACACAATAAATAAAGTTCCATTAATTTTGGTAGAAGGTGAAAAAAGAAAAATACCAAATATGGGAAATGAAATTAATTTAAGAGAAAACGCGGGCTTAGCAGATATTGCTCCCACTTTATTACAATTATTAAATCTACCAATACCAATAGAAATGACAGGAAAGTCGCTTATTCAAGAAATTGAATTAAAGGGTTATAATAAAGTAGTTCAACATGTTTAAAGTTAATAAAATTTTTTAACCAATGATTCAAATTATTAGTTGGATTTGGGTGTTTTCTGGAGTTATTCTCATTCTCTTAGTTTTACTTCATAGTCCCAAAGGTGATGGAATGGGAGGAATAGCCGCTAGTGGAAGTTCTATGTTTAACAGCGCAAGTAGTGCAGAAGCCTCTCTAAATAAAATAACTTGGACTTTTTTATTGATATTTTTGTCTCTCGCAATTATTCTTAGCGCTGGTTGGATTTCATAAAAGTTGAATAAAAAAAGGGACCATTTTGAATGATCCCTTTTAAAAAATTGATTAAAAAATAATTGTTTAGTTAGTAATCAAAGTCACCGCCCATGCCGGGAGTGCCTGCAGGAGCAGCTGAATCTTTTTTCTCAGGTAAATCTGCAACTATGCATTCGGTGGTTAGAACCATTCCAGCTATTGAAGCTGCATTTTGTAATCCTGAACGTGTCACTTTTGCGGGATCAACAATACCAGCGGAGGACATATCTACATATTCTCCAGTAGCAGCATTGAAACCATCATTAAATGGTTTAGTTTTTACATTTTCAGCAATCACAGCTCCGTTAGAACCTGCATTCTCAGCGATTCTCATAAGAGGAGCAGTAAGTGAAGCTTCAACAATGTTAGCTCCAATTAATTCCTCTCCTTCTAAATTTTTATCTGCCCATTCTTTTAGAATAGGAGATAAATGAGCGAGAGTTGTTCCTCCTCCAGGTACAATTCCTTCCTCAACAGCTGCTTTTGTTGCATTAATAGCATCCTCAAGACGAAGCTTTTTATCCTTCATCTCAGTTTCAGTAGCAGCCCCAACCTTTATCACTGCTACACCTCCAGCTAATTTAGCAAGACGTTCTTGAAGTTTTTCTTTATCATATGAAGAATCTGTTTCATCCATTTGCTTCTTAATTTGATCACATCTAGCTTTAACTGCTTGCTCATTACCTTCAGCTACAATAGTTGTAGTCTCTTTATTGATAGTTATTCTTCTACCAGATCCGAGCATATCTAAGGTAGCATTCTCCAATTTCAAACCTGCATCTTCAGTAATAAGTTGTCCATTAGTTAAAACGGCCATATCTTCAAGCATGGCTTTTCTTCTATCTCCAAATCCAGGAGCTTTTACTGCAGCAACATTTAACACGCCTCGTAATCTATTGACTACGAGAGTTGCTAAAGCCTCCTTTTCAATATCTTCTGCAATAATGACTAGTGGTTTACCAGTTTTAGCTATTTGTTCCAAAACGGGAACTAAATCTTGCACTAGGGCAATTTTTTTATCAGTAAGGAGGATATATGGTTCATCTAAAACAGCCTCCATTCTCTCTGTATCTGTTGCGAAGTAAGGTGAGATATAGCCTTTATCAAAGCGCATCCCCTCAGTAACTTCTAATTCAGTAGTCATGGATTTTCCTTCTTCTAAGGAGATAACACCTTCTTTACCAACTTTATCCATAGCATTGGCAATCATTTGACCAACTTCTTCATCGTTTCCAGCAGCAATAGTTCCACATTGAGCAATTGCATTACTATCGCTAATAGGTTTGGAATTGTCTTGAATTTTACCAACTAGAAATTCAGTCGCTTTATCAATTCCTTTTTTCAAGGTAATTGCATTAGCTCCTGCCGCAACGTTTCTCAACCCTGCTTTAACCATTGCATGAGCTAAAACAGTGGCTGTTGTTGTACCATCCCCAGCTGCATCATTAGTTTTTGAAGCAGCTTGTCTAATTAAAGCAACCCCTGTGTTTTCAATGTGGTCCTCTAATTCGATTTCTTTAGCGATTGTGACACCATCATTGATAATTTGTGGAGCACCAAATTTTTTCTCTAGTACAACATTTCTTCCTTTTGGTCCAAGCGTTACAGCCACAGACTCAGCAAGGATATCAATTCCTCTCTCGAGCGCTCTACGAGCTTGCTCATTGTAAATAATTCTTTTAGCCATGTTTAGGCAGTGATTTAATAATAAGTTTTAATAATTTTTGAAACAAACATTTTAGCTTACTACAGCTAAAATATCCTTTTCTGAGAGCAAGACATATTCATCTCCTCCCAATTTAATGTCTGTGCCAGCATATTTGCTGTACAAAACTTTATCGCCAATACTCACTTCTGGAGTTTGTCGAGAACCATCGTCATTAAGTTTGCCAGGGCCCACCTGAGCAACTTCTCCAACCTGTGGTTTTTCTTTAGCTGAATCAGGCAAAAGAATGCCCCCAGCAGTTTTTTCCTCAGATGCGGAAACTTTAATAAATATTCTATCTCCCAGTGGTTTTACTGTAGAGACTGTAAGTGAAACAGCTGCCATAGATTAATGGAGGATCATGAGTGAGACGCTTTGCGTCATAAAATTGGAAAGAGAAGTTTTCCTTCCGTATCATCAACAACATAATCTGCAAAGCGGTAATTAAACCATACTTAAACTGTGCGGGTGGCCGAACCCATTTAACGAATCTACCCATGAGGTGGTAGTATTTTCGGATTATGAGCTGTTTAAATCAGCTATTTATCACCAATCAATAAAAAATGGTAGCAACTCCATCAACTTCTTCACAAACAAAAGGCGTAGTTCGTCAGGTAATTGGTCCTGTTCTAGATGTAGAATTTCCAGCTGGTAAATTGCCCAAAATATTAAATGCTTTAAGAATTGAAGCAAAAAATCCAGCTGGACAAGACATAGCGCTCACTGCAGAGGTCCAACAGCTCCTTGGTGACCATAGAGTAAGAGCAGTGGCAATGAGTGGCACTGACGGCCTTGTAAGAGGCATGGAGGCGATCGACACAGGAGCGCCAATATCTGTACCTGTAGGAGAAGCAACTTTAGGAAGAATATTTAATGTTTTAGGAGAACCAGTAGATGAACAAGGGCCAGTCAATACTAAAGATACTGCTCCAATTCATAGAGCTGCGCCAAAGTTAACCGACCTAGAAACTAAGCCAAAAGTTTTTGAAACTGGTATTAAAGTTATCGACCTTTTGGCTCCTTACAGGCAAGGAGGAAAAGTTGGATTATTTGGAGGAGCTGGCGTTGGAAAGACAGTTCTTATTCAAGAATTAATTAATAACATCGCAAAGGAGCATGGTGGAGTTTCTGTTTTTGGGGGTGTAGGTGAAAGAACTAGAGAAGGGAATGATTTATATGAAGAATTTAAAGAATCGGGAGTTATCAATGCAGATGATTTAACTCAATCAAAAGTTGCCTTGTGTTTTGGACAGATGAATGAACCACCTGGTGCAAGAATGAGAGTAGGCTTATCAGCACTTACAATGGCCGAACATTTTAGAGATGTGAATAAGCAAGACGTTCTACTTTTTGTTGATAACATTTTTAGATTCGTTCAAGCTGGTTCTGAAGTATCTGCATTACTTGGAAGAATGCCTTCAGCTGTTGGATACCAACCGACTCTTGGAACTGATGTTGGTGAATTGCAAGAAAGAATTACATCTACATTGGAAGGGTCAATAACTTCTATCCAGGCTGTTTACGTACCTGCTGATGACCTAACAGACCCAGCTCCAGCTACAACCTTTGCCCATTTAGATGCTACTACCGTGCTTGCTAGAGCTCTTGCAGCTAAGGGAATTTATCCAGCCGTTGATCCATTAGACTCAACGAGCACTATGCTACAACCTTCAGTTGTTGGCGATGAGCATTACAAAACAGCAAGAGCTGTCCAATCAACTTTACAAAGATATAAAGAACTTCAAGATATTATCGCAATCCTTGGTTTAGATGAGCTTTCTGAAGAAGATAGATTAACAGTCGACAGGGCCAGAAAAATTGAAAAATTCCTCTCACAACCTTTCTTTGTAGCAGAAATATTTACAGGAATGTCTGGTAAATATGTAAAATTAGAAGATACCATTGCGGGTTTCAATATGATCTTATCAGGTGAATTGGATGATTTACCAGAACAGGCATTTTACTTAGTTGGTAATATTGATGAAGTTAAAGCAAAGGCTGAAAAAATAAAATCAGAAAAATAAATATTTACATATATATTTAACCTTCAATAATTTAAAATTAATGGCAATTTCTCTAAAAGTTTTAGCTCCTAATAAAAATGTTTACCAAGGCGAAGCTGAAGAAGTGATCCTTCCTAGTACTACTGGTCAACTTGGTATACTACCAGGACACATTTCTTTAGTTACTGCTATAGATATTGGTGTTTTAAGGCTAAGAATGAATTCCCAGTGGAAATCAATAGCTCTTATGGGAGGCTTCGCTGAAATTGAATCAGATGAAGTTATAGTTTTAGTAAATAATGCTGAAATTGGTTCTGAAATTAATGTTCAAAATGCTGAACAAGATCTTAAAGAAGCAAAATTAGTAATTAGCAAATTTTCTGAATATGAAAAAAATTCAGAGAAAATTAAAGCCTTGAAAGAGGTTTCAAAGGCTGAGGCTAGGATTCAAGCGGCAAAGAACTGATATTTAAGCGGTTCCACAAAAAGTTACTTCGGGAAACTTTAATCTGGCTTCTTCTAACTTTTTTGTCTTACCCTCTTCTTGCCAATAATTTATCACTTCAGTAGCTTTATTCAATATCTCTACTCTTTCGTTATCTGTAATCCAACCTTTATTCTCAAGTTCACTTTTTAATTTTTCCCAAGCATCATCTCTTGGCCAAAAATAATACGCAGTAAGAGGGCTTGGGCCTCCACCTACTATTTGATCCACTGCTAAAGCCACATTATCAGGTAACCATAATACTTTAATGATGAACCTTCCTTCATCAGGTTTAGGGGTATAACCAGTAGGTACCCCATCTTCATCAATTGTGGCAGCTGCCAATACAGCTGTGGCTCCCATCATACCTGAATTAGGAGAAGAATTTTTAGAGTTTGGTGCATCACTCTTTTTTTCTTTTGAATTTTGATTTGACTTATCTGATGAGGTCATTCACTTTTTTATATTTAATAAATAATTTATCAGTATATGGTCACATTTTGATTGATTTATTCAAATTTTTTTGATTTTTTTAATTGATAATTTATAAAAAGGATTTTTATCTATCATGAGATACTTCATAAAAATCATAAATAGTGGCTTCCAATGAATCCCAAAGATCTTTGGGGATATCGTTTTCTTCTGCGAACATGCCAAGCTGACTAGCTAAGCCTCTTGCTTGAGATAGTTTCGAATCATATGAATCGGACTTATTCATTTTTGAGATTAAAACTTAATAAAAAATAAATCTATTAACTTGATAAGTCAAATTTTAAAATTCTAAATCAGAAATTTCTTTTAGTGCAGCAATACTTAAAACTTCTGGGTTTGTATCTGTGACCAGAACATCGTCTTCTATTCTTATCCCTATGCCTTTCCATTTCTCATCTATAAGGGGTTGTCCCTCAGGTACTGGGATCCTATCACTTATGTAGATCCCAGGTTCTACTGTAAGAATCATTCCACTCTGTAATGGCACTTCATAGTCCCCCATTCTGTATGCTCCAACATCATGAACATCTAAGCCGAGCCAATGTCCAGTTCTATGCATGTAAAGATGTTTATAAGATTGATTCTCAATTATCTCCTCAGTACTGCCTGACAATAACCCAATTTCTTTTAATCCTTCTATAAGAATTGTTAAAGCAACATTATGAACATGACTAGAATTCGATCCCTTTAAAGCACTATTAATTGCATTTTTCTGCGCACTTAATACGATTTCATAGATAACTTTTTGCTCATTAGAAAATTTACCACCAATTGGAATAGTTCTTGTTATGTCTCCATTGTAATAATCAATTAGTGAGCAACCAGCATCCACTAACAATAAATCTTCCTTATTCAAGGGTGAATTATTTGAAGTGTAATGCAAAATACATGCGTTATCTCCTGAAGCAACAATTGAGTTATAAGCTGGTCCTCTCGCCCCTTTTTCCAGAAAAAATCCCTCTAGAAGACCCTGAATTTGTCTTTCATTTTTCTTTGATGAGATTGATTCTCTAACTAATTCATGAGCTTCTGCTGAGATTTGAATGGCCTCTCTCATTCTCTTAATTTCAAATTCACTTTTAATTAATCTCATCTCATTTAAATAAATTTCTGGAGATTTTATAGAATTTCCACCAATGCCTAATCTTGAGCGTTTTTCAAGTTGTTGTGAAAAAATTTCCAGTATTATTTTCTCAACTGATGGATGCTTACCAATAGAAAAAACAAGTTCGTCAGAACCATTTATATAGGCTGGAAGTAAATCTTTTAATTCGTTTATTGAGTGAGCCTTATCCGCATTAAACTTTTTTTCAGCGCCTTCTAAACCCCATCTAAAGCCATGCCAGACTTCGCTTATAATATCTTTTGGAGCAACAAACATAATAAATCTCTCTCCCTTTGGCTTATGCGATAAGAAAAGAGCGATTGCATCTGGCTCATCGAACCCAGTTAAATACCAAAAATTACTATCTTGTCTAAAAGGGTATTCACAATCGGCATGATGCTTTACAAGATTAGCTCCTGGAATAATGGCAGCTTTTCCATCTAATTTGTTCAAGAAAATTTCTCTTCTTTCTTCAAAAACTTTATGGTCAGGTTCAAACATAAATTCTGTATTGGCGTGTTTTAAAAAAAAATGGAAGAATGAAATAAAACAAATTTAGTAACTAATCTACCTTAATGGAACCAAGTGTTTACGGATTAATTTTACTTATAGTTTTTATTTTAATTGGATCAGCATGCTGTTCGGGAGTAGAAGCAGCTTTTTTAGCTGTAAATTCAATAAGACTTTTAGAAATTGCCTCTAGACAAAAGCCAAAAAGTTCTGCAAATCAACTTCTAAAACTTAGAAAACATCTTGGGAGGACACTAACTGTAATTACTATTACTAATAATGGATTTAATATAATTGGCAGTCTTATTTTAGGAGTATACGGAGCATTGGTAATTAATAGCAGTTTTGGTTTAACCCTTTTTTCAGTAGCTTTTTACATACTTGTTGTTTTAGTAGGAGAAGTACTACCAAAAGCTCTTGGTACAAGATTTTCAGTTCAAATAGCACTATTATCTGTTCCTATCTTGCGAATGTTAAATACTTTACTGAGGCCATTCATAATATTAATTGAACAGATATTTCCAGTTATTACAGCAGAAAACGAAATTTCAACTGATGAAGAAGAAATTAGACAGTTGGCAAAAATTGGAAGCCAGAAAGGTTTGATAGAGGCTGATGAGGCAGCAATGATATTTAAGGTTTTTCAATTAAATGACTTAAAAGCAAAAGACTTAATGACCCCTAGAGTATCGGCACCTTGTCTTGATGGGTCATCAAATCTTGATGAAATTTCAAAACTCATTATGTCTGACCGCTCTCCATGGTGGGTTATTTTGGGAGATAAAGTTGACAAAATACAAGGGGTAGTAAAGCGTGAGAAAATGTTAGCAGGGTTAATTAGTGGGGAAAATAAAAAATTATTATCAGAAATTTGCGAACCTGTGGACTACATTCCCGAAATGATTAAAGCAGATCAATTATTAACTAAATTTGACAAGAATCATAAAGGAGTGAAAGTAGTAGTAGATGAATTCGGGGGATTTGTGGGAATTATTGGTGCAGAAGCTGTGTTATCTGTATTAGCCGGTTGGTGGAAAAATAAATCATGAAACATTTTAAAATTAAAGAAAATTATTTACTATTAAAAAAATGGTGGGAGACTATTGATCTTACCAATTATGAAAAAAGTTTTCTTAATAGAGAAATAATTTCTTTTAATCAACAACTTTTAAGACTCAAAGAAAAAAAATTAAGAATTGGCGCCTATGGTAAATCAGGTGTCGGAAAATCTTCTGTTTTAAATTCTTTATTAAAAAAAGACATATTCAAAACAGATATTATTAATGGGACAACAAAAAAAATACAATCGGAAACGTTGACTCTCAATGATAATACACTCAATAGTTTAGAGCTGCTAGATTCTCCAGGATTTGATTTCTGCAATATTAAATTCCCAGATAAAGTTTACTCTTACATAAATCATTCAGATCTTATTCTTTTTATAATTTCGGGAGATTTAAATAGAAATGAGTTAAACGAAATCAGCTCTTTTATAAGAGATGGAAAAAAAATTATTTTAATTTTAAACAAAATCGATCTATTCAAAAAAAATGAATTAAAAGAAATAATTGAAAATATAAAGTTTAAGCTTCCAAAAGATTTAAATATTCCCTTAATTATTAATAAGGAAAACAATCTTAAAAATTACGTAGCAAAATTAATCAATCAATATGGTGAAATACTATTAACCCTCAATTCAATTCAATTAGCTGACAAATTGTTTTTGAAAATAAAAGAGCAAAGATTGAAAAGGAGGCAAAAATTAGCTCAATCAACTATTGGTAAATTTTCGACTATAAAGGCATCCGCAGTAGCTCTTAATCCTTTTATTTTATTTGATGTTGCTGGTAGTTTTGCACTAGATACTGCATTGATTAACGAATTAAGTAAGATTTACGGCTTAAAATTGAAAGGTGAATCTACAAAAAAAATATTTAAAAATATATCCATTAATAATTTATGTTTAGGAATAACTCAAGTCGGCGTTAATACCTCTTTCAACATTATGAAGAAACTAATTCTTTTAACAGCACCTTTTACTTATGGGCTTTCATTATTACCTTATGGACCCATAGCAATTATTCAAGCAGCAATCGCGATTTATTCTACAAAAATTCTAGGGAAATTAGCAGCAAAAGAGATATTTATAAGAAGCAAAGCTTCTTATATAGAACCTGCTGTTTTGATCCAAAATATGAATTTTAATGATCCAGAGATTTTTAACTACATAAATATTTATTTTTCAAATAGAAATCTTAATAATAATTTTGTTAGTTTTCTACCTTAAAACTTAAAATGGAAAAAAGCATTGCTTTATTTGGTACGAGTGCTGATCCACCTACAATTGGACACAAAAAAATTCTTGAAGAATTATCCAAAATTTATGCTTTTACCATTAGCTATGTAAGCAACAACCCAAAAAAAAAGCACATAGAGGATATCTCAATTCGTATCCATTTATTAAAAACTCTTATTGATGATTTAGATAATCCGAAAATTTTATTTAATCAAAAAATAAGTAGCCAATGGGCAGTAGAGTCAATCAAAAAATGTAAAGAAATTTATAAATTTAATAATTTAGATTTTGTTATTGGGAGTGATTTAATTAAAGATATTTTCTACTGGAAAAATTTTGACAAAATTATTTCAGAGGTAAGTTTTTTTATAATTTTAAGAGATGGATATCCTGTTGAATCAAATACTATTAAAATGTTAGAGACTTATAAAGTTAAATTTAAGATTGCAACCATCAAAACCCCAAACATTTCAAGTTCTAATTTTAGATTAAATTTTAATTGTTCTAATTTACCGTCGTCATTAATAGATATAGTTAAGAAGAACAATTTATATGAATCCATCAAATTAGTTGAATGAAATTTTTACTTGCCCAAATAAATCCAGTTGTTGGAGATTTAGAGGGCAATGCAAAAAAAATACTTAATATTGCTTCGAAAGCCAGCTCAATTTCTGCTGATTTTCTACTTACTCCAGAATTGTCATTATGGGGATATCCTGCAAATGACTTACTTTTTAAAAAAAATTTAATCAACAATCAATACCAAATTCTTGATCAATTAGCTTTAGATATTAATAAAAAATATGGAAACTTAAGCATATCAATCGGAATAGCTGAGATAATAAATGATTCTTTTTTCCCTAATCTTTATAATTCTATTGCGTTGGTTGAGGGCGGTGAATGGAAAATAATTGCTCGGAAAATTATTCTTCCCACGTATGAAGTATTTGATGAGAAAAGATACTTTAGATCAGAAGAAAAAGTTTCCGTATTGATTAAACAAATTAAGAATAAAACTTGGCGACTTGGCTTTACTATATGTGAGGATTTATGGGTCAACAAAGATATAGAAGGTAGAGGAATCCATAGAAAAAATCCCATTATTGATTTAAAGAAAAAAAAAGTTGATATTTTAGTAAATTTATCAGCCTCCCCATATACTCTGAAAAAGTTAGAGCTAAGATCCAAGGTTTCTAGTGTTGCAGCACAATATCTTCAAGTACCGCTTATTTATGTCAACCAGATTGGAGCAAATGATAATTTAATTTTTGATGGAAATAGTTTTATTCTTGACAAGAATGGATCAAAAATTAAGCAACTAAAATCTTTTTCGGAAGATCTCTCCAGCTGGGAAATTGAGCAAACAAAACCTGAAAAAAATGAATTTGAAAACTCCGAAATGTCATCAATTTTTGATGCATTAGTCCTTGGTGTTAAAGATTATGCAAAAAAATGTGGATTTAAAACAGCTCTAGTTGGATTAAGTGGTGGTATTGATTCAGCACTTGTCTCAGCAATTGCTACAGCGGCTCTGGGAAGTGATAATGTTTATTGCGTTTCAATGCCCTCTAAGTGGAGCTCATCTCATTCGAAGAGTGATGCAAAAGATTTAGCAAGAAGATTAAAGATAAGTTTCAAGAGCATTCCAATTGAAAACTTGATGACCTCTTTTGAAGAATCATTTATAAAAACCATATCATTCGAGATGGCTGAAATAACAAATCAAAATATTCAGTCAAGATAAGAGGCACACTTCTTATGGCTTTAGCAAATCAAGAAAAGCATTTGTTACTCTCAACAGGCAATAAATCAGAACTGGCTGTAGGATATTGCACACTTTATGGTGATATGAATGGGGGATTATCTGTAATTGGGGATTTATATAAAACTAATGTTTTTAAATTATGCAATTGGCTTGATAGTGAAGATTCAATTAATCGTAGAAAGTTGTATAAATTAGATACTAATGTAGATATAATTGGAGAAAATATACGTACGAAAGCTCCAAGTGCCGAATTAGGTCCTGATCAATTAGATACTGATTCTCTCCCACCTTATTCTATTTTAGATAATATTCTTAAAGGAATTATTGAAGAGAAAAAAGATTTACAACAACTAGAAGAAGATGGTTATAAAAAAGATTTAATTTTAAAAATTATCTCACTCATAAAAAAAGCGGAATTTAAAAGAAAGCAGGCACCTCCAATCCTAAAATTAAGCAGTCAATCATTAGGAAGTGACTGGAGAGTTCCCATAGCAATATCTTATTAATCACTATAAGAACACTGTTGGATTTTTTTTAAAGGCCGTTTAACTGAATCAAGGTTGATACCTTTTTTGATAGCAAGAATTATACCTGCAGCTTCTAAGTAATTATCAACTTCAAAAAGATTGGGATATTTATAAAATTCATTTGTCACTTTTAATGTATTTTGATTTTTTACAGAGATAATATTTAAACCTTTTTCAATCCCTGCTAGTACTGCTTCTCCTCCTAATGCACCATTAGGAACAACAATCGATTCAATCTGATCAGGGTGTAGTGAGATTGATTCATTTTTAGCAGGCAATTCAACAATATCAGGTGCATTGCTTAAACCAATCAGTACAGATGGTAAAAAAGTGTATCCTATTTCTTCTGCAGCTGCACGAGGATCTAAATTTTCATTCAATTCAATTGGATTTAAAGCAGGTGCGTGAGCACATGGAACTTTTAAAAATTTGCTTATTAAATGACTTATAACTGCTTCGACTCCAGCAATAGGATCAACCCCTTTTCCCTCTCGATAGACATTTGTTTCTAAAGGATCTGGATCATCTGGAAATTTTGCCACAATTGCAATTGCCGTAACTCCTTTTTCTATTAAACATTTTCCAGCATCAATTAGAATATCAGGATTTTCAATTGTGCCACCACTTATTTTTGAAGAATCAGAATCAATAACTATGTTTAATGGCTTTTTTGTAATCACATAAGAATGAACATTAATCCCTAAAGTAGAAACACATGCATCAGCAACTTGTAAATGTCTTACTAATATTTCTTTTTCAATGGCTGAATCAAAAATTATCCCAATTTTCTGTTGCTTTACCCTCCTTAAAGCGATTTCTCCTTTAGCAAGTCGGTCTAAACTATAACCCTCAACATAAAAAATATTTTTATCTTTTTCAGAAAGAGTACCTCCATTCATAACATTTGGATGAGTAATTAAACATCCACTTGCGGATGCTAATAATTTAGCGGTAGGAAGTGCATCCCCAGCAAAACCTCCTACTTCACAACCAATACCAGTTGGAACAATAAATATTGTTGGTGAATTTTCCATTATTAAAAATATTTCAACTTATATTTTTTAATTAGCTATGACAGCTTTAATTCTAAGTTTTTTTGTTCCAAAAGAGTCAATAGAATTTTGAATATCAACAATTGACCATCGAATTAAATCTCCTTTTTTTTCTAAATTTGTAATGATGAATTCCCTTAAATTTTTTAATTTTATTGAAACTGGCCAATCTAAATAATAATCAACTGAACTTAATTTCATTTTTGATATTTACCAAATTGATCATTATACAAATCATCTTCGACTTCTTTACCAATAACAATATTCAAATCTGACTTGGGGTATGCTACACACAAAAGTGCAAAGCCCTTTTCCCGTAAATCATCATTTAATCCCATAGCATCTTCCTGATCTACGGATCCTTCCAATATCATGGATGCACAATCTGTACAAACTCCTGAACAACAACTACTTGGTAAATCAATTCCATTCATTTTTGCCGCTGAAATAATATCTTGATCCTCAGAACATAAAAAACTAAAAGTCTTTTGCTCAAATTGAACTTTGATATTGTATTCAGGCATATCCTAAATCTTATTGCTAAACTGCTGAGCCTCCTACAACTTCTAATATTTCTTGTGTAATAGCTGCTTGTCTGGCTTTGTTATAGGTTAGATTCAAAGTGCTTGCTAATTCTTTAGCATTATCACTTGCATTATTCATAGCAGTCATCCTGCAAGCTAGTTCAGAAGCTGCCGACTCTTGAAGAGCTCTTAGTACCTGATTCTGTAAATATAAAGGTAATAAGGAATCTAATAGTTGATCAGGACTTTGTTCAAAAACAATATCTGATGGCAACTTCTCTGAATCACTTTTTTCAATATTTGATTTTTCAACAATTAACTTACTTTCTTTTGTAGTCAACCTAAAAATTTCATCATTTTCCTCAGCGATTCCTTGAGGATCAAGTGGCAATAGTGTTTGAACGACAGGGGCACAGCTAACTAAAGTGATGAATTTCGTGTAAATAATTTCCACCCTATCAGAATTTTCTGAAAGAAATTCGGCTAAAATCTCATTTGTAACTCCTTCAGAATCCTTGACTGTGGGTACCTGTTCTAGTTCTTTGAAAGTACTTTTAATTACATATCTATCCTTTCTATTTTGAAAATATCCAATAGCTTTCTTCCCTACCAAAATTAAATTTGGCTGATAACCTTGTTTGATTAATTCTGCGTATCTTATTTCTACCTTTTTTATAATATTTGTATTGTAACCACCGCATAAACCTCTATCCGCAGTTATACAAACCAAGGAGATACTCTTCACTTCTCTCTTGGATAATAGAGGAGAGTCGATGGCCTCAAATTGTACTCTAGATTGAATATTTTCCAAGACTCGTGCAAGTTTATCTGCAAAAGGTCTGCTCTTAAGAACTTGATCTTGAGCTCTCCTAACTTTTGCAGCTGCAACAAGTCTCATGGCTTCCGTTATTTTTCTTGTATTTTTAACGGAAACAATTCGATCTCTAATCTCTTTAAGATTTGCCATGGTATCTCCTAAATAAATTTAAACTGTGGCAAGCATTGATGATTTAACTTCATTTATCACCTCTTTTAGCGTGGCTTCTAATCCATCATTTAATTTCTTTTCTTTAAGAATCTCTTCAATAAATTCCGCTTTATTTAACTTTAGGTATTCCCTAAGTTCAGTTGCAAATTTAGTAACATCTTCAACAGGAACCTCATCAATAAGACCTTTAACTCCTGCATAAACAACTGCAACTTGTTCTGCAAGGTTCAGCGGAGAGAATTGAGGTTGCTTTAATAACTCTCTTAGTCTTTTTCCTCGTTCAAGTTGTTGCTGAGTTGCTTCATCAAGATCAGATGCAAATTGAGAAAAAGCAGCTAGTTCATCAAACTGTGCGAGCTCTAATTTTAAAGTTCCTGCAATTTTTTTAATTGCTTTTGTCTGAGCGGCTCCCCCAACACGGCTAACAGAAATACCTACATTAATAGCGGGTCTTAATCCTGAGTTAAATAAATCTGCACTCAAGAATATTTGTCCATCTGTAATTGAAATAACATTAGTTGGGATGTAAGCCGAAACGTCCCCTGCCTGAGTTTCAATAATTGGAAGAGCTGTCATAGAGCCTCCTCCCATAGCATCAGAAAGTTTTGCTGCTCTTTCTAGTAATCTACTGTGTAAATAGAAAACGTCTCCAGGATAAGCTTCTCTTCCTGGTGGTCTTTTTAAAAGAAGAGACATTTGTCTATAAGCCTGAGCTTGTTTTGTTAGATCATCATAAATAACAAGTGTTGCTTTACCCTGATACATAAAATGTTCAGCAATTGCTGCACCAGTATAAGGTGCTAAGTACTGTAAAGCAGCAGGTTCAGAAGCTCCTGCACTAACTACGACTGTATAATCAAGTGCTCCTCTCTCTCTTAATACCTCTACGATGTTTGCTACTGATGCTGACTTCTGACCAATAGCTACGTAAACACAAACTACGTCTTGGCCTTTTTGGTTGATTATCGTATCGATAGCAATAGCAGATTTTCCAGTTTGTCTATCACCAATAATTAATTCTCTTTGACCTCTTCCAACAGGAATCATTGCATCAATAGATGTGATACCTGTTTGCATTGGTTCATGCACTGATCTTCTCTTGATTATTCCAGGCGCCATTTCTTCAATCAATCTAGTATCACTCGTAGGAATTTCCCCTTTCCCATCTATTGGTTGTCCTAGAGGATTAACAACTCTCCCCTGCATTGCTTCACCAACGGGAACAGATGCGATTTTACCTGTGGACTTAACGTTACTTCCTTCTTGGACACCAAGTGCCTCTCCCATCAAAACGGCTCCAACATTATCATCTTCAAGATTTAAAGCTATACCTTCGGTACCATCTTCAAATTCCAATAACTCACCTGCCATGACCTGATCTAAGCCATATATTCTTGCAATGCCATCACCGATTTGCAGAACAGTTCCGACATTGCTAACACTTACAGATTGGTCATAATCAGTTATTTGTTGTTTTAAGATTGAACTGATTTCATCAGGGCGTATAGATACCATGGATTTAAGAATTTAAGGTTGATTTAAAAGTTACTTGGAAAGGGATAAGCCAAGTTTTCTAATTTGTGAAGCAAGGGAAGCATCAATTACTTTTGATCCTACACTGGCGACGAAACCACCAATAAGAGATGGGTCGATTTTAGTTACAAGTTCTAATTTTTCTGTTCCAGCAATATTGATGATCTTTTTGGTAATTAAACCTTTCTGTTCATCAGTAAGCTCGACTGCAGAAGTAACAGTTGCCAAAGCAATATTACTATTTTCTCGGTAAATCTCTAAAAACCTATCAAGAATTGAAGTGAGGATTCCAATTCTTTGCCTATCGGCCAATAATTTTAAGAAATTCATTAAAGAAGAATTAACATTATTTGAAAAAATTTCAATAATGATTTTCTTCTTAGCATCTGTCTCTAAAATAGGAGAGGATAATGCCTTCTCCAGTTCAGGGGAATCATTTATTAATTCCAAAAGTTGTTTAACCTCAGAAACCATTTCTTCAGTTTGCGAATTTTCATTCACAACTTGAAGTAATGCCTCTGCGTATGGTGTAGTAACTGAATTTAAAAGTGGCATTAGTTCACCTCAATATTGTTAATTGATTGAGTTACCAAATTTTCTTGTGTAGTTTTATCAAGTCGATTTGGGAGAGATTCTAAAGCTTTCTTAATTGCAAGTTCAACAGCTTCTTTTCTTAGTTGAGAAATTGCTCTGGATGCTTCAGAGCTCTCATCAGAGATTGCACTTTGTTTAATTCGTGCCATCTCCTCTATCGCTTTTTTCTCACTTTCCATTCTGATTGATTCAGATCTTTTAAGAGAATCTGCTTTTATTTGAGAAGCTTTTTCTTCTGCTGAAGATAAATCTTTCTTCGCCTTTTCTAAAGCTTGAGTTGCATTTAGGAGTCGATCTTCAGCATCTTTTAATTCAAGAAGGATTCCTTCTCTCCTTTTTTGAAGCATTTTACCTAAGAAACCAGGCAAAAATTTATAAAGACCGAAAACCACTACAGCCCAATTAAGGATATTAGTTTCGAATAAATTGAAGTTCAATCCAAAACCTTCTGTAGCTAAAAGAGTTAAATTCATTTTTCTAGAATCAATCTATTAACAATAAGTTCGCTTAGATCATCAGCCTGTTTAGAAAGTTGATCACGAGCAACGGACGTCTGACTTTCAATTTCTAGTCTTACTTTTTCTTTTGAAGCATTTGCTTCATTGTTGGCAAGTTCTAGTGCTTCTTTATAAAGCTTGTCAGACTCATTCTCAGCTTCGCTCACAATTCTTTGGGCTTGTGTACGAGCACTTTGAAGCTGAGTTAATAAATCAGCTTCTAATTTTTTTACCTCAGCAAGTTTATTTTTGGCCTCAATAATATTATTACTTACAAACTTTTCTCTTTTTTCTACAACATTGCCAACAGGCTTAAAAAAAAGAGAATTTAATATGTAAGTAAGCGCAACTACTTGTATTGCCATTAGTGGCAAAGTGGCATTTATATCAAATAATCCACCTTCAGTAGCACCAAAAAAATTAAAGGCCAACATATGATTCAGTTGAAATTAAAAAATTAAATTTAAATATTGCTAATAAGAATTAGAAGCAATATTAACTTTTAGGAAAAAGGATTCGCAAAAAGTAGTACCAAAGCCACAACTAATCCGTAAATTGTTAATGACTCCATGAAAGCGAAAGACAAAAGAAGAGTTCCTCTGATTTTACCTTCAGCTTCTGGCTGACGGGCAATGCCCTCAACAGCACCTTGAGCTGCGTTACCTTGTCCAAGACCTGGGCCAATAGCACCTAGACCAACTGCTAAACCAGCAGCTACAACTGATGCAGCGGAAGTAATCGAATCCATAATTTTGAAATAAAGAGCTTAATACTTGTGATAATCTTTGTTGTCATACACGCTTGGACATTCTTTGTTTTAAGAATGGGTCTGATATTGTCAGACCTACGCGATTAGATATTTTGCCAGATTACAGACCCTTTGTAAAAGCGTCTGAATGTATCAGAAAACAGTTAGTGATGTTCTTCAACAGCTTCTCCAATGTAGTAGGCCGCTAAAGTTGCAAAAATCAATGCCTGAATTGCACTAGTAAATAATCCTAGGAACATAACAGGTATTGGGAGAATTAACGGAACTAAAAAGACTAGAACTCCAACAACAAGTTCATCAGCCAAAATATTTCCAAATAGCCTGAAAGAGAGTGATAAAGGTTTCGTAAAGTCCTCTAGAATTTTGAAAGGAAGCATAATCGGAGTTGGGTGTACATAGTATTCGAAGTATCTCCAACCCTTATTGCTTAAACCTGCATAGAAATAAGAAAGTGAAACCAATAAAGCCAAGGCTATAGTCGTATTGATATCAGCAGTAGGTGCTCCTAATTCTCCACTTGGTAACTTAATCAATCTCCAAGGAATTAAAGCTCCTCCCCAATTACTAACAAAGACGAATAAAAATAAAGTACCAATAAATGGCATCCAATCTCTATAAACTTTTTCACCTATTTGCGTCCTAGCAAGATCTCTTATGTAATCCCAGAGGAACTCAAGCAAGTTTTGAAGGCCTTTAGGATCATTTTCCATCTTTTTAGTTCCTAAAGAAATAAAAACTAATAACGCTCCTAATAAAATCCAAGATGTTAAAAAAACCTGCCCATGTAGTCTGATATTTCCAATTTTCCAATAAAGATGTTGACCAACTTCTAATGCTGCAAAATTTGTTAGCAAGGAATTAAAAAACATTTGTTTTGAATAAAAAAAATTTACTTAAGAACGTGAAAAATAAAGAATGAGTGAAGGCTTATAAATGAAAAAACCTATCATCGCAGGAAAAATATTCAAAGATCCTAGCTTGCTCGCAAAAATAAAGAGGCAAACTGGAACTAATAGTTGCAATTTTGATACACCTGATGATTCTTTACCAAGTTTCCCTATACTTTTGGCAAGCAAACGTAGGTAAAAAATGCCGGCAATTGCACCTATAAAGATACTAAAACCAAAATTAAAGCCTAGAAAAATTCCAGTTATTGATGCTAATAAAATAGAAACAATAAGAGTAATTCCAAAAATTGTTAATTGCAATTTTGTGTATTCATCATTTTGGGAAAGCAAATGGTCTATTTGATTGGCAATGCCAGATTTGCTTTCTTTGATGATCGAATTATTCAGGGATTGAGGAGATTGAACATTCTCATTTGAAGGATGCTCAAGTTTTTTTCTATTTGAGTCCACTGATGTGAACATAATTTAGAAACCCCTCTGAATAGTTTTAAGTAAGTATATAAACTCACGGAATCTATCACGGAGAGGTGCCTTTTAGCTAGTTTTTTTTTATAAAAAATTAATTCTTAAGATTTATGGTAAATCTGTAGGCCATTTTTTACTTAATTCTTCAAAAATAAAATTTATGAAAAGTCATCTTTTTAATTGCGTTAACACTTTAAAACGTTAATAAAAGACTTGGCAAAATCTCAATTAAACGTCTCAATAGTAAATATACATTTAAAAAATTGGAGATAAGTCAAGAAAAAATAAAATATAGAAGAATTTCTAAAAGAAAAAAAACCTTTAGTTCTAATTACAAAAAAAATTTCAGCAATTTAACAGAATCTATATTTCCCTTACCTTGGGCGATATGGCCTTATGAAGCAAAAATTCTCACTGTCATCATTGGAATTTGGTCAATATTAGGAATATGCATACTAGGATCATCAAGTTGGTGGGTGGCTAGTAGGGAAATGGGAAATTGGGCTTACTTCTTAAAAAAACAAATCATTTGGACAATTCCAGGAATTGGTTTATTTTATTTCGTACTTAATACAAATATTAGAAATCTTTTAAAATTTTCAAGAATTATTTTTTATATTTTATTCTTTTTGATTTTCCTTACCAACCTTACTGGAATTACAGTTAATGGATCTTCAAGATGGCTAGAAGTAGGGTTTTTACGTCTGCAGCCATCTGAATTAATAAAGCCTTTTCTCATTCTAGAAGCTTCTAATCTTTTCGCACATTGGAATCTAGTAAAGAATGATAAAAAATTAATTTCAATTATAACCTTTGGTTTTTTAATTTTATTAATACTTAAACAGCCTAATTTAAGTAATGCATCATTAACTGGAATTCTTCTTTGGGTAATGGGTTTATGTGGGGGAGTAAAACTTAGCTCTCTTTGCTCATTTGCTTCAATAGGATTAATTACTGGATGTATCAGCATCCTTAATAACGAATATCAAAAACTTAGAGTTACTTCATTTATTAATCCTTGGAAAGATCAACAGGAAAGTGGATTTCAATTGGTTCAAAGTTTATTAGCTATAGGTTCAGGTGGTCTATTCGGTCAAGGTTTTGGACTGTCGATACAAAAATTACAGTATCTGCCGTTTATGTATACAGATTTTATTTTTGCCATTTTTGCAGAAGAATTTGGTTTTTTGGGGTGTACTTTATTCTTAGGATTTTTAGCATTTTTCTCTTATATAAGCCTAAGAATTAGTCTTAAGTGCAGGAACAATTATACAAAATTAGTTGCTATCGGATGTGGTGTGTTATTGACAGGTCAATCAATAATGCATATTGCTGTAGCAACAGGTTCAATGCCTACTACAGGGTTACCATTACCTTTCATTAGTTATGGTGGCAATTCATTAATTGCGTCTTTTTTTATTGCAGGGATGTTAGTTAGATGTTCATTAGAGTCAACAGGATTCCTTGGTATGATTAATACGCGAAAGACTCTTAATTAGTTAGAATTTAAAGGATTAAATTCAAGCTATCGAATCATTAAATTTAGTTATTTCGGAATTATCTCAAAAGGGTAATCTGCTTATGCAGAATGGTCTTAATCGTCCTGGTCCATTTACTATATTTTTAGTTTTCAGCGCAGGACTTTTAACAAGTCTTGGGCCATGTTCATTATCCTTACTGCCAGTGACAATTGCTTATGTAGGCGGAACAGAGAAAAATAAATTTAAACTTATTAGTTTTTCAGGAGGTGTAGTTTTTTCTCTTGTTGCACTGGGGGCTGCGAGTGGATTCTTAGGTAAAATATATGGGCAAATTCCATCTTATTACACTTCATTTGTTGCCCTAGTAGCAATAATAATGGGTTTAAATTTATTAGGAATTCTAAAGTTTCAATTTCCGAATGGACCTGATATAAAAATAATTGAAGATAAAATACCAAAATTTATAGCACCTTTTGCCATAGGGACTACCTTTGGAATAGCTTCTTCACCTTGCATTACTCCAGTTTTAGCAACTCTTTTGGCTTGGGTATCGCAAGCTAAAAACCCTATAATATCTATTATTTTTTTATTTTTCTTTGGAATAGGCCAAGTAACACCATTAATCATTGCAGGAGCTACTGCAGAAAACTTAAAGCAATTTTTAGCTCTTAGAAAATTTAGTCAAATAATTCCGACTTTAAGTGGAATATTTTTAGTTTCCCTAGGGTTATTAAATTTATTTTCAAATTGGATTTAAATGATTATTTTTAAGAATCTAATTTTAAAAATATCAAGTTTAAGATTCGCTATATCGCTAATAATCTTCATTGCAATCGCGAGTGGAATAGGTACCTTTATACCTCAAGGTAGTAATAATAAATTCTATATTGATAATTTCGATAGTGCTCCCATTTTTGGATTTTTAGATGGAGAAAAAGTCTTAAAACTTCAATTGGATCATATATATACAAGCTTTTGGTTTTTATTTACATTAATTCTTCTTTGCATTTCTCTGGCAGCTTGTAGCTTCAGGAGACAAATTCCTTCATTAAAAGCTTCATTAAAATGGATTGAATATAAGAGCGAAAAAAAATTTAGCAAACTGCAACTAACTACAAGTCATCCAATCAATCAAGATGGAGAGCATATATCAAAAGTAGATTTATTACTTAAAAAAAAAGGATGGAAAACATACAAATTTAATAGTCATATTTCTGCAAGAAAGGGGTTAATTGGAAAAATCGGTCCTTTAGTTGTACATATCGGATTAATAGTCTTACTTATAGGTTCAGCATATGGAAGTTTTACAAGTCAATCAAAAGAACAATATTTACTGCCTGGAGAAACTTTAGATCTTGTTAATGAGAGCACAAACTCAAAAGCCAATGTAAAATTAGTCGATTTTTCTATAGAACGTGAAAGTGATGGTGTACCCAAACAGTTTATTTCAAAATTAAATTTTTCTTCTGAAGATATGAATCTAAATGAAATAAAAACAACCAAAGTTAATAACCCAATCAGGTTTAAAGGATTAACTATTTATCAAGCAGATTGGGCAATATCATATGTTGTTTTAGAAATAGATAATATCCTTTATCAATTACAATTAAAAGAGATTCCAGAAATCGGTAATCAAGTTTGGGGAGTTTTAGTTGAATTAGGATCGGAGACTAAAAAAAATTTCCTTTTAACAATAGATAATGA
This sequence comes from Prochlorococcus sp. HOT208_60m_813I02, assembly GCA_002025865.1. Lineage (GTDB taxonomy): Bacteria > Cyanobacteriota > Cyanobacteriia > PCC-6307 > Cyanobiaceae > Prochlorococcus_A. The sequence goes on along the minus strand of MWOR01000150.1, from coordinate 4,285 downwards.
AAATGGTCCACTTCAAATTTCAAATATAGAAAATTTTTCCGGGAATAATCTCTATATCAATGACGATCCTTTAGAAGTTAACTCTTCAAAAATATCTCTGAAAAAAATAATCCCCAGCAGTGGATTAATAATTAAAAATGATCCGTCTATACCATTTATTTACTTTTCTTTTATCTTAATAATTTTTGGAACAATAATAAGTCTTATACCAACTAACCAATTATGGATTCTGGTAAATAAAGAATCACAAAAGTTATCTATTGGAGGCCTTAGTAATAAAAATCTAGTTGGTTTTAAAAAAGAATTTTTTAAATTATCAGACGAAATAAAAAATTTTTAATTTCTTTTCTGCCCACTAAAAATATCTAACTGCATAGAAACATTCCCTCTGGGGTTAAATGCAGCATTTAAATGTATCCAGTGAGGTGAACCTTCATTCACTAAATCATCCATAATTCTATTCACAACTTCCTCATGTGATATTTTTATATCCCTAAAATTATTAATATAAAGCTTTAAAGATTTCAACTCATAGACTTTCAAATTAGGTTGATAAATAATATTTAGCTTTGCAAAATCTGGATAACCAGAAAAGGGGCACTTACATGTAAATTCAGGTAACTGAATAGAAATTTCATAAATTCTTTTCTTATTTGGATTATCGAAACAAATTATTTTTGATTCTTCAATAATTCTTTCACCATATAGAGGTCTTTGAGTCGAATCTTCTAATTTAGCTGTACTCATTTTTAGTAGAACCTTTTTTACTAAACCTATATAAAAACTATATATAAAGATAAAAATTCGCAAAAGTATCAACTAATCTAAGTATTACAATTGACTAAATCAAAAGATGTTAAATCTTAATTTTGTATCAATAGCAACATTCATAATGTCTGCCGAAAGGTTTATATGTGTTTAGTTCAATGAAAAATTAATGGACATTTGTTTAATAACTATCGATAACAACTTAAATAAATCTCTTCAACCAAAAACTTCAATTGGAATGTTATGGCTTCAAACACACTTTGAGAATGATCAATGGGAAGCGTTGTCAAATAGTACAGTAATAATTTCTGAAGAAAATTCCCAACTATTAATTGAAGACGCCAAGAATGCAGGCCTTAATGTTAAATGTTTTTCTGATATTTCAATGTTGGATGTTTTTCCAAAAAACAATTAAAATAGGAATGTTCAATCTTTAATCATGAAGAAAATTGAAGCAATCATACGTCCATTTAAGCTGGAGGATGTAAAAATTGCATTAGTAAATTCCGGTATTGTTGGAATGACAGTTAGTGAAGTTAGAGGTTTTGGAAGGCAAAAAGGACAAGTTGAAAGATATAGAGGTTCCGAATTTACTGTTGAATTCCTTCAAAAACTTAAAGTAGAAGTTGTCGTAGAAGATGAAAAGGTTAATTCAGTCATAGATGCGATTGCCGAAGCAGCAAAAACTGGAGAGATAGGTGACGGAAAAATATTCATCACATCAATTGATTCTGTTGTGAGAATTAGAACTGGCGACAAAGACGAAGAAGCTCTTTAAGTCAAAGAGTTTTTTTTACTAAATTTTGTATATATTCACTATTAATCTTAGTATTTGATTGACTTCCTAAGGTCATACAAGCTAAATATTCATGATTTCCAGCAGGACCTACTAGAGGAGAAGCTATCAAATTCTTTATATTCCATTGGAAATTCTTTGCAGAATAAATTACAGACTCTATAGCCTCAGTATGAAATTTAGGATTGCGAACAACGCCCCCTTTGCTGACTTTATCTTTACCGACCTCAAATTGGGGTTTAATTAAAAATATTCCCTCAATACAATCACCTTCTAATAAATTACCAATTGATTTAAAAACTAATTTTAATGAAATAAAAGATAAATCAGCAACCACAAAATTTGGTAATTTATTACTTCTAGATAAAAGATCATTACGTTTTAAATTTCGAATATTAGTTCGTTCAAAAAGTATTACTTTTGGGTTATTTCTAATCTTCCACGCAGTCTGCCCATAACCAACATCTATCCCATAAACTAACTTTGCTCCTTGTTGCAATAAGCAATCAGTAAATCCCCCAGTAGAGATTCCTGCGTCAATACATATTTTATCTTTTACTTTAATTTCAAGTTTATTAAATGCCTCCATTAATTTTTCGCCCCCCCTTGATACAAACATAGGTTCGGAATCAATAAAAAATTCAGATCCAATTAATACTTGTTGTCCAGGTTTATCCCATACTTTTCCATTTATATCTCTAACCTTGCCTGCAAGAATTAAACCTTGGGCTTTTTGACGAGTTTCACATAAACCTCTTTTAAGAAGATAAAGGTCTAATCTACTTTTTTTAATCATCTAATAATCAATAAAAAAGACTGAATAATGAACTTCTACAAGATTAAGATCCAAATTATTTAATACCTTCCAATTTTAAATAAGAACTAAAAAATTACCCATTATTAACGAAAGGAATAAATGCAAACATTTTTATATTTAAGCTTTCTTAACTAGCCACAAAAATGTTACATAAGAAAATAATAGCCAGGCAAATATGTTCAATGGCAAGTACATCTTTAAGGTATAGAGCAATAATTCGATTTTGGTTATAAAGTTTAAATTGATAATTAATAAAAATTGTGATCGAGCGTTACACATTGCCCGAAATGGGGAAAATCTGGACTGATAGCGCAAAATTCCAGAGTTGGCTTAAGGTTGAAATAGCTGCATGTGAAGCAAATTTTTCTTTGGGGAAAATTCCTGAGAATGCCATGAAAGAGATACGTTCAAATGCAAAGTTTGATGAATCTAGAATTACAGAAATTGAGAAAGAAGTTAAACATGATGTTATAGCATTTCTCACAAGTGTTAATGAATTTGTAGGAGATTCTGGAAGATATATACATGTTGGCATGACAAGTAGTGATGTACTTGATACCGGTTTATCTCTGCAGTTAAAAGATTCTTGCGAATTGTTATTAGCAGAAATTGAGAACCTAGAAAATGAAGTCAGATTATTAGCAAGGAAGCATAAAAATACATTAATGATTGGTAGATCTCATGCAATTCATGGTGAGCCAATTTCCTTTGGTTTTAAACTTGCTGGATGGTTAGCAGAAATAATAAGGAACAAAAAAAGATTGTTAACACTGAAAGAATCTGTAGCTATTGGACAAATTAGTGGTGCAATGGGAACTTACGCTAATACGAATCCTAAAGTAGAACAAATAACTTGTGATTTACTTGGCTTAAAACCAGATACAGCAAGTACGCAAGTCATATCGAGAGACAGGCATGCAGAATATGTTCAAACTATTGCACTAGTTGGCGCTTCTCTAGATAGATTCGCAACTGAAATAAGAAATTTACAAAGGACTGATGTTTTAGAAGTTGAGGAGGGCTTTACTAAAGGGCAAAAAGGAAGTTCTGCGATGCCTCATAAAAGAAATCCTATTCGAAGTGAAAGAGTAAGCGGTTTATCAAGAATTTTGAGGAGTTACGTCTTAACAGCACTGGAAAATGTTCCACTTTGGCATGAAAGAGATATAAGCCATAGTTCCAATGAACGTATTATGTTACCTGACGTATCAATCTGTTTGCATTTTATGCTCAGAGAAATGAAAGATATAGTAAGCAATTTGGAAGTTTATCCAAAAAATATGCTCAAAAATTTAAATATACATGGTGGTGTAATCTTTAGTCAGAAAGTTTTACTTTTGCTTGTAGAGAAGGGCTTTTCTAGAGAAAAAGCTTATAGATTAGTTCAAAAAAATGCTCATCAGGCCTGGAATACTCAGAATGGGAATTTCAAACAAAATATAGAGAGAGATAATGAAATAATGAATCTTATTGATCAAAGTGACTTAGAAGAATGTTTTAATCCTTCAATTCATCTCAATAATTTAAGTGTAATATGGGAGAAGTTAGGTATCTAGGATTACTGAAAACCTTATCTAAGTTAAACCAGTGTTTTCAGAGGAATAATGACAAAAAACTTTAGGATTGAAAAAGATAGTATGGGAACAATAGAGGTTCCCATTGAAGCTTTGTGGGGCGCTCAAACACAAAGATCGATAATAAATTTTTCTATTGGAGAAGAATTAATTCCAATTGAGTTAATTTATTCGCTCACCCTCATAAAAAAAGCTGCTTCAATTGCGAATTTCAATTTAGGTTTAATAGATAAAAGGAAAAAAGATTTGATTGTAGAGGCATGTAAGGAAATACTTGATGGGCTTCACGATTCACAGTTTCCCCTAAAGGTTTGGCAAACAGGTAGTGGC
>MWOR01000015.1 GCA_002025865.1 Prochlorococcus sp. HOT208_60m_813I02 | reverse complement strand
GAATCACTTTCTATAAGAAAAGTTAGTTTATACCAATCTTTAGTTTCCATTAATTAGGACAAGCCTCTTCATAAAGTAACTGGATTAGCGTTGGTAATCCCATCCACTTCTATAATGGTTTTAAGTAACTTATTAGGAATTGGATCATCAATACTTAGAACCATAACAGCTTCTCCTCTAACAATTTTGCGCCCAACTTGCATTGAGGCAATATTTACGTTGTTGCTACCAAGTAAAGAACCAAGCTTGCCAATAATACCAGGCATATCTCTGTGCCTAGTAACCAACATGTATCTACTTGGTGATACATTAACAGGATATTGATCAATACTAATAATTCTTAATTCCCCATCAGCAAAAATGCTTCCTGCTACGCTATGGTCACCATTATCTCCATAAGTGGTTAATTGAAGCGATCCACTGGCGAATTCAGGTCTTGCCTCATCTTTACTCTCGACTACTGAAATACCTCTTGAATCTGCTTCTAGAGAAGCATTTACATAATTTATCCTATCTCCCAAAGCTTT
>MWOR01000149.1 GCA_002025865.1 Prochlorococcus sp. HOT208_60m_813I02 | reverse complement strand
ACAAAGGTAAATTATTGTACAGAGGCTATTCCATTGAGGAACTATCCAAAAAAAGCAGTTTTTTAGAAACTGCTTACCTATTGATTTGGGGTGAATTGCCCACAGCTATTCAACTAAGAGATTTCGAACAAGAAGTTCAAATGCATCGAAGGTTAAGTTTTAGAGTCAGAGATATGATGAAATGTTTCCCTGCGACAGGTCATCCTATGGATGCTCTTCAATCCAGTGCGGCTTCTTTGGGGCTCTTCTATTCGCGTAGAGCAATAGACGATCCTAATTACATCTACAACGCAGTGATAAGACTAATAGCAAAAATACCCACAATGATTGCTGCGTTTCAACTTATTAGAAAAGGACAAGACCCAATTCAACCTAGAGATGATTTAACTTACTCATCAAATTTTCTTTACATGCTGACTGAAAAAGAACAAGATCCTATAGCTGCAAAAGTTTTTGATAGGTGTTTAATTCTACATGCCGAACATAGTTTAAACGCAAGTACATTTAGCGCTAGAGTGACTGCAAGTACTCTTACAGACCCATATGCTGTCATCGCCTCTGCAGTAGGAACCCTGGCTGGCCCACTGCATGGAGGAGCAAATGAGGATGTGATTGCAATGTTAGAAGATATTAAAACCCCAGAAAATGCTGGGTCTTTTTTAGATAATGCAATAAAAAATAAAAGTAAGATAATGGGCTTCGGCCACAGAGAATATAAAGTCAAAGATCCAAGAGCAATAATTCTTCAAAAACTGGCAGAAGAACTTTTTATAAGATTTGGAGCAGATGAAATGTATGAAGTTGCTAAATCACTTGAGGCAGAGGCAATACCAAGACTTGGACCTAAGGGTATATTCCCTAACGTGGATTTTTATTCTGGTCTTGTTTATAGAAAACTTGGTATTCCTCGTGATTTATTTACTCCTATTTTTGCAATATCTAGAGTGGCTGGTTGGTTAGCTCATTGGAGAGAGCAACTTGGAGCAAATAGAATTTTCAGACCCTCGCAAATCTATACAGGTTCAGCACCAAGAGATTGGATCGGCTTAGAAAATAGAAAATAATATTTGCAGCTTTTCATAAAAAACACACATATTGTTTGTGAAGAGTTAATCTATTAAGTAAATAACATAAAAATTTTGGAATACGGATTAGATCTCGAATATAGTTTTAATGAATTCTTAAAAGGTTTTGGCCTTTCCAGCGAAATCGCTCATATAATCTGGCTCCCTTTACCTATGCTTTTAGTTTTGGTAGCAGCAGTTGTTGGCGTATTAGTAACAGTTTGGCTTGAAAGAAAAATATCTGCTGCTGCCCAGCAACGGATAGGTCCCGAATATGCTGGAGCGCTTGGCGTCCTCCAACCAATTGCAGATGGTCTTAAGTTACTCGTCAAAGAAGATATTATTCCTGCCAAAGCGGATGGAATTCTCTTCACTGCAGGACCTATATTAGTTCTTGTCCCAGTGATTCTGTCCTGGCTAATTGTTCCTTTTGGACAAAACCTTTTAATAAGTAACGTTGGTATTGGAATTTTCCTATGGATCGCTTTAAGCAGTATTCAGCCAATTGGCCTTCTTATGAGCGGATACGCATCAAATAATAAGTATTCTTTATTAGGAGGTTTAAGAGCAGCAGCTCAATCAATAAGTTATGAAATTCCTTTAGCTTTATCTGTACTCGCTATCGTACTAATGACAAATTCTCTAAGTACTGTTGACATTGTCAACCAACAAAGTGGTGCCGGAATCCTTAGTTGGAATATATGGAGACAACCAGTTGGTTTTATAGTCTTTTGGATTTGTGCTCTTGCAGAATGTGAGAGACTTCCTTTTGACTTACCCGAAGCTGAAGAAGAATTAGTTGCAGGATATCAAACTGAATATGCAGGGATGAAATTCGCATTGTTCTATCTTGGTAGTTACATTAATTTAATCCTTTCAGCTTTATTGGTTTCAATACTTTATTTAGGAGGATGGGGTTTTCCTATACCAGTTGAATTAATAGCTAATTTTCTAAATTTACCAATTAATGCACCCTTCATACAAGTTTTCACTGCATCAATAGGAATTGTTATGACTGTATTGAAAGCATATCTTTTGGTTTTCATAGCAATACTATTGCGTTGGACAACTCCTAGGGTAAGGATAGATCAACTATTAGATCTAGGATGGAAGTTTCTTCTTCCAATTTCTCTTGCTAATCTTTTGATAACTGCAGGATTAAAACTCGCATTTCCTCAATTCTTTGGTGGTTAATCTTAAGTAAAAATACTTAAATTTAAAATTAATCCACTAAAATAAAATAACTAAGTGAATTCTTCAAAATGAAAAATTTCCTTCATCAAATAAATAGCTATATCAAAGAAGCGTATAATGCTGGCAAATATTTATATAATGGATTATCAGTAACTTTTGATCATCTTCGAAGAAGACCTGTTACTGTTCAATATCCATATGAAAAATTAATACCTTCTGAAAGATATAGAGGAAGGATACATTATGAATTCGATAAATGTATTGCTTGTGAAGTTTGCGTGAGAGTATGTCCCATAAATTTACCAGTAGTTGATTGGGTAATGAATAAAGAAACCAAAAAAAAGGAACTTAGAAATTATTCTATAGACTTTGGAGTTTGTATATTTTGCGGAAATTGTGTTGAATATTGTCCAACTAATTGTTTATCTATGACCGAAGAATATGAATTAGCTACTTTCGACAGGCACAATCTAAATTTTGATAATGTTGCACTTGGTAGACTACCAACAAATGTTACAACAGATCCTTCAGTTAAACCTTTAAGAGAACTTGCCTATCTTCCTAAAGGTGTCATGGACCCTCATGAAATCCCAGCTTCAGATACTAGAGTTGGTAAATTACCTGCAGAAGTTTATGATTGGATGAAACCAGACTTTAATGAAGATAAAGATAAATTTTCTAATCCAAACAATTAATTTCCATTAATTTATGTCAATTGCAGTAACAACTCAAATTATTTGTTTTTCAGTTTTATCTTTAGTTATCCTTATTGGAGCACTAGGTGTTGTACTGCTAGAAAGTATTGTTTATTCAGCTTTTCTTCTAGGAGGAGTTTTCATGAGTGTTGCGGGGTTATATCTTCTTTTGAATGCAAGTTTTGTTGCTGCAGCACAAGTTTTAGTTTATGTAGGTGCAGTTAATGTATTAATAATCTTTGCAATAATGCTAGTCAATAAAAAAGAAGATTTAAAGCCAATCAGTGACATTAAATCAAGAAGAATCATATCAACATCAATATGTTTAACTCTTCTAAGCCTTTTAATAAGAGTTGACTTGACTAATGTATGGAGCCTATCAAGTCCTCAAAACTCTATAGGAGAAGAATCAACAATCAGAATTGGTGAACATCTTTTTAGTGATTATCTGCTCCCATTTGAAGTAGCATCAGTTTTACTTTTAATGGCAATGATTGGAGCTATTGTTTTAGCTAGAAGGGATGTAATGAGCAAGGATATTTCAACTGGATTACCTGTTGATCAAGAGTTAATTGAAAAATCATCAGAACCATTACTTACCAATAAAAATTAACCTTTCACTTTTCTTATGATGAATTTAGAATCAATTCCTCTTCAAGCATTTTTAATAGTATCTTCAGCACTATTCTGTATTGGGATTTGGGGATTATTAAATAGCAGAAATGCAGTAAGAGTTCTTATGAGCATTGAGTTAATGCTCAATGCAGTAAATATAAACTTAATGGCGTTTTCTTCTTATGTAGACAATAATTTAATTCAAGGACAAGTTTTTACAATTTTTGTGATTACTGTTGCTGCAGCAGAAGCAGCAGTTGGATTAGCTATCTTATTATCTCTTTACAGGAATAGGGTGACTGTAGATATGGAAAGTTTTAATTTATTGAAATGGTAAAACCACTAAATGAAACTTTCATTAGTGCTTATTATATATCGTTCAGATAGTTCTATAGCTCAAGAGGCTTCTAAATTCTGTGAAGAAGTCCTCAAAGCTAAAAATATAAAATCAAAAAGAATTCAAAGTGATTTTCATAGAGATGAAATTGAAAAACATCTTTATAATCTAAAATTACAACCAAATATTGGCATAGTTCTTGGTGGAGATGGAACCTTTCTAAAATGTGCAAATGCTTTAGCTGATTATGATATTCCTTTGTTGAGCATTAATATTGGTGGTAATCTGGGTTTCCTTACGCAAGAAAAAGATTTTTTGTTTAACAAATCTTTTATTGAAATCCTTGAGAATGAAGAATATAAAATTGACTTTCGTAATAGATTAAATTGTAATATTTTTATTAATCGGACAAGTTCTGAGAAAAAAATTATAAAAAGCTACGATGCCTTAAATGATTTTTATTTTAAATCTGTTGAAGAAGACATTTCTCCAACCAACCAAATAGAACTTGAAATAGATAACGAGAAGGTTAATGAATACAAAGGTGATGGATTAATAATATCTACATCTACGGGTTCAACGGCCTACTCAATGGCTGCAGGGGGGCCGATAGTGCACCCAAGTATTGATGCAATGATAATTAACCCTATATGCCCGATGAGTTTGGCTAGTAGACCAATAGTTATACCTAATACAAGTAAGGTAATCATAAAACCTGTAAAAAGAAGTAAAGGGGAAATTAAATTATGGAGAGACGGTTCAAAATGCATGACCATTAAGGAAAATTATTATTGTGAGATCAAAAAAGGGCAATCACCCTGCAAAATAATAAAGTTTAAAAAAAGCACAAGTTACTACAGTACCCTAATAAAAAAATTAGATTGGAAAGGTGATTTATCTCAAAAAAATTTCAAAAATTAAATGGCCTTAGAGATAGAAAGAAGATTTCTTATAAAAAATGATAATTGGAAAGAATTCATAAATAAAAAAATTTATATTGAACAAGGATATTTATCCAAAAGTTTAGATGGTTGGATTATTAGAGTAAGACTTACAGGTAAAAACTCTAAAATTACACTTAAAAAACATATCAAAGGCTTTACCAACTTTGAATTTGAATACTCCATTCCACGAAGCGATGCTGAAACAATAATGTCAAATCTTGCAAATACAATTAAAAAAGATAGATACTTTTTAGAAATTGAAAAAAAATCTTGGATTATAGATTGCTTTAAAGAAAATAATTATCCACTTATAATTGCAGAAATTGAACTTTCTCATGAAGAGGAAGATTTAATTCTTCCAGCTTTCATTTCAAAAGAAATCACAGGTCTGACCCATTACTCCAATTTCAGTCTTGCTAACAACCCTTTTTCAGAGTGGAAAGAAGAATATTTACAACTTTAAAAAGTTACTAGTCAGAAGAACCACTCTTCCTTTATATTTTCTTTATATTCAAGGAAAGTATTTTTTTATTATCTTCAGATGTATGGTCTTTACGACAAAGAAGGAATATTGAGATTTGTTGATTCAGACAAGGATGCATGTATTGCATATGCTGAACTCTTCGAATTAGGTTCTACAAATTATTGTCTTATGGATTTGGCTAATGATACAAAAACAGTAAAGGGTAAAACTAATCTTAATCAGAGTCTGGGAGTGTACAACAATTAAACCCATCTCTACAAATCTTTCCGTTGTCCATCGCCCAATTCAAAAGCGCTACTCTGTTTTTAGAACCAGTTTTTGTAAACATATTACTTACATGATTATCAACTGTTCTTTTACTAATAGTAAGTTTTACAGCAATTTCTTGATTTGTAAGACCATCAGCTACGAGATCAATGATTTCCATCTCCCTTGCTGAGAGACCCATCATATCAATGTTGTTTACTTCTTCATCAAGCATTTGCATTTAAGCAGTTCCTTTTTTATATTAATTAAGTTTAGCAATCTCAGTACACTTGTTAACCAACTAGGAAACAAAAGCAATTGAAATCAAAACTTCAGCAGACTTTAGAAAAAAGATCTAAGGTAATAACAGCAGAGTTAATGCCGCCAAGAGGTGGAAGCCCCATAAGATCTCTTAAGATAGCACAACTTTTGAAAGATAAGGTACATGCTGTTAACATTACCGATGGAAGTAGAGCTGTTATGAGAATGTGCAGCTTGGCAATGTCCAAACTATTACTGGAAAATGGGATAGAACCAGTAATGCAAATTTCTTGCAGAGATCGTAATAAAATTGCTTTACAATCAGACATTCTGGGAGCAAATGCTTTAGGAATTAAAAACATCTTATGCATTACCGGTGATTCAGTAAAAGCTGGGGATCAACAAAATGCCAAGGCCGTACATGAGTTTGAGTCAGTTAGATTGCTTCAACAAATTCAGGCTTTTAATAAAGGAATTGATCCTACTCTAGGAGAACTTTCTGATAAAAAAACATTTATTTTTGCAGGTGCTGCAGCTGATCCAAATTGTGGAAATAAAAGAAGTCTAGAAAATAGAATGAGAAAGAAAAAAGAGGCTGGAGCTGGATTCATACAAACTCAAATGGTTATGGATAAAGAAAATTTGATAGAGTTTTGTGAAAAAATTAGCAAGCCTCTTGAAATTCCTGTAATTGCAGGTGTATTCCTATTAAAGTCTTACAAAAACGCTCTCTTTATAAACAAATACGTTCCAGGTGCAAACATCCCTGAAAATATCTTAAATCGTCTTAAAGATGCTAAAGAGCCATTACAAGAAGGCATTAAAATTGCAGCTGAACAAGCTCATGATTTTATGAATATCGCAAATGGTGTTCATCTAATGGCCGTAAAAGCAGAGCATTTAATTCCTGAGATTATTAAAAAAGCTAATCTTAGTCTGGAATATTAATCAAATCAGTGCCTAATAATTCTGCCATAGCTTTCTGCTGAGGCGATGGCTCAGACAAATCAGATCTTCTTGAATCAGTTATTAACCAATCTAAAGATGCATCTTGCAAATCAAAATGATCTCCATTTTTTCCAACACAATATTTACCAAACACTAACTTATCCATAAGTCTTACACCTTTACCAATTTTAGAATAATCAAAAATAATTGAGTTATCTATAGTTGCGCCCTCGCAAATGCAACAACTTGGTCCAATCATGGAAGGGCCAATAATAGTTGCTCCATCCTCGATCCTAGTCATGCCTCCTATATAAACCGGCCCGGTAATATTAACCTTTTCCCAGTTTGCCGCTACATTCAAGCCGGTAAAAACTCCGGGTTTTATTTCCTTACCTGGAATTTGCACTTGTCTTACCTTACCTTGTAATACATTTCTAATAGCACTCCAATAATCAGGAACTTTTCCAATATCTACCCATTCAAAATCCATTGGCAACGCAAAAAATGGTAAATCCATTGCAACAAGTTTAGGGAAAAGATCAGCTCCAATATCAAATTTCTCTGCTGAAGGTATGTAATTAAAAATTTCAGGTTCGAAAAGATAAATTCCTGTATTTATTGAGTCACTTAAAGCTTCATCAACTGTTGGCTTTTCCTGAAAAGCCTTTATTCTCCCATTTTCATCAGAAACTACGACACCGTAACTTGATACTTGATCTTTAGTTACCTTCTTTGTTATTAAGCTCGCAATAGCCCCTTTCTGCTTATGTTTTTTTACAGCTTGAGTTAAATCTAAATCAACTAAAGCATCACCACATAAAACAACAAAAGTTTCATCAAAGAAATTTTGAAAATCCTGAATTTTTTTTAATCCTCCCGCGGATCCTAAAGCATCACCTATTAATTCTCCATCTTCAATTCTTCCTTCAAAACTATAAGCAATTTCTACTCCAAACCTTTGCCCATCCCTAAAATAATTTTCAATTTCTTCAGCCAGATGAGAAACATTTACCATTATTTCCTTAAAATTATGTTCTCTTAAAAGTTCCAAGAGAAACTCCATAACAGGTTTTTGCAAAATCGGAATCATCGGTTTAGGAATAACGTGTGTAATAGGCTGAACGCGTGTGCCTTTACCTGCCGCAAGTATCATTGCCTTCATAAATTCAAAACCATTTTTTAAATTATACGTTATTACTAAAAAGCTTCTAAGCAGCCGAGGAAGAGGCATTACTTACCTCAAGATTTTCTATAGGCAATTGAGCTATGCCACCATCAGGTATTATTCTTTTAATTTGAATTGGGCCATATAAAGAATTAATTTGTTTAATTTCAATTTTGTTTTCAGATGATAAAAATAACAAAGCCCAAAAAACTCCCAAACGGTCTTTATCTAAATCATTTTTTACAACTGTTTGCCATTTTTTGACTAAATATTCAAAATCTGTCCATTGTAAAGCTTTTTCCCATCCTTCAATAAATTTCCCTAACGCTTTAGTGGTTTCTGGAAGTTTCTCGCGATGCGCTAATGACTTTACTTGAGAAATTAAAGCCCTATCAGAATATTTTTTATTTCTTTTTCTCTTCATGAGCAGAAGATCTTGGGTTTCTATAACTTCTGCTATGGACTCTAACTGACTTACTAGTTCTCCCAATGTTGTTGTACGTTTAAGAATTGGTTGTGCAATTGATCTTCTCCTTAAATATTTTTCAGGATATTTCGGAATATCAAATTCTTTATCAATCCAATCTTGATCATCCAAATCAAATTCATCTTCAAAATCGGAAGAATTTTCTTTGAAAACATCAGCTTCCAAAACCTCAGCCTTAAGATTAACTAATACGGAAGCAGCAAAAAATGCTTCGCTGGTCTCAGCTAAATCCTTCTGATATGAGATTTGACTATTTGAAGATTGATTAAAAGTATGTGAGTATTCCTCTAAAAAACTATCAATTACACTTATTACGTCAATATCCCATGGATCAAGCTCACCTTTACCCGCGGCATCTTGAAGGAACTTAATCAACAATCTAGGGCCTAATTGTTGCCTATCAATAGGATTGAAATAAGATATTTTGGAATAGATAAAATCTACTCACAAGATAACTTTTAATTTATTTAATGCCAAATAATATCGAGTTAATTTAAAAAATTATATTGTTGGAGCTTTTAGGATATTATTTGTTTTAGTTCCTGAAAAAATATTTGTTTTCACAGCACCTTTAACTGCAGTTAAATCTCGATCGACTAAATTATTGATAGATGCAATATAACTTTCAGTAATTAATCTTGGGTATAAACCTATCCCAATAATCGGTAAAAGTAAACAGGCAATAATATAAACTTCCCTTGGCTCTGCATCTATAAGTTTTCGTTCTTCGATTAATTTAGGATTTTCTTTACCAAAGAAAATTTCTCTTAACATTGAAAGTAGATAAATAGGAGTAAGTATTACACCGATAGCTGCTAAAGAGGCCATCACTACCCTAAACGGTAGTGTATACACTTCATCAGTAACAAATCCTGTAAATACCATCAATTCGGAAACAAATCCACTCATACCAGGTAAAGCCAGGGAAGCCAAGGAGCAAGCAGTCCATAGGGCAAACATGATTCTCATTTTTTGTCCTACACCACTCATTTCATCAAGTTTAAGAGTCTTTGTTCTGTCATAGGTAGCACCAACTAGAAAAAATAAACTTGCACCGATTAATCCGTGACTAACCATTTGCAGCATAGCTCCGCTTGTTCCAAGGCTACTAAAACTACCTATTCCAATAAGAACGAAACCCATATGACTTATAGAACTGTATGCAATTTTTCTTTTAAGATTTCTTTGAGCAAAAGAAGTTAATGCAGCATAAATTATATTGACTACTCCTAGAACTATTAATAATGGGGCAAATTGAGCATGAGCAACGGGTAATAATTGTGCATTAAATCTTAAAAGAGCATATCCTCCCATCTTTAATAAAATTCCTGCTAGAAGCATATGAACTGGAGCTGTAGCCTCTCCATGAGCATCTGGAAGCCAAGTATGAAGGGGTACTATTGGAAGTTTCACACCAAATGCAATTAAAAGCCCTACATAGCATAATATTTGGAATTTTTGACTAAAATCTTGAGCTGCCAAGTGAGAAAACTCAAAGTTAGGAATTTCTGTACCATAGAAACCCATTGCTAACGCTGCAAGAAGAATGAAGATAGAACTGCCAGCTGTATAAATAATGAATTTTGTTGCTGCATATTGTCGATTTTTGCCACCCCATATAGCCAGTAATAAATAAACGGGAATTAACTCAAGTTCCCAAGTTAGAAAGAATAAAAGCATATCTTGTACGGCAAACACAGCTATTTGCCCACCATCCATAACCAATATCAAAAAGAAAAATAACTTGGGTTTGAACTTGACTGGCCATGCGGCGAGAACTGCTAAAGCAGTTATAAAACTAGTCAATAATATTAAAGGCATAGACATGCCATCAGCGCCAACAGACCAAGTTAGACCTAAATCAGGGAGCCAACTAATATTTTCTTTAAGTTGAACATTTTCATTACTAATATCAAAGCCATTTATATATGAACCTACAGTTATTAAAAAAGTAATTAATGCAATAGATAATGCAAACCATCTCACCTCTTTGCCATCTCCTTTATCTGGGAAAAAAGGTATCACGAATGCACTACCAATAGGGAATAAAATTGAAGCAGATAACCAAGGGAAATTAGACAATCCAGCTCCCAAAGTTCCCAATACTTGTGTCGCAAAATGTGTATAAAAATAAGTACTCAATTTAATAAGAAATTTATATTAAATAAAGTCTAGAAATTTTCTGTATTTTTTCACCCCAATGGACAGTGAAGACACACAATTGTAATTAAGAAACTTGTGGAGATTGAAAACCAAATATAGCAACTAGTAAAATTACACCTCCAAAAACAATGAGCGCATAAAACTGAGCCCTACCAGTCTCAAAATATTTTAAACCTTCTCCACTACCTAAAGTTACAAGTCCAGTAAGATTTACAACGCCATCAACAACCTTAGAATCAACCTCTAAAACTTCTTTAGCAAGTTTTCTACTACCTTTAACAAAAAGTTTTTCATTAATATCATCTAGATACCATTTATTGGATAAAAATCGATTGATACTAGGAAACTTCTCGGCAAATAAAACTGATAAATTAATTTTTTTCGCAAAATATGCCTGATAAGCAATAATGATTCCAACTGATGCAATAAATACAGACACAAGTGCTAAAGGCAAAAATTCTTTTAATTCGAAGGCCTTTGCAGCAGTCTCTGCTTCTTCAGGATCTAGTAAATTTGCAATTTTGCTATCCCATGGAAGTCCCATAAAACCGATTATTACAGACGGTACAGCTAGAAATACCAAGGGAAATGTCATTGACCAGGGTGATTCATGAATAGAGCCATGTTCTTCATGCTCTTCATCTTTTTCATCATCTAGGTTTGTTTTGGATGCTATTAGAAGCTCTTTTTGCAATTCTTTATTCTCCCCTTTAAAATCTCCTTCAAATGTCAAGAAATAAAGCCTAAACATATAAAAAGCAGTCATACCTGCTGTTAGAAGTCCTACAAACCAAAAAGCTGGAAATGATATGAAAGCATTTCCAAGTATCTCGTCTTTACTCCAAAAACCTGCCAATGGGGGAATTCCACTAATTGCTACACAACCTATTAAAAATGTTGTTGCTGTATAAGGCATTTTTTTTCGTAAACCGCCCATCAATCTCATATCTTGAGCTAATACAGGCTGATGACCAACTACTTCTTCCATAGCATGTATTACTGAACCAGATCCCAAAAATAGCATTGCTTTAAAGCAAGCATGAGTTACTAAATGAAAAATTCCAGCTACTGGTGCTCCACAACCCATTGCGAGCATCATATAACCAAGTTGAGAAACTGTGCTATACGCTAAACCTTTTTTTAAATCCATTTGGGTCAAAGCTATAGAGGCTCCTAAAAAACAAGTAATGGTGCCAACTAAAGCGATAATGAACTGAATAGAGGGGAATATTGAATACAAAGGTTGAAGTCTTGCTACAAGAAAGATTCCTGCTGCAACCATTGTTGCAGCATGGATAAGTGCAGAAATTGGTGTGGGACCTTCCATTGCGTCAGGTAACCACACATGAAGAGGAAACTGAGCGGATTTAGCCATTGGCCCTAGGAAAACTAAAAAACAAAGTAATAAAGCAGCCCAAATGGGTATCGAATGGTCAGATATCGATTGAGAAATTCCAGTAGCTATTTCATTAAAATCAAAACTATTTGTTGCCCAAAATAGGCCGAGAATTCCTAGTAATAAACCAAAATCTCCCACTCTATTAACGACAAATGCTTTTTGTGCAGCGTGTGCAGCGCCATCCCTGTCATACCAAAACCCAACTAATAAATAAGAACACATCCCAACTAATTCCCAAAAAACATAAATTTCTAATAAATTCGGACTAACTATTAATCCCATCATTGAGCTACTAAATAATGCTAAATATGTAAAAAATCTGACATAACCTTTGTCATGCGCCATGTAACCATGAGAGTAAATCATTACCAGCAAAGTTATTGTAGTTACTAACGCAAGCATTACACTCCCCAAAGGATCAAGGACAAATCCCATTGGAATTGTGAAATCCCCTGCATTGGCCCATACAAATAATTTTTCTACTGATTGATAACCATTTACTTGTTCAATTAAAGCTTTATAACTAATTACCGCAGAAATCCCAACGAAGGAGATCAGACCTACAGAAACAATTTCTCTTGAATTATTAATTTTCTTGTTAATGCTTATTAGTCCTAAGCCAGAAAGCACTGCTCCAATAAGTGGGAAAACGGGAATTAACCAGGCAATTTCTGAAGCTTGTGGCATTTTTTAAAGAATTTATATCTTGATTTTAAACTGTTAATTGAAAAATTCAGACAAAAATGATGAATTAAATGTTTTAACAGCAATATTTATATATTGATGAGACCACCAAAGTACTCCTATTGCAATTAATATGCCAACTTGAGATAACCTAAAAAATTCTTTAATCTTAAATTCTTGCCTCCCCTCAAGTATCGCCAAAAAAGGGATAATGGAAGTATTTTTTTTAAAATTTTCAAATTCTTCTCCAAATCTATTTGCTAATCTCTTGTCGCCATGCCAGATTGCAAAAAGGTGATGCAAAACTAAGCCAATAGAAGTTACTAATGTGAATGATGTACCAATCCATAAAGTATGAGCAAAACACCAAATTATCTGACCAAAAGCTTGTGGATGTCTTGTGATTCGCATTATCCCAGTTCCATAGATTCGTACTTTAGGTTTTAAAACGGAAGGAATTTCTAGCAAATTGTAAGTAGCGGGATATAAAAATAAAAAACTTATTGCAGTTAAGAACCAAACGACCATAAAAACAAAATTATTGCCCTGTAAATTCCATAATCTGATCCCGTCATATCTATGAGCTAAAAAATAACTAATCAAGATAATTGCAGATGGCAAACTTAAAAAAACAAAACACAACCGCCATAATCTTGGACCCATAATAGATTCTGCTTTTATTCTCAAAGCAGCTCCCCCACTATGAATGACCGCAAAAATCATTATCAAAATTAAGATGATTAGCGAAGTTTTATGAGTCTCCATATATTAAATTGTTCAAATAATTTTTGATCTTAACAAGAATGCTCTTAAGCATTAGAATTATAAGAAATTGTAGGCATAATAGATGCCAGAATTACCATTTACACTCGACCAATTAAGAATATTAAAAGCTATAGCAGCTCAAGGAAGTTTTAAAAAAGCTGCAGATCTCTTATATGTAACCCAACCTGCTGTAAGTTTACAAATACAAAATTTAGAAAAACAACTTGAAATCACAATTTTCGACAGAGGTGGTAGGAAGGCTCTATTGACTGAAGCAGGGAGACTATTACTTGAATATTGTGAACGAATTTTGAATCAATGCGACGAAGCTTGCAAAGCTATTGAAGATTTAAATAGCTTAAAAGGTGGAACTCTTGTCATTGGAGCGAGCCAAACAACGGGGACCTATTTAATGCCGAGAATGATAGGACTATTCAGACAAAAATACCCTGATGTATCCGTTCAACTTCAAGTCCACAGTACGAGAAGAACTGGTTGGAGTGTGGCCAATGGACAAATTGACTTAGCCATTATTGGTGGACAATTACCTGGAGATTTGGAGAATTTGCTACAAGTAATTCCATATGCCACTGATGAATTGGCATTAGTTTTACCATCTAAACATCCACTTTCAACCAAAAAAGAGCTTCTAAAAGAAGACTTATACAAATTAAATTTTGTAACTTTAGACTCACAATCTACAACAAGAAAAGTTGTTGACAAACTTCTCCAAGATTCTGGTCTTGATATTCAAAGATTAAAAATTGAGATGGAACTTAACTCTCTTGAAGCAATCAAGAATGCAGTTCAATCAGGTTTAGGAGCTTCCTTTTTACCTGTTGTTTCTATTGAAAGAGAATTATCGGCTGGAACAATCCACAAAGCATTTGTTGCTGATTTAGAGGTAAAGAGAGAACTTAAATTAATTACTAATCCGTCAAGATATACATCAAGAGCATCAGAAGTATTTAAGAAAAACATTCTCCCACAATTTGCTAGTTTAGAAAGCCCTTTGAGGCATATATAATTTCGATCAAAACTGAATTGCTTCTCTGTTAATACCTACACCGCCGTCTTCAGCTTGTCCATCTCCTTTTATTATAAATTTATTTTCATTTACATCAGTCTGATAAACGCACTTAACTATTGGCTTATTTCTTATAGAACCAATATAAGCAAAAGTATTCATTCTTTGCTTACATTCTCTTACATCTTCATTACTAATTGCGCCCTCTTTTTGTAGCACTGTCCAATTCTCTCTTCTAATAACACACCCTGGCTGAAGAGCGGGTTGCGTTACAAAACTCGTAGATGGATTCAGAGTCGTATACATTTCAACATCAATTACAAAAGCACTAGCTCCCCATTGTCTACAAAATTCAGGATCTGGAACAGCCATATCTAATTGTTGTTGACTTGCTATATTTCCCTGCCCGCCGTCAGTTGTACTGGTAATAGCGCTCCCGATACCAACTCCTAAAATTAATACTCCAGCAAGTACGGCTATAGTTCCTGTACTAAAGTTGATCTTTTGTTCAGAAGAAGCAGGCAATCTATTGCTTCTTTGACCATACGGATACTTGTCCTTTGGATTTGGTGGATAATAACTTCTATTTGAGCCTCTTCTTGGCCTTCTATTTGAGGATGATCTATTCACAGCACTTCATTTGTCTTTGGTAAACCCATGGAATAATTCATTACTCTGCAATCAGGGTTATAGCAAAGCTGACCATTTTGAAGCAAAAACTTAATCAAACCTTCAATTTCTGATCCTATTTTTCGCAGTTCATAATCATCTAAATCCTTTCCAGCTCTCTCTTTTATTAATTCATTGAATTTTTTATTTATTTTGTTTAGAGAATCTTCGTTCCAAATAAATTCGTTATCAGGATCTAAATCAAGAGTTAGTTTATTGGGATGAAACTTTAATTCCTCATCGACCACTTCAGCAGTAAAAATCCTTACATGCCTAGTAGTCGATTTTAAAAGCATTTTTTCCATAATTTTACGAAATAATCAACGAAAAAAACTATTATGTTCTAACTTTAATGTAGCTTATTAGTAAGTGTTAATTTATTTCTTGATTTAATAATGCGTGTTGTAATTGCTGGTGCTGGTTTAGCAGGTTTATCTTGTGCTAAATATTTAGTCGATAATGGACACATTCCGATTGTACTTGAAGCCAGAGATGTTTTAGGTGGGAAAGTTGCCGCATGGAAAGACGAAGATGGAGATTGGTATGAAACTGGTTTACATATATTTTTTGGAGCATATCCAAATATGTTGCAACTTTTTAAGGAATTAGATATTGAAGACAGACTTCAATGGAAAAGTCATTCAATGATTTTTAATCAGCCATCAGAGCCTGGAACTTACAGTAGATTCGACTTTCCCGACATACCTGCTCCAGTTAATGGTGTATCAGCAATACTAAGCAATAATGATATGCTTTCATGGAATGAAAAGATTCTATTTGGTTTAGGTTTAGTGCCTGCAATGCTAAGGGGCCAAAAGTACTTAGATAAATGTGATACAAAATCATGGACAGATTGGCTAAAAGAGCACAATATACCGGAAAGAGTTAATGATGAAGTATTTATAGCGATGAGTAAAGCTCTTAATTTCATTGGACCGGATGAAATATCATCTACAGTTTTATTAACAGCCTTAAACAGATTTTTACAAGAAAAAAATGGTTCTAAAATGGCATTCCTTGATGGAGCTCCTCCAGAGAGACTATGCCAGCCAATGGTTGATTATATTACTGCTCGTGGTGGTGAAGTTCACATTAATAGTCCATTAAGGGAAATCAATCTTAATGAGGACAGCACTGTTAAAAGTTTTACTGTAGCCTCTTTAGATAAAAACGAAAAAAAAGAGCTAACGGCTGATGCTTATGTAAGTGCAATGCCCGTAGATCTCTTTAAATTAATGCTCCCAAAACAATGGAAAGGGTTAGATGCATTTTCTAAATTAGATGGTTTAAATGGAGTGCCAGTCATTAACATCCATTTATGGTTTGACAAAAAATTAACAGATATTGATCATTTATTATTCAGCAGATCGCCTCTCCTCAGTGTTTATGCAGATATGAGTATCACCTGCAAAGAATATGAAGATCCAAATAGATCAATGCTTGAATTGGTTTTTGCACCAGCAAAAGATTGGATAA
Organism: Prochlorococcus sp. HOT208_60m_813I02; assembly: GCA_002025865.1. Classification (GTDB taxonomy): domain Bacteria; phylum Cyanobacteriota; class Cyanobacteriia; order PCC-6307; family Cyanobiaceae; genus Prochlorococcus_A. Next base: position 15,868 of record MWOR01000149.1, on the reverse strand, counting down.
ATAGGAGTGATCAGGATATTGTTGATGCAACTATGGAGGAACTCAAAAAATTATTCCCAACGCATTTCATGGGAGACGATAAAACAAACTTACGAAAATATAAAGTAGTCAAAACTCCAAGATCTGTTTATAAAGCAGTCCCTGGATGCCAAGATTTCAGACCTAGTCAAAAATCTCCCATAAAAAACTTCTTTTTAGCTGGTGATTATACTATGCAAAAATATTTAGCATCTATGGAAGGAGCTGTTTTAAGTGGTAAATTATGCGCGGAATCAATAAATAAGGAGTATTCCAAAACTCCTCAAAATGTTTCTTCATGAGATTTACATTCCTGTAATTTAAAAATTCATCTAAAACTTTTTGAAAAATTCAATTTCTCAACTAGATCAAGCATACGAGATATGCCGAAAAGAAACCCAAAAATGGGCTAAAACCTTTTACTTGGGAACCCTTCTGCTACCTGTAGAGAAAAGAAAAGCTATTTGGGCTATTTATGTTTGGTGTAGAAGAACAGATGAAATAATGGATAGCTTAGAAGCTTCAACTAAATCGCAAGATGAACTTGCAGAAAATTTAAATACATGGGAAGAAAATACGAAGAATGTTTTTAAAGGCAACATTAAATCGGAACTAGATGCCGTTCTACTTGACACCATCGAAAAATATCCACAAAGTATTGAACCTTATCTAGACATGATAGATGGCCAGAGAATGGATCTTAATAAATTTAGATACAAAGATTTTGATGAATTAAAACTCTATTGTTATAGAGTCGCAGGGACTGTTGGATTGATGACTCAGAATGTCATGGGGATTGATAGTGCTTACACATCCGCACCATGGAGTGCCAAACCAGACCCCTCAGAAGCCGCTATAGCTTTAGGTATAGCTAATCAATTAACAAATATATTAAGAGATGTTGGCGAAGATAGGCAAAGAGGTAGAATTTATATCCCTCAAGAAGATATTGAAAAATTTAATTATTCTGAAGAAAAACTTTTAAAAGGTGAAATAAACAAACAATGGAAAGCACTAATGAAATTTCAATTAACCAGGGCTCGCGATTGGTTCCAGAAATCTGAAAATGGAATCAAATGGTTATCTTCTGACGCAAGATGGCCTGTTTGGACATCCCTACGTCTTTATAGAGGAATATTAGATTCTATAGAAAGGCTAGACTATGATGTCTTTAATAATAGAGCATTTGTAAAAAATTCAGTAAAAGCTTTTGAAATTCCTATATCTTTTTTAATTTCTCGAATTAGATGACTAAGCAGGAGTCTTCTGATTAGCCAACAAATCTTTTAATTTAGATAGTTCTCCTGCCCATCTTGGATCAGGAGCTTCTAAATTAGGAGCATCGCTGTGAACAATTTTCTTAAAGTCTTTCCTCTTCTTATTTTTATTTGATTTTCCACTATTTCTTTTATTTGAAGCAGAATCTTTCTTTTCTGATAGCTCTACTCTTAATTTAGAACCATTAAATTCAAAACCATTTAATTTTTGAATTAATAAATTAGCATTATCCTCATTATTTGAAGTCGCAAAACCAAACCCCCTGCATTCCTTAGTTTCCTTATCTAAAACTGCTTTAAATCTAATCGAGTCAGAAACTGACTTTAAAAGTGTATCAAATTCTTTTGGATTAAATCCTTGTGGTAAGTTGCCAATGTAAATGCGAATACTCATAAATTTTTAAAAATGATTTTGAAGTCTGAACTTCTAAACAAAACTAAGCTATGTGTATTTAATCACATTTTGGCGCATTTTGTTCAATCCATCGCTTTGCTTTATAAATAGCTTCATCAAAATTATTCAATCTCTTATATGCAAGTTCTTTAGAAAGATACTGTAAAAGCTCTCCCAAGATAGGTCCATCCTTGATTTCCAAATTTTTTTTAATTACATCACCATTAACTAAGTTTGAGGGATGAAATAATTTATCATCGTTGTCACGCCATCTATGAAGCCAATCTAATTGTAAGTTTTGAGGTAAATAAAAAATAAAAGATGGAAGAAACATTTCTAATTCTTGATGCAATTTGAATCTGTCAAATTCATCTAACTGAGCGATACTTTTGTTTTTTAAGAAAAGGTGCCATTTTCGCAATAACTTAGTTTTTGCAATATCAGCTTTACTAAATTTCAGTTTCTCTAAAGTTACAACATCTAAGATTTGAGCAATAAAAAATGATGGTAAATATTTATCTTTTTCTTCCTGATCAAGTTCTCCATAATTAATTTTCTCTAAATCCAAAAAAAAAGAATCTTCAAATAAATTTTCAGTATCAAATATATTTAATTTTTTTATCAACAATACTGCATCAAGAGCATTTGCTCCATTTACTATTTTCTGTATTTCATAAGTAATTCTCTCTTTTGCGACAAGATATAAGCACTCTTTATTTTTTTTTATAAAATCAACTAATCTTAAATCAATTTTAAAATTCAATTCTGAAACAAATCGAAAACATCTTAAAATTCGTAAAGGATCATTTAATAAATTGTTTTCAGAATGAGTTCTAAGCAAAGAAATCTCAAGATCTTTAAGACCATTTAATGGATCAAACAAACTCTTCTTATCAAATAAAAAAGCAATTGAATTAATCGAAAAGTCTCTAGAACATAAATCTCCTTCTATGGAAGATGAAACTTGATTAGCAATATCAATATAAATATTATTAAGAATAATTCTTACTACTTCTCTTTTTTTATCTAAAATTATAAATTTTGATCCAATATTATCTGCAATCTTTTTACCAATTTCAATTGCATTTAAAGGTACCACAATATCAACATCTAACTTTTCAGTTTTTCTTCCCAAAATAATATCTCTAATATAACCACCAACCAAATATGATCCTTTAGGTATAAAACCTAATATTAAATCCAAATTATGAAATTTTATACTTGTTTCTAATTCATCAATTATTAGTGTATGATCTGTGTGAAAGCTTTTTTTCATATTATTTATTAATTATGTGCATTTGCATCAACTGTAAATGGGTTGATAGGTGTATCACATATCATGATGTTGAGAATAATCATGGTGTTGATCATATTTGTGATCTACCTGATTTTAAAGCAAAAAAACCATTCATTCATGTCAATATAGTTAAAGATAATAATGGTGATTATAAAACTGATTGGGATGTTCAATCTTGCGAAAGTTTTGAAAATGAATTTGGTAAATGGTCTAGGTTTAATCCAGGTATGGAATTACCTGTTTAAAGGTAATAAATGACAAATAAACTCAATCAAGGAGAAAATTACTCTACATTAGTGATTCATAGCACAGATAATTCTTTTGGCTTTGGGTATCGAAAAAACAATGACCTAGAATCTGATGAATTATTTATCAAGAAATTTGATAATGACCTTTGCAACAACTTAATAAATGATCTTAACAAATTCATTTCCAAAGAAAATTTACAAAAAATAAATAAGTTATCTGTAAGCATAGGGCCAGCAAATTTTAATGCTTCACGACTAATTGTAGTTTTAGCAAGAACTATCTCACAACAAATAAATTGCCCTCTAGACAGTTTTAGTTCATTTGAAATAATGGCAAAAAGAATTGCATCAAAAAATAATATTTTAAAAAACAAAAAATCATTCTGGATTTTCAAAAATTTAAAACGTAAGGGTTTTATTGCAGGTAAATACGAAATTTTTGGTAATGAAAAAAACTCCTCGGATCTAACCATTCGAGAAACAATTTTACCAAAAGTTGTCAAAGAACTTGATAGTAAAGAAATTTCTTTTGAAGCTTCTTATGATGATAAAAAAGATTTGCAAGAACTATTAGATTTATCATATAAAAATTTATTAAATTCAAATATAGATTCCTGGAAAAAAGTTTTACCTCTTTACCCTATTTCTCCAATTAACTAAATATTCATCCAATCAAATTATTAATCTTATCTTGAAGGTGCATTGTTACAGAATTCAGATCATGTCTTGATGAACTTTGTGGAGGTTGAACAGGTTTCCCCACTTTAATAACTATTTTTGAAAACAAAGGAATAAACCATCTAAATCTTATTAATCTATGTGAATTAACTATTGCAACAGGCAATAATAATTTTTGATTTTTAAAGGCTAATAATGCTGCACCTTGTTTGGGCTTATTCACTCGACCATTTTTTTGACGAGTGCCATCAATAAAAATTCCAATACAATTATCATCTGATAATTTCTTACATGCTGTTTTAATTGTGTTTTTATCAGCAATTCCTCTTTTTACAGGATACGCTCCACAAGCCTTGATAATAAAGCCGAGGAAAGGGATGCTAAAAAGCTCTGCCTTGGCCATAAAAGATATATTACGTCCAAGGGCATGTCCTAACAAAGGAGGGTCAAGTAAAGAACCATGATTAGAAACCATGATAAAGGAATCTTTTTGCGGAATATTGTCACTACCTATTAAATGACCTTTAAATACAAATTTATAAATTGGAAATACAAAAAGCTTGCTTACTAATTCATAGATTAATTTTTGAATAGTATGATTTTTCATACAAATTAATAAGATATTTGATCAGAAGATGAAACTTGAGAAATTTTTACATCTTTAAGATATCTTTTTGCTAAACCGCTAAGCACATTTGATGGGCCAACTTCAACAAAATGAAGATCATTATCTTTTGCCATTAAATCCATAGTTTCTCGCCACCTTACGCCATTACACATTTGATTTTCCAATCTAATTTTAAGCTCATTAGGATCGTCACATAATGACGGTTCAGAATTACTTATTACTGGGAAAGAAGGATTTTTAAACTTAATCTGTTTTAAATACTCAGAAAATTTAACTGCAGGCTCATCCATGAATGGTGAATGGAATGCACCTGAAACATTTAATTTTAGGAATCTTTTACAAGAAATTACTTTCGATAAATTGTCTAATTCTTCATTAGATCCTGATAAGACAACTTGGGAAGAGCTATTATCATTAGCAATTACAACATCTTCAGTTTTTTTGACTAATAAATCAAGTTCATTTCTATCAAAACCAATTACTGCTGCCATAGATCCCTTTCCAGCATTTACCATTAATTGAGATCTTACCTTTATTAGTGATACGCATTCTTCGAATGAAAAAACATCCGCACAATATAATGCAGTTATTTCTCCCAGACTATGCCCAGCAACATAAGTTGGTTGAAAGCCATTTTCTTTTAAGGAATCTAATAAAATAGACTCAACCAAAAAAAGACAGATTTGTGTATTTCTTGTATTATTCACATCACTAAGAGGATTTGTTGGATCAGAATTTAACTCGCAAATTTCAAATAAATTTCTCTCAAATATCTCAGAAGCATAACTAAACCTATCTTTTGTGCTAGGCAAATTTTCAATTTGTTTTGCCATTCCAATTTTTTGCGAACCCTGTCCAGGGAATACCCATGCAACTGTCATAATGTTCCTATTTTGTTTTTAACCCCATTTAATTAGGGCCGCACCCCAACTTAACCCAGCACCGAATCCACTTGTAGCAATAATATCATTTTGTTTAATTCTATAATCTCTTACAGCCTCATCCATCATTAGTGGAATTGTTGCTGCTGACGTATTGCCATATTTTTCTAAATTACTAAGAATCTTTTCTCTGGGAATTTTTAACCTTTCTCCTACAGAATCCAATATTCTTTGGTTAGCTTGATGCAGCAATAGCCAATCAACTTGATCAGAATTATAGTTCATTTTTTTCAACAGCTTTTCAAGAATTAGGGGAACTTCTTTAACTGCAAATTTATAAACTTCCTGACCATTCATCTGAATTGGAGAAAAACCTCCACTTAAAAAGTTAATTTCATCGACTATTGAATCTTTGTTTTTTTTTGATGGAAGATTAAGAAAAGAACCCCTTCCCCCATCGGTTCTCATATCAAAACCTATAAAATTATCAAATTCATTTGTGGCTTCAATTGCTAATGCACCGGCACCATCTCCAAAGAGAATACAACTTCTTCTATCGTTCCAATCAACAAAACTTGATAATTGATCTGCTCCAATAATAATAGCCCTTTTAAAACTACCCCCTTTTAAAAATTGTGAAGCTGTTATTAAGGCAAATAAAAAACCACTACAAGCTGCAGTTAAATCGAAAGCTACAGCATTAGCAGCCCCTAATTTAGCTTGAATGGATGGCGCTGATCCAAATAAATCATGCGGAGTAGAAGTAGCTAAAACAATCAAATCAATAGTTTTAATATCCCACTTAGCCATTTCAATAGCAGTTAGAGCAGCCTTATAACCCATCTCGGTAACATTATCTTCTACGCTAGAGATTCTTCTCTCAGAAATGCCAGTTCTTGATTGTATCCATTCATTGCTTGTATCAACCTTTTGACTAATTTTTTGATTGGTTAGGATTTGATCAGGTACATAACTTCCGCTTCCCTTGAATGACACTCCAATCTGATTAAAATTAATTCCTTCCAAAAAAGTTTTTTAGTTACTTATATTAGTCAAACATAAATTTGACTCAATATGTTTTATGAATTTAAAACTTGAAGCTTTTGCAGTTGATTTAAATTGTCCATAACACCATGATTCACTGCAGAGTGAGCCAAGCGAAGAGCACTAACTACTGATAAAGATTTGCTACTTCCATGACCAATAACGCAAATACCATTCACCCCAAGTAATAAAGCTCCTCCATGTTCGGCATGATCCAACCTTTTCTTAATTCTGAGTAGATTACTCTTTAAAAAAGCTGAACCGACTTTCCCCCGCCTTCCACGTGGCAGCTCAGATCTCAAAATATCTAATAAAACTCCTCCCACAGATTCAAGAAATTTCAATAATATATTTCCAGTAAATCCATCACAGACTACTACATCGAAACTACCTGATAATACATCTCGCCCTTCACAATTACCTCCAAAATCAAAACTTTTTTCAGAAGATAATAATTCAAATGTTTTTAGGGATAAATCATTACCTTTACATTCTTCTTCTCCAATATTTAAAAGGCCAATTCTTGGTTTTTCTACTTGTAGGACATCTTTTGCATAAATATTACCTAGAAGAGCAAATTGATGCAGATAAGATGGCTTACAATCAGTATTTGCCCCAACATCTAAAACTAACACCGGGCGAGTTTGATCCCTTGTTGGAAACAATGCTCCTATAGCTGGTCTCTCAATCCCTTTCAATCTCCCAATTCTAAATATGGCAGAAGCCATCATGGCGCCTGAATTACCCGCTGAGTAGACAGCTTCAGCTTTATTATTTCTTACTAAATCCATTGCAATGTTTATACTTGCATTTTTCTTTTTTCTAACTGCGGTAGCTTCTTCATTCATCCCAATAGGCTCTCCACTATCAATTAATTCAAGACGATTATTATCTATTTCATTTTCTAATAATTCTGATAAGCCAGTTTTTTCTGCTGCATCTTTAACTTTTTCAATTTTGCCAACAAACTTTATGTTTATTGGAAATCTACTTATTGCTTCTAAGCAACCCTCAAGAATTGGACCAGGAGCATAATCTCCACCCATCCCATCAACTGCGATCCAAATTCTTTTAGATTGAGATTCCTCCACCCTATCTAAAATATTATCGTTATTTTGTAATCTTTTTAATGGGTCAAAAACTAATGGCTGTAATGTATTTTTCGCTATTGAACTAGCATTTGAAACTACACTACTAGCAGTATTAACAACAGACTCAGCACTTGAAACTACATTACCTGCAACATTACCTGCAACATTACTAGCTGTGGTTACGACTGATCCAGCACTTGAAACTACATTACCTGCAACATTACTAGCTGTTGCTGCAGAACTAGCAGCAGTATCGACTATGGAAGTCACAGCCGAGTTCCTTTTGTACCAAATGACTAATCTTCTAATAGCTCTGGGCTTATTAATTTTTTGTGCTGTTTCTTTCCCCATTTATTTACCATCAAAGGGGGCAATATCGACAATCCGTTGAAAAAGATATCCTGTACCCCTTGCTGTCAATATCAATTCTGGATTGGCTGGATCAGCCTCGAGTTTGGATCTTAATCTTGATATATGAACATCGACAACTCTTGTATCTACGTGTCTCTCTGGGGTATATCCCCAAACTTCTTTTAAAATCTCTCCTCTACTAAATGGCTCTCCTGACCTACTTACCAAGAGCTCTAAGAGACTAAATTCCATGCCAGTTAATCTAATTCTCTCATCACTTTTAAACACTTGTCTTCGATTTGTATCAATTTTTATATCCGTAACCAAAATTAATCCTGAATTAGGCATTCCAGGAATTTGTTCTTTGTCGATTCTTCTGAGTACGCACCTAATTCTAGCTTCCAACTCCTTTGGGCTAAATGGTTTTACTACATAGTCATCAGCTCCTAATTCTAAACCTGTTATCCTATCTGCAACATCTCCTAATGCAGTTAACATAACAATTGGTACATCAGAATCTTTCCTTAACTCTTGACAAACTCCATAACCATCTAACTTTGGCATCATGACGTCAAGCACTACTAAATCAGGTTCATAATCCCTAAATAACTTTAGTGCCTCTTTACCATCACTTGCAGTTACAACTTTGTAGCCAATCATGGAGAGACGTGTCTCCAGAATTCTTCTAATACTTGCCTCATCATCTGCGACCAGTATAGTTTCTTTAGTTTGACTAGATAGAGCCATTTGTTTCTATTAGCTAATCAGTAAGACAATTTTTATTATCCTAATCTAACTTGTAGAGGGGCAATATCCCAAACATTCTATTTCCATTACTTCATTCAGAAACTTAATGTCTAGCAAATTATCGACTTTTATTTGTCAGAATTGCGGATCTGAAACTTCTCAATACTTTGGTAGATGCCTAAATTGCAACTCATGGAATTCAATTGTTGAAGAAATTAAAAGTAAAAGATCTAAATATCAAGAAATAAAAAATAGTAAAAAATCTATACCGTTTAATGAGATTTCATCAAAAAATATATCAAGATTTACTAGTGGTTTTAAAGAATTTGATCGAGTGCTTGGAGGTGGAATAGTACCCGGATCTGTTATTTTGCTAGGAGGAGAACCAGGTATAGGTAAAAGCACAATAGTTTTACAATCAGCAGGAAAAATATCTCTTAATGAAAAAGTTTTATATATAACTGCAGAAGAATCTTTAGAACAAGTAAAAATTAGATGGGAAAGATTAAATCAAAACAGTATTGATTTACAAATTTTTGCAGAAACCAATTTATCCCTAATTATTGAAGAGATCAAACGTGTAAATCCAAATTTCGCAATTATTGATAGTATTCAAGCCATCCATAATCATGAAATGCAAAGTTCTCCAGGATCGGTTTCTCAAGTTAGAGAATGTTCATCTGAATTGCAAAATCTTGCCAAAGATAATAATATCGCTCTTCTTATAATTGGTCATGTAACCAAAGATGGTACTTTAGCTGGCCCTAAAACTCTAGAGCATTTAGTTGATACAGTAATAAACTTTGAAGGAGATAATATTTCCTCACATAGATTACTAAGAAGTATAAAAAATCGATTTGGATCGACCTTCGAGATTGGAATTTTTGAAATGCTTGAAGAGGGTTTACGAGAGATAAAAAACCCAAGTTCAATTTTTACAAATAAAGAAAACATTTCAGGTGTAACAACTACTATTACAAATGAAGGCACTCGACCATTAGCAGTTGATATACAAGCACTAGTAAATAAGACTTTCTACAGTAACCCAAGACGTACTACAACTGGAATAAGCATAAATAGATTGCATCAAATTCTTGCTGTTATTGAAAAACACGTAGGAATAAAATTATCTGAATTTGATTGTTATATAGCTACTGGTGGGGGTTTTGAGATTAATGATCCATCATCTGACTTAGGTGTAGCAATATCAATTTTATCAAGTTTGAAAAATATTCCTCCTTTGGCAAGTAGCTCATTTATTGGGGAATTGGGTTTGAGCGGTCAGGTTAGAAAATCGAATAACCTTCGGACAAAGATAGAGGAAGCTGTAAGACTAGGGATCAAAAATATAGTAGTGCCAAAACTAGAGGAGGAACTAAATAATAATTTTCAAAATTTAATAAATATTCAAGAAATATCCAATATTAAAGAAGCAGTTGATTATTCTTTTTCAAAATAAAAAAATCAAAGATACATATCAATTGAGCTTCTGCCTGAGTTTTTCAACCAATTTTCAATATCTAGATAACCACCTGGATATAATCTAACGGCTTTAGACCAGACTTCTGCAGCTTTATCGAACCAAATATCTCTCTGATCTAAATCACCATTTTGCTCAGCATATCTTCCCCTTTTTTCATAAATCAAACCTATATTTTTAAGGCATGATGGCTGTTTGGGATTTTCAACTAATGCTTTTTCATAAGTTTCTATAGACAGATCCTCTTCACCATTACTCATATATATTATTGCCATATTTTTTAAAGTCTCACCCCTATCAATTTTATTTTCTTCAAGTAGTAAACTCTCTTTGTAATACTCTAATGCTTCCGAATAATCTCCATTATTTTGTGCAGCTAGGCCATCTCTATAGTAGATATATGCTTTTTTTTCTTTCTCTGCAATAGGCATTATTTTTACTATTGATTCAGCAATTACAGTAAAAGCTTTATCGATAAAGTTGTCTCTGTTTTGATTACTAGGCACCTGTCTAAAACTAATAAAATTATTATAGTAATTTAAAAAATAACTATTTAAAAAGTCTATTACATTTATTATTATAGTTAAAAAATAAGTCAAGCATTAATTTGCTTCAATGGCAAAAAATATGGAAAGCATTCAATTAAATATTTCAGGAATGAAGTGCGGAGGTTGTGTTAGTACTGTTGAAAAAATATTAAATAATTCTGATGGTATTGAAAATGTTTCTGTTAACCTACTCACTGAAAGTGCATATTTTGAAATTACTCAGAAACATATAGAGATAGAAGCAGTTCTCGAAAATTTAAAAGAAAATGGTTTCCCATCAAAAATTTACATAAATGATTTTTCAAAAAAAATAAACAAGGCAGAATTAGAAAAAAAAAAGAAGTGGAATAATCAATGGAAAAAACTAACTTTTGCTTTATTACTTTTATTATTTTCAGGTTTAGGTCATCTAGCAGAAGGAAGATATATAAATTTTCCGATATTAGGTAATATATTTTTTCACGCTTCATTAGCGACATTAGCTCTTTTATTTCCTGGCAGAGGAATAATTATTAATGGGTTTAAATCATTTATTAAGAACCGTCCTGATATGGATTCTCTAGTAGCTCTTGGAGTAACTAGCGCATATATAACAAGTCTTCTATCCTTAATATTTCCTGCTACTGGTTTTCCTTGTTTTTTTAATGAACCAGTTATGCTTTTAGGTTTTATATTGATTGGGCGTTTCTTAGAGGAAAGAGCAAGATACCAAACTGGTTCATCCATTGGAGAGTTATTAGATCTTCAACCTGAAATGGCCAATATCTACACAGAAGATAATCAAATAAAATCAATAAGAGTAAACACTTTAAAACCAAATCAAGAGATTCAAGTTTTAGCTGGAGACAGAGTACCTGCTGACTGCATTGTTACTCAAGGTAATTCATATATTGATGTTTCGCATATCACTGGAGAATCCAAACCTATCGAGGTAAAAGAAGGCGAAAATTTATCTAGTGGGTCTTTAAATCTTAATTCAACTCTTAGACTCAAAGTACAAAATGTCGGAGGGGATTCTTCTCTTGCAAAACTAGTAAACCTTATTGAGTCTGTAAACGCTAGAAAACCTCGCATTCAAAGAATTGCTGATGAAATTGCAGGCAAATTTACTTACTTTGTGCTTATTTTTGCTACTTTAACCTTCTTCTTTTGGTGGAAAGGGGCAAGAAACATTTGGCCAGATTTATTAAGTCATAATCATCAATTCATCACTCACTCAAGCCATACACTTCATAGTTCGCTTGGTAGTAATGCTGAGAATTTTCTTAGTTTAGCCATACAATTGTCAATTGCTGTTTTAGTAATAGCTTGTCCTTGTGCATTAGGTTTAGCCACCCCAACTGTAATAACTGTCGCATCAGGTAAAGCAGCAAAAAAGGGCGTTTTATTTAAAGGCGGTGACAAAATAGAGATGGCTTCAAAAATTAATCAAATTATTTTTGATAAGACAGGCACTTTAACAAAAGGTAAGCCTTTCATTGTTGATTATAAAAATTATGATGATCATTCATTTTTATTAAAAATAGCTGCCAGTTTAGAAAAGGAAAGCAGACATCCAATCGCAGATGCCTTAATTCAAGAGGCAAAAAAGCAAAATTTAAGTTTATTTCCAATAAAGAAAATTTTTACTCATTCAGGGCGAGGTATTTCTGGAGAACTTGAATCAATTAATGGAATTATTAATATTGGAAATATTGAATGGCTACTAAGCAAAGGAATAATTATTGATAGTGAGGCAAAAAAAGTCATTGAAAATGAAGGAACAAAAACGAACACTATCATTGGAGTAAGTATCAAAGATAAGTTATTAGGCTTTATTTTGCTAGGAGATTTACTAAGAGATGATTCAATTAAAACAGTTCAAAATTTGAGAGAAAACAAATTTAAAATTAATATTTTAAGTGGCGATAGGAAACAAACGGTTTTAGCTTTAGCAAAAAAAATTGGTTGTAAAGAAACAGAAGTGAAATGGGATCTTCTTCCTGAAATGAAGCTCAAGACTATAGAAAATTTAAAAATTAATAATAAAGTGGCAATGATTGGTGATGGTATTAATGATGTCCCAGCCTTAGCATCCTCAGACTTAGGAATTGCGGTAGGATCTGGCACTCAAATAGCCAAGGCAAATGCAGATGTAGTATTAATGGGAGATCAACTAAATGGATTACCCTACGCCTTAAATCTTGCAAAAAAAACTATAAGAAAAATCAAGCAAAATCTAACATGGGCTTTTGGCTACAACTTACTAGCTATACCTTTAGCCGCCGGCATTTTATTCCCTAAATACGGTATTCTTCTTACTCCCTCAATAGCAGCATTATTGATGGCGATTAGCTCTATTACAGTTGTAATTAATGCTTTATCTTTGGATTAAATGAAAGGAAAATTTATCGTTATTGAGGGTATTGATGGATGTGGCAAAACTACCCAAATAGATGAACTATCTAAATGGATTCCTAATAGTGATCTATTAAAGAAGGGGTCAAAATTAATCACGACTAGAGAGCCTGGGGGCAGTCTTTTAGGAAAAAAACTTAGAGGACTGATTCTTGAAAATAATGAAAATAATAAGCCTTCATCTCTTGCAGAATTATTGCTTTATTCAGCGGATAGAGCTGAACACGTTTCCAAAATTATTTCACCTGCTTTAAATAACAATGATTGGGTAATAAGTGATAGATTTTCCGATTCGACACTTGCTTATCAAGGTTATGGAAGAAATATAAATTTAGAAATAATTAAAAATATTGAATCTATTGTGTGTCAAGGAGTATCTCCAGATCTCACTTTCTTCTTAGAAATTTCTCCAGAAGAGAGCATATTTCGAAGAAAAAATGAAATTCCAGACAGAATAGAATCAGAAGGTATTAAATTTTTAGAAAAAGTAAATGAAGGCTTCAAACTAATTGCGAAACAAAAAAACTGGAAAGTAATATCTGCTTCACAAAATATTAAAACTATTTCTAATCAAATTAAAGAGACTTTACTAAACAATTTTTCTAATAAAAATGATTGAGGTTAAAAAAAACAATTTTTTCTTGAATGAAGAAGTCAATACCTTTCTTAAGAACATAATTAAAAACAAATCATTGGCTAATGGTTATATATTTTATGGTGCTGAAGGATTAGGCAAAAAACAAACTGCTCTTGAATTTATAAAAGAGATTTTCAAACAGTCTTCACAAAGCGAAAATGTTGAAGAGAGAATTACAAACAATAACCATCCTGATTTTTTAATTATTGAACCTAATTCTCTTTTATCAACAAAAAGTTCAGGAAGTTCCGATCTTGACAAAACAGTAAAAAGTGGATCTGAGATTATTAAAATTGCTCAAATACGTAATATCAAAACTTTTCTTGGTCAAAAATCAATAAACTCAGAAAAAAAAATTGTTTTGATTATTGATGCACACCTCTTAAACGAAGCAGCCTCGAATTGCCTTTTAAAAACCTTAGAAGAACCTAGTAACGGCATTTTTATTTTACTAACATCTAAATTAAATCTTCTCTTAGATACGATTATCTCAAGATGTCAAATCGTCAGATTTCGATCTTTTTCTAGTAAACAAATAAAGTCAATTTTAAAAGAATATTTAGATACTTCTAAATCAAAAATAAATGTAAATTTAAAATTTGAAGATTTAATTAATTCAGCCAATGGATCTCCAAATCAATTATTAAAAAATATTGAAATTTGGAATGATTTTTCAGATGAAATTATAAGTAAATTGGATTCTCCAATTAAAAATAGTCTAGAAATATTAGAAATATCTAAATCAATATCTGAAAAATTAGAAATTTTGCAACAGATTTGTCTGGTAAATTTAATTCAAACAATTTGGTGGAGAAAAACAAAAAATATCGGTTTAGTTAAAAAACTTGAAAATTTAAAATACCTCTTAAGAAAAAACATTCAGCCAAGGTTGGCATGGGAAATAGCTTTTTTAAAAATTTCAATGGAAGATATATGAGATTAATCTACCGCAGAATTTATCAAGTCAGGATTTCTTGCTTGAATAAACTCTTGCCTAGCAGTTTCCACTTGAGAACCAATAGGTAACTCAAGACAATATCCAGCACCATATACAGTTTTTATATAAACAGGTTTGCGTGGATCGGGTTCAAGTTTAGTGCGTAAATGTCTAATATGAACTCTTATTGTCTCAATATCATCATCAGGTTCATATCCCCATACTTCTTTAAGAATTAATGCTGGCGATACAGTTTGACCATGTCTCTGCAAAAGACAATGAAGAAGTTCAAATTCAAGATGCGTTAACCTAACGGGAGATTCAAACCATATAGCTTCAAATCTTTCCGGAACAAGAGTTAAAGGGCCATAATTTAATATTTCTTGCTGGTTAGTAGAATTTAATTGTGCTCTGTTGGTTCTCCTTAATAAAGCTTTTATACGTACATACAATTCTTCTAAATCGAATGGTTTAGTAATGTAATCATCTGCTCCAGAATTAAACCCAGTAACTTTATCTTTAAGGCCGCCTAACGCAGTTATCATCAAAATTGGTATATTTGATGTTCTTTCGTCTCTTCTTAATCGCTGGCATAAAGTTAAACCATCAACACTTGGTAGCATTAAATCCAAAAGTATTAAATCTGGTGAATATTGAAGAGCTAATGCTTGTCCTTTAATTCCATCTTCGGCTTTTTGGACATCGAAACCAGAATGTTCTAAATGTCTAGCCACCAAATCACGCATATCACGATCGTCTTCAATTAGGAGGATTGAAATTTTCATACTTATAAACTATTAAATTAAGATTAAATTTTAGTAATATGATTCTCTCAAGAATTTATAAAGATTGCTGAATTACTGTAAACAATTTTATCAATTAGAATTATAAGATAACTTAGTGATAGCAACAGATTAGATGGAAATTGCAAATTTTAGTAAATTTGAAATTTTAGAATTTCTTTCGATTCTATTCACTTTTTCTTAATAATCAAAGGATTAATAGAAACAAATAATGATTCAAATTGGAAGAATATTGTATTCAAATTGCCATTATAAGTTTAGAAAATTGAATTTTTTCAGTAATCAAATAGGAATTAAGTTTAAAATTATTCATTTCTCCAAAATGTTTAAATGCATAATCTTGTCTATATTAAAAAAAATTTAAGTATCTATGAAAAAGAAGTCTATTATCTATTCTGATTTATCAAAAAAA
>MWOR01000148.1 GCA_002025865.1 Prochlorococcus sp. HOT208_60m_813I02 | reverse complement strand
AACATAGAACTTGATTATAAAAAAATTAAACAAATTAAAAAAGTAGAAAAGCCAAAAAATGTTCCAGAAAATAAAAAGGATTTAAATTTAGAAAAGATGCCAAAACAAAAAAATAAAAAAATTAAGAATCTTTCAAAAAAAAGAAATGTTGAGCTTCAATCTTACAAAATAATATTCATCTTAAAAGATGTAGATCCCAAAGATCCCACGGAAGAGTTAAGTTCCATATTAAGTAATTCTGAGGTAAATTTTGAAATAGAAAAGATTGAACGTATCTTAGATGCAAAAAATAAAAGTATGAATAAAAATTAACTAAAAATATTAAGCAAAAAATGAAAATAACAACTAAAACGGAAGCATTAAATATTGTCGAGACTTCATATTTAGCATCTCTTTCGTCTTTATTATGGGTTGCATTATATTATTTGCCAATTGGGGGAGCTTTATTAAGGTTGATTTTACCCCTCCCAATGATCCTGTTGCACTTGAGAAGAGGAACTAAAACTGCATTGGAAGGCCTCCTAATACAATTTCTACTTTTATTCATAATTATGGGTCCTGTTAGAGGAACTTTATTTTTATTTCCTTATGGGATCTTGGCTTTTTGGTTGGGCTGGTGTTGGTTGAGAGAAAAAAGTTGGAAATTTAGTTTAACTTTAGGAGTTATTATTGGAACCCTTGGCTTTTTCCTACGAGTAATGGCATTATCTACGTTGGTTGGAGATAATCTTTGGGTGTTAATTACTAGAGCAAGTTATGGCCTACTAGAAAAGTTTATTGGATTATTAAATTTACCTTTTTCCCCCTCAATTTTAAGTATTCAATTAGGTGCAATTTTTTTAATCATTTTTCAAGAAATAGTTTATGTTCTAACAGTACATGTAGTTGCATATTCTCTATTTCCAAGATTTAAATTAAATATCCCAGATCCGCCAAGAGTATTAAATATCTTAGTTGATTTTAATAATTGAAAAAAATAAAATGTATAGTACAGAATTAGGGATAAATTTTTTTGGTAATAATTCCAATAAAAAAAGACAATTTAATAAGATAGAAATACTGAAAAAAAATATAAATAATTTTAAAATATTTCTTGTAATTGCAGGTACTAATACATCTCAAATTACAGGCATTTCTGCTGCGGGTATTAATGCAAAATCAAGGCGAACAACTGCGCTCGCAGATGCCGAATTTTTGCTTGAGGGTGCTTCAAAAGATCATAAATATAAATTGCCTCTTCTCAATGCAGGAGTAACTCCGGCCCTAATCAGTCATGTTTGTTCAAAGCTTATAAATATTTATCCAGTTATTGTTCCTCTGGGAATAGGAGCAAAGCCTTATTTTAATCATTTGGTTGTAGAAGATAGAGATTTGGGCCCATCAAATTGTCTTACTACTGGTAAATCAATGACTAAAGAGAGAGTTTTAAATCTCTATGAAAAAGGTCTTGCGATAGGAAAATCCTTAAAACAACCAGTTTTAATTTCTGAATCTGTACCAGGGGGAACCACAACTGCTCAGGCAGTAATGGAAGCTTTTGGCTTGCAGGTGTCTAATTTAGTAGGGAGTAGTTTATTTAAAGCGCCAAGAGAATTGAGAAGACAAGTAGTTAAAAAAGGACTTTTTAATGCAAATTTCAAGTCTGATTTCGACTCTTTTGATGTTGTGGCGGCGGTAGGTGATCCTTTCCAAGCTTTCTCAATGGGTCTATTAATTGGTGCTAGGTTTGCAAAACAACCTGTAATATTGTCTGGAGGAAGTCAGATGTTAGCGGTCATTTTGCTTGTATTAGAATTCTTAGATGAAAAAAATAAAGATGAATTTATTGAAGATGTTTTTATTGCGACAACGGGGTGGCTTGTGAAAGATAATTCTCTAAATCATTTAGTAAATCTAGTTAATGAAAAATATGATGTCAAAATATTAGGTTTAGCAAGTCCTTTAAATTTCAAATCCTCAAAATACAAAGAATTGAAGGATTATGAATTAGGTCATGTAAAAGAAGGTGTAGGTGCTGGTGGAATATCATTACTTGCTTTCTTAGATGGATTTAAAAATGAAGAAATAGTTTCATTGTGTCAACAAAATCTAGAAATGATGAAGGGCCTAGGTCAAATTTCTTTAGAGAAGGATTGCTGAATGTTTTCAAAATTTGCAACCAGAAGAGAATTTTTAAATTGTGGTAAGCTTTCGCTTTTATTTCTCTTAAACTCTTGCAGTAATCTTCATAATAAAGTAAAAATTGCATTACAAAATTCTTTTTATCCAGAATCTTTTAAAGATATTATTCCAAAGGATTGGAAGCAGGAAAAAATTAATTTTGAAAACATTCGGCTACAAAAAAATAGAAACAGAATTTCCAATTCTGACTTTACTTTAATAAACGATGGATGGATTTCTAATGTAGATTTTTCAGAATTTGAAAAAATAAATGAATATGCACTGTTCGAAAAATTGGATAATAGATCGATAGATTTTTTGGGAAGCTTTAATCAAAATCAGAGGAGTAAATTATTTCCTATTGGCCTAGTACCCTATACAATTATCATTAAAAATAATAAAGAATTAATAAATTCAGCCAGAACTTCTTGGGATTTTCTTCTTTCTAAAAAATTAAATGGGAAAATTATTTTTCCACAAAGTCCCAGAATAATATTGTCAATTGCTCAAAAAATTAATTCATCTAATTCTTTAAAAAAGCTCACAAGCCAAGCAATGTTATTTGATGATAAAAATATGCTCAATTGGTTGATTAATTCTGATGCTATTGTCGCAATAGTTCCTTATAGTCTTTGTTCAAAATATTTAAAAATAGATCCAAGGCTTTCTTTAGTTTTCCCAAGCCAAGGAGTACCTTTGATGTGGCATTTTCTACTTAGTCGATCAAATCTAAATAATGCAATATTAATTAAATGGATTAAATCTTTAGAAAATAAATCAATAGTAGATAAATTAGTAAGCCAGGGTTGGTATCTTCCATTCAATAGTGATTATTTGCAAAGTAAATATAAATCTGAAATGCTCCCCATCTCAGGACCTTCTGAGAAATGTTGGGAAAATAGTTGGTCTTTCCCTGTCTTAACAAATGAACAAAAAATTAATCTTAAAAATATCTGGAATGAGTCCTTATCCCCATAATCTTTTTGTAGGATTTTCAATTAATAAGTTATGAGTTTCCTTTAATAAATTTGGTATATCTAATTTACTAGGACATTTAGGAACACATTCATTACATTCTTGACAAAATGAGGAATTTTTTTCTTCCCACCAGTGACCAGCTTTTCCTATTAAATTGTATCTTTCTTTTGAAAATTCTAATTGGCCATAACCAATAGATATATTTCTTAAACGAAGTATTTCTGGAATAGGCACTTCACTTGGACATGGAAGACAAGATCTACATTGTTCACATTTGGTTGAGTTTAATCTTTCATTAGAAACTTCCTCAATTTTATTCAGGGCGTTTTTTTCAAGTTTTGTAAGCTTCTCGAATGAGTTTCTAAGTTTATGCGCAAATTCAAAATCTTTTTTGTTTGTCGCCCCCAAGGATAAAGTTGTAATGCCTTTTGCTAGCAGAAATCGATAAGCCAATTCTAAAGGATGAAAAGGCTTAGAGGCCTCTATCAAAACATCACTTGGAGAATACAATCTACCGCCTTTATCAGCAGGTGATATTGCTAAAACTCCCATACCTTTTTTTAAAGCTTCCTCTGCTAAAGCAATCTTAGATTGATCTAAATAATGTAAATGAAGACTACAAAAAGTAAAAACTTCACAATTAATTGCATCTTTAATTAGTGAATAACTTCCGTGAGAACTAAAACCAACTTGATCAACTAGTTCCTTCTCAAGTATCCAAGATATGAATTTCTTCCCCTCTCCAGCAAGAACCCAATCTAGATGTTGTTTTAAGTTGAGTCCGTGAATTGCAAGATTATTAATTTTCTCGCAATTTAAATTTTTAAGAGACTTTTTAAAATTATTTTTTAAAAAGTCAAAATCACCTTTTGGTAAAACTTTGGAAGTAATCACCCAATTTTTTTCTTTTATATTCTCTTCTATTGCTAATTTTTTTATTGAATTTCCAATAAGTGATTCAGCATCACCATAAGAAGGTGCTGTTTCTATGTGGTTAATTCCTACATAATATGCATTTTTTATTATGCTATACATTTTTTCTAGACTTTCAGTTGCACGCATTGTCCCTAAAGTGAATAAACTCACTTTCGCCCCTCTACCAAATGATCTTTTTTGTGAATTAATAATCATCTAAATATGACCAATTTCTTTTTATTTACTCTTTAATTTATTTATAGTTGAAAATCATTTAAAGTAAATTAAAGTAAATACAAAATTTTGCAAAAATATTTTTCTTAAATCTATGTTTACAGGAATAATTCAATCAGTTGGAAAACTAAGACAAGAAAAAAATATTTTAGAAATTGAAATTCTAGATAATTTATTTGATATGACAATCGGTGATAGCATAGCTGTTGATGGAATTTGTTTGACAGTTAAAGAGATTTTTCAAAATAAATTTACTGTTGATGTTAGTGAGGAGACATTAAAAAAAACAACTTTAGGAGTAAAGTCGAACCTGAATCAGATTGTTAATTTGGAGCCCGCTCTTAGGGTGTCTGACCGTCTAGGAGGGCATATAGTCAGCGGACATGTTGATGGCCTTGGAACAGTTGAGAATGTAGAAAAATTAGAGAAATCTTGGCTCTTATCAATAAAGTGGAAAAATAAAAATTTTTCAAAATATGTAGTTAATAAAGGGAGTATTTGTGTAAATGGTATAAGTCTTACGATTGCAAAATATGAGCAGGAAGGAGAAATATTTACTATTGCGATAATTCCTCATACTTGGCATAACACAAATCTGAATAAATTAAATATCGGTGACAGCGTAAACCTTGAGGCAGATGCACTAATTAAATATGTAGAGAAATTACTTTTATTTAATAAAAATAGTAATCAAGATTTATCTTCAAATAATATTTCTTCCGAGTGGCTTAAAGAAAACGGTTGGTAAAATATATTTTTTAATTTAATGGAATCAGATAAATTGTTTTTGAATCTTTTTTAAGATCGATTTTAAATTCCTGACCAGGTTCTAGGCCTAATTTTTTGGTGTAGGCATGACCAATTAATAGGTTCCCATTGCCATGAACTTTAGTTTTGAATTCTGTCTGTCTGCCTCTTGAAGCTCTATTACCATTTTTCCCCAGACGACCATTTCCTATTTTGTAACCCTTAGCTTCGATAAGAGCCCTATAAAAACTTTTTCTTAAGATTCTTCCACTTGGACCTACGTACCCACAACCTTTTGCTATCTCTTCTTCAGATTTTTTACTTAATAACTTTGCTTTTTCAAGAAGTTCTTTTCCTTCTAGCATTATCTGACAAATTCATAATTATATATTCTTACTAAAAAGGAGAACTGTGGCAATATAAATTAATAAAAAATATATTTAATTTTTGAAATTTAGTTTTTTATAAAAGATACAAAATAATAAATAAAACAACCCATATTCCATCTACAAAATGCCAGTACAATTCAACAGCTTCCAATGGGAACATATTTTGACTAGTTAATCTTCCGCCATTGATTCTCGACTGCCAAGCAATAATTAAAATCATTAAAGTGCCTAAAGTGACATGTAATCCATGAAAACCAGTAAGGGCATAGAAAGTACTTGCAAATAAATTATCTGTTAATCCAAAAGGTAAATGAAAATATTCAAATAATTGACATATTAAAAATATAATTCCAAGAAAAGCAGTAAAAAATAACCATTTTTGGGAATCTGAGTTTTTATCTTTTAAAAGTGCTTTGCCTGCTTTATGGAAAGTTGCACTACTAACAAGTAACAAAATTGTATTGAGAGTAGGTATTGGTAGTTCTAATTCATAAATAGCACCATCTGGTAATGGATTTACTGCTTTATAAGTTAAATAAGCAGCAAAGAATCCAGCAAAAGTCATTCCGTCCGCAATTAGGAAAGTTATAAGACCAAACATTCTGAAGTCTTCATGTGTTTCATTAACTTCGGAATTATTTTTCTGAATTTCTTTTGAGCTATCTAGAGTTGTCATATGTTTTTATTTTGTTCAGAAATTTCTTTACCATAACCATAAGGTTCTTCAACTAATGGAGCTTCTCCTTCCCAATTTTCAACTGGAGGTGGAGAAGAAGTTAACCATTCAGGTGTAAGAGCATTCCAAGGGTTATCGCCAGCATCTTTCCCATTTCTCACGCTGAGGAATACATTAATTAAAAAAGGAATTGTACTTAAAGCCATCAATAGAGCCCCAAGGCTACTAATTTGATTAACGAACTGGAATTGAGGATCATATTCTGCAACTCTTCTGGGCATTCCATTTAAACCAAGCCAATGTTGAGGAGCAAAGCACAAGTTAAATCCAATAAAGGTAATGATAAAATGTAAAATTCCTAATTTTTCATTGAGCATTTTTCCAGTTACTTTAGGGAACCAATGATAAATTGAAGAGAAAATAATAAAAACAGTCCCTCCATAAACTATGTAATGAAAATGGGCTACTACGAAATAGGTATCATGTACGTGAATATCAAAAGGTACCTGTGCCAAAGCAACTCCTGTAATACCTCCAAAAACAAAATTTATAATAAACCCGCAAGAGAATAGCATTGCACTATTGATGGAAATTTTACCGCCCCATAATGTTGCAACCCAATTGAAAAATTTTATACCTGTTGGAACAGCAATAAATGCTGTGGCAATAGTAAAGAATAATCTCATCCAAGGGGGCGTTCCACTCGTAAACATGTGATGCGCCCAAACAACTAAACCTAAAACTACTATCCCCATTATTGAAAAAACCATTGTTGTATATCCAAAAAGTGGTTTTCTGGCATGTACAGGAAGTATTTCACTAACTAAACCAAAAGCAGGAAGGACCATAATGTATACAGCTGGATGAGAATAAAACCAAAATAAATGCTGATAAACTACGACATTGCCACCTAAAACAGGATTGAAAAAACCTGTATTAGCGATGATATCGAAGCTAAGTAGAATTAAAGTGCCTGCTAAAACAGGAGTTGACAAAACAACTAATAGACTTGTTCCAAGCATTGCCCAACAATACATTGGTAATTGCATAAGTTTTAATCCTGGCCTTCTTAATTTTATAATGGTCGCGATAAAGTTTATTCCACCAAATATAGAACTGCCTCCAAGTAATAGAACGCTAAGAATCCAAATAATTTGTCCCGATTGAGGAGTAGTTATGCTCAAGGGTGGATAAGCCGTCCATCCAGCCTGAGCAGCACCCTCAACAAAATAGCTTGCTACTAGCATCAAACCTGAAGGAGGAATTAACCAAAAAGCTACTGCATTTAATCTTGGGAATGCCATATCTCTCGCACCTACATAAAAAGGGATTAAATAATTTCCAAAAGCACCGTTTACTACAGGCACTATCCAAAGAAATATCATTATTGTCCCGTGTAAAGTTAAAACTTGGTTATAAACATCTCTTGGCATAAAATCAGACATTGGACTAGCTAGTTCAATTCTTATAGCACTCGCTAAGGTTCCTCCAATTAAATAGAAAAGAAAACCGCAAACTAAGTACTGTATCCCAATTACTTTATGATCAAGACTAAAACTAAAGTATCTAAGCCAACCTTTAGGTTGAAGGCTTTCACTATTAGTTTTTTGTGGATCAATTGATATTGTCATAAATTTACCTCTGGTTTTTTATTTTTGTTAAACCACTCGTTGTAATCAGATTCTTCTTCAACAATTATGGAGGCTCTCATTCCTCCATGATAAGGGCCGCATAATTCTGCACAAATTATTGGATATTTTCCTACTTTTGTAGGAGTAAAATTTAAAATAGTGGGTTGTCCAGGAATAATATCCTGTTTAATTCTGAACTCTGGGACCCAAAAAGCATGAATTACATCTTTGGATTCCATTTTCATTGATACTTTTTGATCAACAGGAACGTGTAGTTCACCTGATATGAAATTGCCCTTGGGATAATTGAATAGAAATGCAAATTGCATAGCTGAGACTTCAATTGATAAATTATTTATCGCTATTTCATTTTCAGAAGTTTGACTTATTCCAGCCCATATTTTTTCAGTGTTAGAAGTCATCATTTCGTGATTATGATTTAGTTCTTTCATCCCTCCCATTCGATCGTAGATGTTGTAGCTATATAAACCTATTAATAAAACAATTATTGAAGGGATAATTGTCCATACAATTTCTAAGCTTAAATTTCCCTCTAAAGCTATACCATCGCCTATCTGATCATTTCTTTTCCTAAACTTAAATAAGCTATAAATAACTGCTATTGTCATTCCTATAAAAATAATTAATCCAATTATGAAAAGAATTTTAAAAAGTTCATCGTAAATTGGTGCATTAATACTTGCTTCTGCTGGGAGCAAATTTACATTAAAACCAATCCAAAAAGATATAGCAAAAACGAGTGAAATAATTAGTATTAAATAAATGTTTTTATTTAACAATTGATCTCTAAAAATTTGTATTTATATCCTCAAGATATTCAATTTTTCCAATCCTGCATCCTTTGTTAAAAGAAAAACATTTAAATTCACAACTTCTTAAGATTTATGAAATAAAAGGCGTATTATTAATAACTTTTTAGAGTTAATTGTCAGGGAAAAAAGATTAAATTAGTAAATTATTTTTTTAATTAAACATATTAATTTTTAATTAATGTTTGGTTTTTGAATCTAATTTATTATGCAAAATAATAGGTTTTATCCATTTGATTAATAACCAATTATATAAATCAAAATATCTGACAATTTTTAAAAGGTTGGGAAGTCATAGTGTACTTGCACTTATAGCACTAATCGTAATTGGAGGTGCTACGAGAGTTATGGAGGCAGGACTTGCCTGTCCAGATTGGCCATTATGTTATGGATCTTTTTTGCCTTTTAAACATATGAACCTAAGAGTATTTCTAGAGTGGTTTCATCGTCTAGATGCTTTTCTGGTTGGAATATTAATTCTTTTTAAATTTGTCCTTTCAATTATTTGGAAAAATGAAATTCCAAATTGGTTACCTAAAACTTATTCATTATTACTTTTTCTTGTTATTCTCCAAGGATCCTTTGGAGCTTTAACAGTAATAAATCTGCTTGATTCATATATTGTTACTGGCCATCTTTTAATAGCTTTTCTACTTCTCATTACAACAATTTCAATAAATCAAAATTTAGAAAATGACGACATAGGAGAGTCATTAATTTGGTGGAGATTATTATTGTTTGTTCCTCTTTTACTTACTCTGATTCAATCTTTTATTGGCGTAAGGCTTTCATCAACCTGGTCAGCACATATTTGCTTATCTTTTAATAAACAATGTCTAATTCTAAATACTCATAAATTATTTGCTTTTCCAATTGCTTTTTCAATTTTATTGATTATTGCTACTGCAATTTATAAGAGAAGTTTGCTTAATGAAAATTGGAAATATCTCACAACACTTATTTTTCTCTTCTTTTCCCAAATTACTTTGGGCGTTTTAAGTCTTAAAACAAATTTGAATGAACCTATTTTTATTATCGGTCATCAACTTAACGCCTCTTTATTTATTGCGATATTAACAACATTAATTTTTAGAAATCCTTTTGCAAACAAAAATCTAAATCACTCCTTTAATCCCCAAACGGTCGGTATCAACTAATGAACAGTAGAAACTTAGAAAAATTGAACTATCAATCTTCAATTAGGGATGAAGTTGTACCTTCCAGAAAAAGATTAACTTTGCCTCCTTGGCTTGAAGTAGCAAAACCTAGATTAATCCCACTTTTACTCGCCACAACTTTGGGAGGAATGGCTTTAACAGAAGAATGGCCTTTGTCTTCCCCAAAACTCATCTGTACTTTAGGAGGAGGCGCTTTGGCAGCAGCAGCAGCAGGAGCTCTTAATTGTTTGTGGGAAATGGAATTAGATAAGAGGATGATAAGAACTAGCAAAAGAGCCTTGCCAGCAGGAAAGTTATCATCTGAGACAGTATTTTTAGCCGCCGTATCATGTACTTTGGCAGCTTCGATGCTTTTAGTAAGTGGTGTAAATTATTTGGCTGCGGGTTTAACTCTTCTTGGTTTATTTAGCTACGTAATTTTATATACAGTTATTTTGAAACCTCGTACAACAAAAAACATTGTTTTCGGAGGAGTTGCTGGTGCGATACCACCCTTAGTTGGAGCGTCTGCCGCCACAGGGCATGTAGGTCTTAGTGGTTGGTGGTTGTTTGGTTTAGTAATGTTATGGACCCCAGCTCATTTTTGGGCACTTGCAATTTTGTTGAAGGATGATTACGCATCTGTTGGTATTCCTATGCTCCCTTCTGTTAAGGGATCTGTTTTTACTGCTAAAGCGATTTCTCGTTACGGATGGGCGACAGTTTTAATGAGCATTATGGGAGTCTTTGCTTTACCTGAAGGGGGTTTCTTATACGGAATTATGTTATTGCCATTTAATGGAAGACTTTTGCAATTAATAAATGAATTAAAGAAATCTCCTGATGATCTTTCAATAGCAAAGTCTCTTTTTAGGTGGTCTATTCTCTACATGTTTGGCATTTGTCTTTTGTTATTAATTTCCAGAACCCAACTATCCGTAGAATTTGAGCAGCAATCTATGCAAATATTTTTATCTACAGTATCCCTGCTTAGAAATTAAATTAGATGTAAAATGTTTTTTAAGTAAATAGTAAGTTTGATGAATTATATAAAAGTTAAAGGGCTCTCAAAATCTTATTCAGATATCAATGCATTAAAAAATTTATCGATGGAAATTGAAGCTGGCACATTATTTGGAATACTAGGTCCAAATGGCGCTGGCAAATCAACACTAATAAAAATACTCGCTACTTTAATAGAGCCTGATAGTGGAGAAGTTTTTATAAATAATATTAATCTGATAAAAAATTCAAGGAAAATTAGAGAATTAATTGGTTATGTGGCCCAAGACATTGCTCTCGACAAAATATTGACTGGACGAGAGCTTTTAGATTTTCAATCAGATTTATATCACATCAACAAAAACAAAAAATTTGAAAGGATAAAGAAATTAATAGATCAATTAGAAATGAATGATTGGATTGATCGTAAGTGCGGAACTTATTCAGGGGGAATGAAAAGAAGAATAGATCTGGCAGCTGGACTTTTACATTTGCCCCAAGTATTAATTTTGGATGAACCTACAGTTGGTTTAGATATTGAAAGTAGAAATATTATATGGCAACTTTTGAAAGATTTGAGAAATAATGGAATGACCATTATTTTAAGTAGTCACTTTCTTGATGAAATAGATAAATTGGCAGACAGATTAGTGATAATTGATGATGGAAGAGTTATAGCAAAAGGGACTCCTGCAGAGCTCAAAAATAAATTAGGAGGAGATAGAGTAACTTTGAAAGTAAGAGAATTTAGTAATCAGGAAGAAGCAAAAAATATATGTCAAATTTTATCTTCAATAGATGGAATTAGTCAGGTTATCATAAATGAAGCTCAAGGTTTCTCGATAAATTTCGTAGCAGATAAGGAAAAAGATTTACTTACGAAGCTAAAAGTGGAATTGGCCTTCTCAAAGTTTGAAATTTTTTCTCTTACCCAAAGTCAGCCAAGCTTGGATGATGTATATCTTCAGGCAACTGGGAAAACATTATTGGATGCTGAAATTTCTATGGCAGGGAAAAGAGACCTAAAAAAAGAATCAAAGCAATCCATGCGATAAAAAAACTTTTGGTTAACTAACTATAATGGATACTAATTACTGCTAATTATGGAATTACAACGGTATAATTTATTTTTTTTATATCAAGAAACATTTGCCTTAACAAAGAGATTATTTATTCAATTAAAAAGAAGACCATCAACTCTTTTAGCAGGAATATTACAACCAATAATTTGGCTTTTTTTATTTGGGGCATTATTCTCTAAAGCTCCTGAAGGTTTTTTACCAGGAGTTGATTCTTATGGGAATTTTTTAGGAGCAGGACTTATTGTTTTTACTGCTTTTAGCGGAGCCCTAAACTCTGGTCTCCCTTTAATGTTTGATAGAGAGTTTGGATTTCTTAATAGATTACTTGTGGCTCCTTTAACCAGTAGATTATCCATAGTGTTATCTTCTTTTTTTTACATAACAATCTTGAGCTTTGTTCAGAGTATTGTAATAATGATTGTTTCATACATTTTGGGTTATGGATGGCCCAACTTATATGGTTTAGGAATTGTATTTACAACACTAATTTTATTAGTTCTTTTTGTGACATCAATAAGTTTATGTTTAGCATTTGTTTTGCCGGGACATATTGAATTAATAGCTCTTATATTCGTAATAAATTTACCTCTTCTATTTGCGAGTACTGCTTTAGCTCCAATCTCTTTTATGCCAAATTGGCTGGGATGGTTAGCTTCATTAAATCCATTAACTTTTGCTATTGAACCTATTAGAACTGCCTATACACAAACTATGGATTTAGAATTAGTGGCTTTACATGCCCCATATGGTGATTTAACTTGTAAGAGTTGTATCTCAATTTTATTTTCTTTAACAGTTTTTTCCTTGATTATTATAAGGCCTCTGTTAAATAGAAAGTTAAATTAGAAATTTTATGCTTTTAAAAAATCATTTAATAGAAGTTTTTAAACAATCCTCTTTAGAAAATAATTTTTTGCTTAAAGAAAATGTTGTTCTTAAGTGGGTCCATAGATTTGGTATTGATTCATTAAATGATTTATTAATCCATAGTTCACTACAAAAAGAAAATCAGCGTGAAGAAGAAAATCAAGAACAGATGTCTTTAATTGATGAAGTGCATGAAGAAAATCAAGAACAAATAAATTTAATTGATGAAGTACATGAAGAAAATCAAGAACAGATATCTTTAATAAATGAAGTATATGAAGAAAATCAAGGACAGATGTCTTTAATTGATGAAGTGCATGAAGAAAATCAAGAACAAATAAATTTAATTGATGAAGTACATGAAGAAAATCAAGAACAGATATCTTTAATAAATGAAGTATATGAAGAAAATCAAGAACAAATAAATTTAATTGATGAAGTACATGAAGAAAATCAAGAACAGATATCTTTAATAAATGAAGTATATGAAGAAAATCAAGAACAGATGTCTTTAATTGATGAAGTGCATGAAGAAAATCAAGAACAAATTTGGCTTGAATCTTTTAAAACTTTAGAAAATTCAGAAGAAACAAATTGTGAAACAAATTACTTAAAAATTTCTAACAATAATCAAATCTTTAATACTAAAAAAGATCCTAATCAAATAAATCAATATATTAAAAAGCCAAAATTACCACTACCTAATATTAAAAATTTAAGAAAATGGATTAATAAAGACAAAAAAGCTAGTTAGCTTTTTACATCATACCTGGCATACCCATGCCACCCATTCCTGGCATACCCATGCCACCCATTCCTGGCATACCCATACCACCCATTCCTGGCATACCCATGCCACCCATACCTGGCATACCCATGCCACCCATTCCTCCCATGGGATCTTCACCTGGTCCTCCAGGAGCTGCGGCTTCAGGCTCAGGAATGTCAGCCATTGCAACTTCTGTTGTTAGGAGCATAGCGGCAATAGATACTGAATCTTGAAGGGCTAATCTTATTACTTTGGTTGGATCTAATATTCCTGAATCTTTTAAATCCTCATATTGTCCTGAATTAGCATTAAAGCCTTTGTTAAGCCTTTGAATTTCAGCGACAACTACATCACCATTAAAACCAGCATTTTTTGCTATTTGTTTAGTAGGTTCCAAAAGGGCTTCTTTTACTATATTTATCCCTGTTCTTAAATCATCGGAAGATTTTTGACTTAAATTTAAAAGGTCATCTGATATTTCAATTAAAGTTTGTCCACCTCCAGAAACTACACCCTCTTCAATAGCAGCTTTCGTGGCATTAAGGGAATCTTCGATTCTTAATTTTTTGTACTTCATCTCTGTTTCTGTAGCAGCTCCTACTTTGATCAGAGCGACTCCTCCGGCTAGTTTTGCTATCCTTTCATTGATTTTGTCCTGATCATACTCTGAGTCTGTTATTTCAACTTCTCTCTTTAATTTTTCTACTCGCGCTTTAACTAAATCTTTAGTGTCTTCGAAGGCAACAATTGTTGTTTTGTCCTTCGTGATAGTTATTTTTTTTGCTTTACCTAAATCATTAATCGATACTTTATCAAGTGTCATTGATTTATCTTCACTAATTAACTTAGCTCCAGTAAGAATAGCAATATCTTCAAGGGCAGCTTTTCTTCTCTCTCCAAATAACGGAGCTCTTACGGAAGCTACATTTAATACTCCACTATTCTTATTCAAAACCAAGGTGGTTAAAGCCTCTCCTTCGATATCTTCAGCAAGAATTAGAAAAGGTGAGCCTGATTTCTGAATTTCTTCAAGTATTGGAACTAGATCAACTAAAGTTGAAATTTTTTGATCAGTTATTAATATTTTAGGGTTTTCAAGTTCACAAACTTGTCTTTCTTGATCAGTTACGAAATATGGAGAACTATACCCTCTATCAAAAGACATTCCTTCAGTTATATCTAATTCTGTATCTAGTGATTGAGATTCTTCGACAGTTATTACACCATCTGAAGTAACAATATCCATTGCCTTCGAAATTATAGATCCAATTTCTTCATCGCCTCCAGCACTAACTGTTGCAACTTTTTTGATATCAGAACCACTTAATGAAATACTTTTGGAACTTAATTTATCTAGAACAAAAGTCAAGCCTACTTCCATACCTTTTTTTAACTCCATAGGGTTGGCGCCAGAAGCAATATTTTTTAATCCCTCTTGAACCATCTTCTGAGTCAAAATGGTGGCTGTTGTTGTTCCATCACCTGCACTCTCTTTTGTCTTGGACGCAACTTGTTCTATTAATTTCGCACCCAAATTAGAAATAGGGTTCTCAATCTCAATCTCTTTAGCAACTGTGGCTCCATCTCTAACTATATCTGGAGAACCAAATTTCTTTTCTATTACAACATTTTTTGCTTTTGGCCCAATGGTAACCTTTACCGCATTAGCTACGAAATTTACACCTTTTTCTAGAGCTTCTCTTGATTCATTAGAAAAACTTAACTGTTTAGCCATGTTTGCTCGATCTTTAGTCTTATTCTAATCTCCCATAGAATCATTTTTAAGGGATATTTAATTAAGTGGGGAAAGCCGAATTTCTTTTAATTAGACATACAAATTAGCTCAAATAAGAGTATCTTTAAGTTATGGAAGAAACAAATAATCTTATTTTTACTCTTACCGCAATCCTCGCGATTGCTATGACACTGATATACTTTCCTTTAAGATTTTTCTTGACATTAACTGCTAGAAGTCGAAGACTAAAACTTTTACAAAAAATCAGAAGGTTGAGAGATGAACTAGGCCAGCCTTACGAAAGTACATAACTAAATACTCATACCCCCGTCTATACTGATTGTTTGCCCTGTAATATAACTTCCTGCATCACTTGAAACTAAGAATGACACTAAGTTTGCAATTTGAGTACAACTTCCTAATTTCCCTAAGGGAATAACTTTAAGAATCTCTTCAGTATTAAGTTTTTCAGTCATCTCTGTTTCTATAAAACCTGGAGCGATTGCATTAACATTTATACCTCTTGAGGCAAATTCTTTAGCGCAGGTTTTGGTAAATCCAATAACTCCAGCTTTGGCGGCAGAATAATTTGCTTGACCAGGATTACCAATTATGCCAACAACAGATGAAATATTTACGATGCTACCACTTCTTTTTTTCATCATAAATTTTGAAGCATATTTTGTACAAAGAAAAACTCCTTTTAAGTTTGTATTTAGTACATCATCCCATTGTTCCGATTTCATTCTCATCAATAGTCCATCTCTAGTAATTCCAGCATTGTTAATGAGGATATCAATGGTGCCATTAATTTTTATTATTTCTTCAAAAGCTGAACTGACAGAATCCTCTTTTGAAACATCAAATTTTAATTTATGAGCTTTACCTCCTGAATTTTTTATTAAATTTACAACTTCTTCAGCTTTTTCATCAGAAGAAGAGTAATTAATAAAAACTTCTGCTCCCAATCGGCTTAGTTCTAAAGCAATTTCTTTACCAATTCCTCTGCTAGCTCCAGTGATTAAAGCAATTTTGCCTGATAATGAATCTTTATTGGACATTATGAAATTTTATAATTTTCAATCGTAGTACTATTTGTGTAAAGATATTGCTTTTATTTATAATTGTCTAGAAAATATAAAGACCTTCTATTGTGCACTTTTTAATACCAGCTGCAGGGAGCGGTAGCAGAATGAAAGCTGGAAAAAATAAGTTACTTATTGATTTAGAGGGAGAGTCTTTGATTTATTGGACACTTAAATCTGTATTTTCTGCAAGCTCAACAAATTGGGTTGGAATAATTGGGCAACCGAAAGATAAAAATTTATTATTAAATTCAGCAAAGGATTTTGCCCATAAAGTTCATTGGATTAATGGTGGTGACACTAGACAAAAGTCAGTTTTTAATGGTTTAAAAGCCTTACCAAAAGATGCTGAAAAAGTTTTAATACATGATGGTGCGAGATGTCTAATTAATCCTGAATTAATAGACCTTTGTGCCAAGCAATTAGATGAAAATGAAGCTGTAATTTTGGCTACTAAGGTAACCGACACTATAAAGATTGTTGATAATGAAGGTTTTATAAAAGAAACACCAGACAGAAATTATTTATGGGCAGCGCAAACTCCTCAGGGATTTTTAGTAGATAGATTAAAAAAAGCTCATAAGATGGCAATTGATAAAAACTGGAAAGTCACAGATGATGCCTCAATATTCGAAATGCTTAATTGGAAAGTGAAGATTATTGAAGGAACTTATTCAAATATAAAAATTACGTCCCCTATAGATTTGAAAATAGCAAAACTTTTTGTGAAGAACCCCTAGTTAAAAAGGTTTATCGATACTAAGAATGCCGTTATAACCATTTAAGGTGGCTTCGTATCCTAAAGGAATGCAAGCATTTCCCGATATGTGGCCTATTGGTAGTTCAAAAAGAATAGGAAAATCAAACTCTTGGAGTCTTTCAATAATGCAGTTTTTTAGTAAATCTTTCCATTCAAGGTCGCAGGAATCATTAGAAAAACTTCCGAATCCAATACCAGCAATTTCAGTAAGTGTTTTAGTCATTCTTAGGTAAGTCAACATGCGATCAATTTTATAAATATCTTCATTAATATCTTCAAAAATTATTATTTTCCCTTTGCAATCTGGAAAGTGATTAGTACCAATTAAAAAAGTAGCAATAGTTAAGTTAGAAACGATAATTTCTCCTTTAGCTTTTCCACCTCTTAAAGGAATTCCTCTTATGTCCTCAACATATCCTTCAAAAAGTAAATTTCTTAATCTCTCAAGACTCCACTCTGGCTCTTTGAAAAGGCCAGTAACCATGGGCCCATGAATAGAACCTATAAATCCTTGAGAATATTTAGAGAGTAATAAAGAACATGTATCTGAGAATCCAAGCATTAAACCATGCTGCCATGAAGGTTCTTTTTCTAATATTCTTGCTGAACCCCAGCCTCCTTTCGCAAAAATTATTAGCTTACTATTTTGTGCTTTTTCCAGTTCTTCAAATCTACTTAGATCATCACCTGCAAAATAACCAAACTTTTTTGACAGAGAATTATTTTCATTAATTTCCAAGCCCCAGTTTTTTAAGATTTCTATACCTTTTTGAAAATTTTCTTCTTCATCAATAAATGAGCCAGGAGCTAAGATATTTATTTGATCACCTTTTTTTAATCTAAAAACCATTTTTAGAATTTATGAGGCAATAATAATTCCTAATAAAAGAACTCCTCCATAAATTGATTGATTTTTGAAGTGATTCCCAATATTTTTTATAGATTGCTTTTCCTCAGGAAATACCTTTAGTATATCTCGCTGCATTAAGATTGCCGTTGAAAGCCAAATTGGCCAAAAAATAAAATTCATTTGATTAATGAATCCGCATAATGCAAGAAAAATAGAAGTTAATAAATAACAAATTTGAATAGTTATTCTTGTATTGTTCTGAAGGTTAACAGCGGAACTATTTATTCCAATTTTGATATCATATTTTTTATCTGCTAAAGCATAAATTGTGTCAAAGCCAAAAGTCCAAAAAATAGTGGCTAGCCAGCAAAACAATAAAACAATACTATTTAAATTGCCTTCATTTGCTGCCCAGGGAATTAAGACAGCAAAACCCCAGCATATGGATAAGATTAATTGAGGATATTTAAACCATCTTTTGGCAGAAGGATAAATTAAAATAATAGGTAAAGCTAAAAAAGCAAGTGAAATGGATAGGATCCTGCCAGGTTGAGGCAGTGACAAAGTTAAAAAGAAACTACATAAAATCAAAAAGAAAAGAATTGAATAAGCTGTTTTAAGCCCGATTTTATTTGCAGCTAGAGGTCTATTTTTTGTCCTGAAAACTCTTTGATCAATTTTTTTGTCCCAAATATCATTAACTACGCAGCCTAATCCACTTACTAGTAGCCCTCCTAGGATTATTCTTAGCAACATTAAAAATGTTGGATTAGCATCTGGGGTTAAATATAAACTCCATCCAGCAGGAATAAGTAAGATCATTCTTCCAGTAGGCTTATTCCACCTTAATAATTCAAAAAAAGTACTTAATTTAATTTGTCGATTTTTATTTTGCATATAAGCTATTGTATATTTCATAACTTTAAATAATCTTACTAGTATTAAATGATTTCTATTATTTAATAATCAATCTTGGGTATATTTTATTTATTAATGGATTAAAAATATCTGCATCTCATAAAAAGAAATGATAGAGAAACAAGATTTAAGATATTTTCAAGAAAAGCAAATTTTAGTAGCCTCTATAGATATTGGAACTAACTCTACACATCTCTTGGTAGCAGAAATTAATCTAGAATTAAAATCATTTTCAATAAAATTTACTGATAAATCAACCACTCGTCTTGGAGAAAGAGATGAGGAGGGTAATCTGACTGAAGAATCAATCCAAAGAGCATTAGTTACTCTTAAGCGATTTAAGGAATATTGTAAAAGTAATGGAGTAAAACAAATAGTAACAGCAGCAACTAGTGCAGTTAGAGAAGCTCCAAACGGTCAAGATTTTATTAGAAGAGTTCTTGATGAAACTGATATTCAAATAGAAATGATAAGTGGTTCTGAGGAAGCCAGATTAATTTACCTTGGTGTTCTTTCTGGTATGGCTTTTGAAGATCACTCTTTTGTAATCATAGATATTGGAGGAGGATCTACAGAGTTAATACTTGCAGATAAAAAAGATGCTATAGCTCTTACCAGTTCTAGAATTGGTGCAGTAAGACTTAAAAATGATTTTTTAAATAAAGATTCTATAAATTCAGAAAGATCCATTTTTCTAACAACTTTTATTAAAGGATCTTTAGAACCATCTGTTCGAAAAATAAAGAGTAGATCTAAGGGAGATAAGCCTTTATCTATGATTGCAACCAGTGGCACTGCAACCTCATTAGGAAATTTGATTTCAGATGATTTAGGAGAATCTAAACAAAAGTTGCATGGTTATAAATTTAAAAGGGAAAATTTACAAAATGTATTGGAAAAATTACTTAAATTACCGGTTTCGGAAATCAAGAAAATTCCTTCATTAAGTGAGAGAAGAGCAGAAATAATTATTCCGGGAGCATTGATATTAAGCTCAGCAATGGAGATGTTGAACTTTAATGAATTAATAATAAGTGAGAGGGCGCTTCGAGAGGGTTTAGTTGTAGATTGGATGCTTCGACAAGGGATAATTAAAAACGAGTTAAATATTCAAAGCAATATTAGAAAAACAACTATAGTTCATCAGGCTAGAAAGTTTGGAGTAGATAATACAAGAGCTGAGAAAGTTATTGATATTGCATTTCAAATCTATGATCAGACTAAAAATATCTTTCATAGCGATAATGACCCTAGAGCTAAAGAACTTCTTTGGGCAGCTTCTAATCTTTATAGTTGTGGGAAATATGTGAATGTAGGTTCATATCACAAACACTCTTGGTACTTAATAAAAAATTGTGAGTTGTTGGGATATTCTGAAGCAGAAACAAATATTATTGCTTCAATTGCCAGATACCATAGAAAGACTCTCCCCAAGAAAAGACATGAGTCTTGGCAAAATTTAATATCCAAAGAAGATAAAACATTAGTTCTTGAAATGTCATTAATTTTGAGACTAGCAGCATCTCTTGATCAAAGACCTGATAAAGTAATTTCCTCAGTTCAAATAAAATTGCAGGAAAATATTCTTACAATTGAACTTCTACCTTTCGATAGAAACAATAATCTTCTAATTGAAAAATGGAACTTAGGATTATGCCGTAATGTAATAAAAGAACTAAATAATTTAGATTTAAAAGTTATTTAGTTTTTTTAATAAGTTCTTGTTTAGGAGTTTGATTCTGAGAAGAGTCTGAAAATAAATTGAAAATTAAGGATGATGCGATTAGTCCCAGAAAGCCTGAAATTAAAATAAATATTAGGAACCCTACTGGATTAAGATTCTTGGATTGCCTAGACTTGTAATTTTTTTTGGAAACTTCTTCAACTATTTCTTCAATTTTCACTTCTTTCCTCTCTGTCTTGAATTCAGCCATTATAAAATCTGTATCAAGTTTGAGCTTCTGTGAAATCCTTCTAATCATTGCTTTGACAAATACTCTTTCAGGTAGCTTTTCTTCATTACCCTCTTCTATGGCTTCAAGCTGATGAGCTCCAATTTTCAAATCAGAAGCCAATTCTTCAATAGATTGATTTCTACTTAACCTTGCCTCTTTAATGAAATTTCCAATTCTCTTTAAAGAGGAATTTTCTCCTTTATTGTTGTTTCCCGAAACAGATTTTATTTCTTTCAAAGCAAATAAATTTTTACTAATTATAGTAATTAATATTTTTCTATCAACTTTAAGATTATTTATTCCTAAAGAGATGCCTATAAGATGGATTATAAAGATTAGATCTTTTTTGAAAATTACTAATTGCTGGGCTAATTATGTAAATGGTTGTTCTAATTAGTTTTTTCTCAATAGAAAATTTTTCCATATCTTTTAATTCTATTAATGATGTCCAACCATCATCCCAAGATACTCTAAATCCAACAATAACTTTAGTCTCTGGAGGGTAAAACTCTAGTAGAGTTTCTTGAGACCTTTTCACATGCCTAGCACTTAGATATAGACATATAGAGGACTTGTGTTTCGCAAGATCTTTCAGAGATTCTTTTTCGGGCATCCCTGTTCGCCCTCCTGCTCTTGTTAAAATTATTGTTTGCGTTACGTCAGGGATGGTTAACTCAGCTTCATGATATGCTGCAGCAACTTGAAAAGCACTTACTCCAGGAACAACCTCGATTTCAATTTTTTCGTTTTTTAAAATTTCGATTTGCTCTCTAATTGCACCAAAAAGGCAAGGGTCTCCATCATGCAACCTTACAACAGTTTTCCCTGCCTGAAATTTCTCTATCATAATTGAGGTGATTTGCTCTAAGTTAAGTGAACTCGTTTTTATTTTTTCAGAACCTTCTTTAGCAGAATCTAAAATCTTTTCAGGAATTAGAGAATCAGTCCAAATTATGACATCTGCAATTTTTATCTTTTTTAATGCTTTTAAAGTTAATAATTCTGGATCGCCTGGACCAACACCAATAAAGGATATTTTGTTATCCATTCTTTCTATTTTTTCCACTATATGTTCTCAATCTTAAAAAAAATATTCCAATTAATCCAGAAGAAAATAGAAAAATACTTATAAATTGAGCCATTCTTATACCTCCATCACAGAAAGGTGGAAGTCCACCAATGCATAGTGGGTCAGTTCTCAAACCTTCAATCCAGAATCTTCCAAAGCTATAACTTATTAAATAAAGACAGCTAATAAAGCCAGGCCTGAAAAAATCTGTTTTATTTTGTTTATTAAAAATAATAATAAGGACGATGAAAATTAAAAGATTCCATAATGACTCATAGAGAAATGTAGGATGAAAAAATTCATAATTAATAAATTCTAAAGGCCTATTTTGGATAGGTATAAATAATTTCCATGGCAAATTTGTAGGAACTCCAAAGGCTTCATTATTGAAAAAATTTCCCCACCTTCCTATTGATTGTCCAAGAATAATAGAGGGTATTAATATATCTATAAAAGTTTTTAAATTAATATTTTTCGACTTACAGAAATAGATAATAGATATATATCCCCCAATTAGACCTCCATGGATTGCTATGCCTCCTTCCCAAAATGCAAGAAAAGAAGGTATTTGAATGATGTTATTGAATAGTTCAAAAGAAGTAAAAAAGTTCTCTCCGCTATATTGCCTCCACTCAAAAATTACGTAATAAGCTCTAGCTCCAATTATTGAAGAGATTATTAATGAAGGAAGTATTTCACTAATGAACTCTGGGTTAATATTTCTTGCCTGTGCTAGTTTTTTAGAGACAAATAGGCCTATTAAAACTGAAACCGAAATAAGAAGTCCATACCATCTAATAGTTATAAATCCTAACTTTAAAAAAGTTTCTCCGGGCGATTGTATAAAAGCTTGAAGTATAAGCATTTAGAGAAAATTAGATTCCCTCGGCTGCTTGCACTTTTTCAACTTGTTTTTTCTTCAATACTAAAAGTATTTGTGTTAAGCCTACACCAATGAAGAATGCAATCAATCCAATAACTCTATAAGGGCTCTGAAGTACGACCTCAGCATCTAATTGCCCAAAGCCACCAACGTTGGGATCATTAGTAAGAGGGTCACCCACATTAATTTTGTCCTGCGCTTTTACGATAAGTTGAGGACCAACAGGGACTGCTTCAGTAGTTATTTCACCATTATCGTTTTCTATATTGACTTGATAGCTACCATCTTCAATTGTTTCTATTGAATTTATAGTTCCTGCTGTGGAAGAGGTGAATACTACATTATTGCTCTTGTCTCCAGTTGGATATACCTGACCTCTGCCTCTATTGCCTCCAATATGTAACGAGTATTTTCCATAGTGATATTCTTTATTAGTGGATGGGTCAGGGGAAAGTACAGGGAAAACGATTTCTTTATTGGTATCGCCAGGTAAAGGTCCGACAATAATGATATTATCTTTCTCTTCACTGTAATTAGTGAAATAAACCCCTTCTGTCTCCTCTTTTATTTCTTCGGTCCATCTTTCTTGTGGAGCAAGTTTAAAGCCATCAGGCAGCATTACAACAGCACCAACTTGTAATGGAACTTCCGAACCATCAGCCCCTATCTCTTTTAAATCATTTTTGTAGGGTATTTTGACTACAGCTTTGAAAACACTGTCTGCTCCAACAGATTGTGGAACCTCTGCAATTGTAGGCATCTGAGCTAGATGACAATTTGCACAGACTATCTTACCTGTGGCTTCTCTTGGGGATTCGTAGTTTTGCTGAGCCCAAAATGGATAAGCAAAACTGATCTTTGGATAAAATATAATGCTTGAAATGAAAATCAGAGTACAGATAAATAAACTTGTTTTTTTCATGATTTGATTTTTAAGACCTTTCATTTTGTTTATGCCCACCATGGATTTTCATTAGTTCTGAAGTCAGTTTCTGACCATTGTTTGACGAGTACAGCATCATCTTCAATATCTACATGAGCTAGAGCTAAAGATAAAGGCGCAGGCCCTCTTACTACCTTCCCGTTAGTATCGTACTGACTGCCATGACAAGGACATATAAATTTATTAGCACCACTATCCCATGGGACAACACAACCTAAATGAGTACAAATTGCATTTAAACCAAATTCTCCTATTTCCCCACCCTCATTAACTATTAAATAAGTTGGATCTCCCTTTAGACCCTGTACTAGACTTCTGTCTCCTGCTTGATGGGTAGCTAACCAACCTGTCTTAGTTATTGGATTCCCTAATTCATCTTTAGCAGAAGTTCCACCTCCACCACCGCCTGCTCTTAGAGGCATGAAATAATTAGCTACAGGGTAAAGGGCTCCTAAAGCTACACCAGTTGCAGTACCAAATGTAAGAAGATTCATAAATTGCCTTCGACCCATAGAAGGGACATCATTGGAACTTAATTGAGTCATTCGCTACTTGGTTCAGTTATTTATTAGTTATTATGGAGCAAATTGTTCAATTTCTGTTGCAAATAGATAGGACTTTTAATAATTTAAAGTAAAAGTTTAGGAAGTCTTAATTAATTGATTTAAATGAACCCATTGCTAGTAGATGAAGTTATACATTATTTGATTCATCGCTGGGGGAAAAAATATGATTTTAGACTCTTTAGAAGAGGAAAATTCTTATATTTTCAAATGATGTGGGGATTTCTTGGACAGGAATCATTCCCTTTAAGTGAAGATGAATATAAAAAATCGATAGCTGATAAAATCGAGATTTTAAATAGATGTGGATATTCAGAAGAAGTAAGGGAATGGCTAAAGAAAGTCAATGCTAAGCCAAGGTTAGGTAGAGCTGTCAGCTTGCAATTAGATCTTAATGAGAAGATGAAAGAGTTTTTGACTTAAGATTTTCTGACAAGTAGGTTAATCCAGTACCCACAAAAAATAAAAACACAATCGATATAGATAGCAATGACATAGTCAATGGGTCAGTTGAAGGGGTAATCACTGCAGATAATATTGCAGAGGAAATTACAACTATCTTCCAATTTGAAATCATTTTTTCTGTTGTGATTATTCCAAGAGAACCAAGAATAAATTGTAATACTGGCAATTGAAAAGCTATTGCAGTGCTAGACATTAATAATAGAACAAAATCAAAATATCTTTCTATAGACCAAGTTGGTTCAACAATATCAGCACCGAAACTAATGAAGAAATTTATTGCTGCAGGGACTAATATCCACCATGAAAAAATTAATCCTAAAAAAAATAGAAGACCTGAACCAAAAACTGCAGGCAAGATAAGGCTTTTTTCTTGTTTTGTTAAACCAGGAGAAATGAATAATATTATTTGATAAAAAATATAAGGCATAGAAACTATCAATCCGCTGTAACCTGCAACTTTAATAGCAACAAATAAAAATTCTCCTGGAGCAAGTTGTAGTAAATGAATATCACCAGCTGGAATTTCTAAAAAAGATATTAATGGCTTTATGATGAGAAAACTAAAGAATATTGAAATAAGTATTGCTGTAATTGAGTTTAGTATCCTTTGACGAAGCTCCTCTAAATGATCACTAAAAGTCATTGAATCTGATAATTTTTTTTCACTTTGACCGGTACCTCTCATTATTATTTAATAAAAATTGTGTAAGAAAAAGGGTTAAAACTACTATTGTCAAAGTCCAATTTATTTTTCGATAAACTTAATTATTTGCTTAATTTAGGATTTGTTGGATCTGGTAATAAGAAAGGAGGGGCATCATTTAAAGATGATTCACCATAAGTTTCATATTCTCTATATCCACCCATTTTCCCATTTGTTTTCATTAAAGCACTTACGAAGGCAAGTAGTAAGAAAACAGTAGGGGCTCCAATTATTAATGCAGCACCAAATAGATATCCAACAATAAATTCTGGAAAACTATGATTGCCTAAAAATTCATGAGTGCCTAAAAGAAAATCAAACATTTAGATTTAAAATTTTTTTTATTATAAACTAAATTACTGTTTTAAGATTTTTCTTAATGTAATCTTCTCCTCTTGTAGGATTTCCCCAAATAATTTCTCCATTTTTAAAGGAAACGCAACCCGGTCCTCCGTTTTTGATTTTTTGCAAATCTTTAATCTTTACTAAATTAATTGGAACTTTAATGTTTCTTTTTGCCTTACTAAATAAAGCAGCTAAATCTGCAGCTATTTGAAGATCTTGTTGAGATGCTACTTGAGATGAAGACTTCAAAACTACATGACTTCCTGGTGATTCCTGTGCATGAAACCATAAATCGCCTTTTTTTGAGAACTTAAAGCTTATTAAATCATTTTGCCTCATATTTCGCCCTACTTGAAGCTTTAATCCTGTGGGAGTGTCCACTTGAATTGGTGAAGATTCTATCTCATATGTACTTTTGTGATCATCTCTTTGCTTCTTGATATTGATATTAAACTCGTTACAAATTTCTTCTATAATTTCTTCTAGTAGTTTGATTCTCATAGAAAGTTTTTCATGATTTAAAGAATTTAAATTTTCTAGAAGCGTAGTGAATTCCTCTAATCTCTCTATGTTTGTTTTGTAAAAATTTAATCTTTCTTTTATTAATTCTCTAGATCTCTTTAGTTTTTTTGATTTTTTATATAGTTTTTGTCCCTTTATAATTTCTTGTTTTTTAATTTCATGTGAAGCGAATATATTATCAGCTTTTTCTTTATATATCTCGTAGTTTTCTGATTTTGTCAGAAGATCATATTGAATATTTAAATTCTTTTTCTCAGTATTGGTCTGTCTAAAAATTATCCCTTCAATTTTCTTTTCCAATAATTCAAGTTTTTTTTGTTTCAGATGAAAATCATAATAATTCTCTAAGCTTGTGCATAAATCTATTTTATTTTCGCAATTAATTTCCTTATCAAAAAACCAAACGCAATAAAAATCTTTGTTGAACGTAGAAAAATTAAAGTTATTGTTTTTAAACCTTTTTATCCAAATCTTCCAATTTTTAAAGATCTCCTTTAGGTCTGAGTTGCTAATGAAATCAATATTTTTTTCCATTATTTCTGAATTAACAGTTGCGCTAACAACCTCTAATTGTTTTGTGAGGATAGGGCTTACTCCTTGATAGGTATTTATTAAACAGTATTTCAAAGACTCAGGTACTATTGAAATTGAGTCTTTCCATGATTGAAAAGACTCATCTTCTCTAGGTTGTTTTTTCATATTGACTGGAGGGTCAGAATAAATTGATCCTGTTGAAATTGTTCTAAAACTAGATTGACTTGATTTAATTTGTTTACCAACGGCAATTATTTTATGTTTATTATCCAGATAAAAAATATTACTATGTTTTCCCATTAATTCAAAAATTAAATACTTATTAATTTCATCTCCAGGTTTTTTTGCAAAACTAAATTTTATAACTCTCTCGAAATCATCTTGATCAATCGAAATTAAAGCCATATACTTTAATCCGTATCTTATTTGTTTAGAAAGTGTGCTTTCTCTTCCAATCTTTTCTGGCTTATTTATCTTTAGTATTCTTGGAGAGTCTCCATTCCATGAAACTTCTAACCATGTTTGAGAATCAACTCCTCTGAAACATAATTGAATTGTATTAGGCTCAGGTTGTTGGGCAGTCTCAAACTTTGTAGGTAAGATGTTCTTTGTCAAATAATGCAAGACAGATTTAATAGATGTAATATCCATTATCTGTGGAACACCTTTTTGCATTATTCCTTTTTAATTCACAAGAAGTCTATTTTACTGTAAAAAATTTAATATGAAAAATCAAAAAAAACTTATTATCCTTACTGGACCCAGCGGTGTAGGTAAAGGAACAGTTGTTAAAGAAATATTATGTAAAGAAAAAAATTTTTGGCTTTCAATATCTGCAACTACTAGAGAACCTAGAGAGGGAGAGAAGGACGGAGAAAATTATTATTTCTTAAACCAAGAAAAGTTTAAAGAAATGATTGAACAAAATCTTTTCCTTGAATGGGCTCAATTTGCTGGGAACTACTATGGAACGCCTTTGTCTTCTGTTAATGAGAAAATAAAAAAGGGATTTACCGTACTACTTGAAATTGAAGTAGAGGGTGCAAGGCAAATAAAAAATAAGTATCCTAATTCACAGTCAATATTTTTACTTCCTCCGGATAAAGAAGAGTTAGAGAGAAGAATAA
Organism: Prochlorococcus sp. HOT208_60m_813I02; assembly: GCA_002025865.1. GTDB lineage: Bacteria > Cyanobacteriota > Cyanobacteriia > PCC-6307 > Cyanobiaceae > Prochlorococcus_A. The sequence goes on along the minus strand of MWOR01000148.1, from coordinate 68,253 downwards.
GAAATAGAGGTACAGAAAAAGAAGAGGCAATTAAAAAAAGACTCTCAAGGGCTAATTATGAGATTTCAGTATCAAATGAATTTGATTTTGCATTAACAAATCACAATGTTGATGAAACAGCAAAAAAAATAATGAAGTTAATAAAAACTTGATTATTTTCTATTTATCAACTCATTGGATGGAATAATAAATCTGGGAAAAACCTATTAAATTCAATAATTATTCCAGCTGTAAGGCTTAGCCAAATTGCTGCTACAACTGGTGCAGATCTGACAAATTTTGTGTTTAGAATTTTGAACATTTGTTTTTGAAAGTTTTTTAAGGATGTTTAGCGAGGACCATTAAGTGTAATATTTTTATCTTTCTCTCTTAAATCTCCATTTCTACCTTGTTTATTAGCAAGAAGAGGCCATTGGGCTCCTTTTACAAGACATTTTCTGGCTAAGTCTAGGTCAATAATGATCTCAAGATCTGCTGGATTCTTAGTCTTTTTTGATTCAATTAGATACTCTCTTCCTGACCAACCAATAATTCCAGCAATGTAAATGAACAATACTCCGGGAATAAGTAAATCTCCTTCATGACCTCTATTTAAAAGGGCTCCCCATGGCTCAAGAGGAGGTCCAATTATTAAATGAGGAAGACCATCATCTCCACATGATGCTTTTCCATATCTTTCAAATCTTGCTATGTCTTTTTGAGTAGTTGCAGAATTTGCTCTCTCAATGAATTTAGGATTTTCAGAGCATTTTGTGAGAGCTGAAGCGGTATATTCTGTGCTAGCTCTATCTGCGTTTAAGGCAGGCCCATTTGCAGCTAGAGCAATTGGAGTAATTCCGAGGAACAGAAAAACTGAGGTTATGATTGAAAAAAAGAATTTCATAAGTTGCAATCTTTAATTCCTTATAATGTGTTAAGTAAGAAATTAATATTAAAATAGAACAAGTTGAATCAAAAATGCATAAAGTTTTAGCTATTGAAACAAGTTGTGATGAGACATCTGTCTCAATAGTTTCTAATATTGGCGATACTTTCAGAATACATTCAAATATAATTGCCTCTCAAATTGAAGATCATTCAAAATGGGGAGGAGTTGTGCCTGAACTTGCAGCTAGAAAGCATTTAGAATTATTACCTTTTGTGTTAGATGAGGCTCTAGAAGAAGCAAAAATTAAAATTGAGGAAGTCGATTATATTGCGTCAACTGTAGCTCCTGGATTAGTTGGTTGTTTACGAGTTGGCTCTCTAACCGCAAGATCACTTTGCATGTTACATTCAAAACCATTTTTGGGAATTCATCATTTGGAGGGGCATTTATCTTCAATTCTATTTTCAGAAAACTATCCAAAGAAATCTTTTCTTACATTACTTGTTAGCGGCGGGCATACTGAATTGATAAAGGTAGATGATAGTAGGGGGATGCAAAGACTTGGGAAAAGTTTTGATGATGCTGCTGGAGAAGCCTTTGATAAAGTTGGCAGACTATTAGGTCTTAGTTATCCAGGAGGACCGGCAATTGAAAAGATTGCTAAAAATGGGGACCCAATGAAATTTAATTTACCAAAATGTAAGATCTCTGATAAAAAAGGTGGATTCCTTAAATATGATTTCTCTTTTAGTGGTTTAAAAACTGCCGTATTAAGATTAGTTGAGAGAATAAATTTGGCTGGGAAGACCGTTCCAATTCCAGATATTGCTGCAAGTTTTGAGAGAGTAGTGGCAGAGGTCTTGGTAGAGAGAACAATAAAATGCGCAGAAGATCATAGCTTGGATAATATAGTTGTGGTTGGGGGAGTGGCTGCTAACAATACATTAAGAAAAATGATGATTAGTGAAGCTAGTAAAAAATCTATTAAAGTTCATTTAGCGCCTCTTGAACTTTGTACAGATAATGCGGCAATGATTGGAGCGGCGGCTTTGTTCAGAATCAAATTTAAGGATCATTTAAGTTCCCTTAAATTAGGTGTCTCAGGAAGACTATCAATTGAACAAGCAAATACCCTTTATGAAGAAAACCCTCCTTTCTAATTTCAATGAACAAACAACCTAAAATCGAGATTAAAGAGACAAAAAACTTCGTTGATAAAAAGGAATTGAACTTGTGGAAAAGAGGTTTTACCCCTCAAGCTGAAATATGGAATGGAAGGATGGCAACTGTTGGTATAGGAATTATTTTTATAATTATTGCTTTAATAAGCCAGTTTTCTTAATAGAAATAAAATTAATTTTCTTAAAAGTATTTTTGAAAGAATTTTTTAAAATACTCTTTTTCAGCCGATGCATTAAATTAAAAAGTATTGTTTTTATTGGACTAGAGATAAGATTATTGATTTAATCAAAATAATGAATGTTTTTATTATTTATAATTTTATATGACGCCTGAAAGGCTTGGATTACTTTGGGGGATAACTGTATTTGCAGGCGCTTGCGCTCGATTATTTTCTTCTTTTACAGGATTCCCAAGTGTTGTTATTTTATTGCTTTCTGGATTATTAATTGGAAGATCAGGATTGGGACTTGTTGAGCCTTTAGATCTCGGGCAAGGGCTTGAAACTATTGTGGGGCTTTTGGTCTCTTTGGTTCTTTTTGAAGGAGGATTAAATTTAAAACTGCCTGAGGGGAATATAAGAAATACTGTTTTAAAAATTTCATTGGTAAGACTTTTTATTTCATTATCAGCTGGAATTTTCATTGCTCATTGGCTGGCTGGCCTCTCATGGCAAGTCGCAGGAATATATAGTGCCATAGTTCTAGCTACTGGACCAACAGTTGTCTCTCCATTAGTGGAACAAATAAAATTAGCTTCCCCACTCTCGGAAGTTTTAAAAGCTGAGGGGTTGCTGCTTGAACCAATTGGTGCAGTACTAGCATTACTGCTTTTAGAATTGACTTTAGGGGACCTTCGTGGGATTAAAGATGTATTTATAGCATTAATGCAAAGATTAGGGGGTGGAGTTTTAATCGGATTAAGTGCAGGATGGTTACTATCAGAAATTTTAAAAAAAATAAAAAATGAAGCCTCATTTGGTATAGAGCTTCAAGTTACCCTTGGATTTATTTTCCTTGTGTATGGAATTTGCGAATATTTTTTACCAGAATCAGGCTTGCCGGCTTCAGTCGCGGCAGGTTTTATTGTAGGCAAAAGAGAAGTTATAGATAAGGAGAGATTGGATAATCTAATAGGTGAATTAGCTCAATTAGCAATAACAGTTCTTTTCCCTCTTTTGGCCGCTGACGTTTCTTGGGGTGAATTAAGTCCGCTAGGCTGGGGAGGGGTTGTTTGCGTTTTTATGTTGATGGTAATTGTTCGCCCTATCTCTATCTGGATAGCAACAATGGGGAAAGACTTGAACTTAAAAGAAAAAATATTTTTAGCCTGGTTAGCCCCAAGAGGTATTGTTACTGCAGCTGTAGCTTCTCTTTTTTCAATCAGATTAGAGCAGGCTGGTATCCTTGGGGCTGGCCGTCTACAAGGTTTAGTTTTTCTTACTATTTTGATGACAGTAGGAATACAAGGAATTTCAGCTAAACCTTTGGTAAATAGACTTAAATTAGGCCAAAAAAATAATTTTAATTGATTAAATACATCTTTCAATTCGAGTTCTATCAGTTTTACTCTCTGCAAAAAGCTCCCAACTTTGAATTAAATCTGGCCCACTTAGAGATCCAAAAAAGGCTACTCTTAATGATTTCATTAATATCCCTTTTTTAATATTATGCTTTTTTGAGATTTCGTTTATTATTTCTTTGGCTTTCTGTTTGTTTAGTTTTATAGTATTTTGCTCAATTAAATAATTTAAGATTAGTTTTAAAGACAATTTGCTTTCCCGGTTTTCCAGAAAATCTTGACCTTCTTTTTGAATTGTAGGTATTAAGAAAAATGGTTTTGATTGATCAATTGAATCTTTTAAAAGAGTCATAGAGTCTCTAATCAAAATTGCTAATTTATTAGCCCATTCTTGAGATGGCGGCTCCCAACCATTTTCATCCCAGTATTTTCTCATGATCTCAATTAACTTTATTGATTCCATATTTTTTATATATTGAGAATTAATCCAGTTGAGTTTTTCCCAACTAAATTTTGCTCCAGCTTTATTTATTTCTGATAAGTCAAAAATTTCAGATATCTCTTCAAGTGAAAGTATTTCTCTGTCGGCAGATTTTGGAGACCAACCTAAAAATGCCATATAGTTCGATAGGGCCTCAGGTAAATATCCCATTTCTCTAAATTCGTCGATTGAAGTAACGCAATCTCTCTTGGATAATTTTTTCCCTTCGCTATTTAGTATTAAGGGTGTATGCGAAAAAGTTGGCAAATTAAAATTTAATGCTTTGTAAATCAATATTTGTTTTGCAGTATTCGAGATATGGTCTTCGCCCCTTATAACGTGAGTAATATTCATGAAATTATCATCAACTACAACTGCAAGATTATACAAAGGATTTCCAATCTCATATCCCTTAGACCTTCTTGATAAAACTAAATCACCGCCCAAATCCTTCCCTTGCCATTTGATTTCGCCTCTTATCTGATCTACCCATTTAATATCAATTTTTTCATCAATCTTAAATCTTATTACTGAAGTCCGCCCTTGGGATATGAATGTTTCTATTTCTTCTTTTGAAAGACTTCTGTGTCTATTATCATGCTTTGGTGGTAATCCTTTCTTTTTTTGTTCTTCTCGTAATTCAGATATTTCATCTTCTGATGTAAAGCACCTATATGCAGCTCCGCATTTCAATAGTTTTTTGATATAACTTTTGTGAATCGAAATTCGGTCACTTTGCTTTATAGGTTCTTCATCCCATTTAAGTCCAAGCCATTTCAAACCCTCTAATATATTTTTTGAATATTCAGATTTAGATCGAAGAAAATCTGTATCTTCTATTCTGATAAGAAATTTTCCACCTATTTTTTGTGCATACAACCAATTGAATAGTGCTGTTCGCGCTGTCCCAATATGAAATAAACCCGTTGGACTCGGGGCTAGTCTTAAACGTTTTTCCAAATTTCTTTTAGAAAAAACGGGACCGACGGGATTCGAACCCGCAACTTCCGCCGTGACAGGGCGGTGCTCTAACCAGTTGAACTACGGTCCCAGAGTTTTGTTCTAAATTTATTTAGAACTTCATTCTTAAAATTATCAGATCATAATACTTAATTTATGGGGTTGTAATAAAAAAAATTTATTAATTTGAGGATTTACAGAAATAATTAGTTATTTAACTGCCTTAGTGTATACAACTATTTATTTTTGAGGTCTAAAACCAGCAGGTTCTATCAACCTAACTTGATTGCCTCTAGCAGTAAATTCTCTGCCTTGGTCACTTTGTACGACAACTCTCCCACCAGACTTAACTCTGATAACTCTTGCACGAACCCATCCTAAAGCTGCTGATTCGAGGACTTTAACTACGTCCCCAGGTTGAAGATCTAACTCCATCTTATGAAAAAATGATTTACATAATGTTGATCAAACGCGTCGTGGAGGACTTGAACCCCCGACATCAGGTTTTGGAGACCTGCGTTCTACCAACTGAACTAACGACGCATTTAAATAATTATAAGCGTCTTTGTGACCAATAAGTTATTTAATTTACAACTTTATCGATCAAAGCGTTGTTTTACGCGAGTAGCTTTTCCTACTCTATCTCTCAGATAGAATAACTTAGCTCTTCTTACTTTACCTCTACGTTCAACTTTTAGAGAGGCAACCTGTGGACTATGTAGCATAAATACTCTTTCAACACCTATACCCTGAAAAATTCTTCTAACTGTAATAGTCTGGTTAATTCCTCCATGTCTTTTTGCTATGACAACGCCTTCATAAGGTTGGACTCTTTCTTTATTACCTTCTGTAATTTTCACTCCAACTTTAACAGTGTCACCAACATAAATTTCTGGTAATTCTTTTTTTAATTGTTCGTTCTCAAATTCCTTAATAAGATTGGATGCGCTTAAGGTTTGCGTAGTCTCAGAAACCGTATTTTTTTCTTTTTGTTCAACTGTTACATCAACTGATGCGTCAGCTTTAATAGCGGTTTCTAAATCCTTCTCTTGTTTCTCTTTGGCCATTTTGGTCATTATTATCTTACAAGTTCTATATCTTAACCTTTTGACTCGCCTTTAGTAACCTTTTTGGTAAATGAAATTGTTTTTGAAAACATTTGGAATCCTGTGACGAGCATCCATAAAACTCCAAGGGAATTTAATATTACGTATATAAGTTCTCCATTATCTCCAAGCCATTCGCCCTCATGGAGAGACATTAACCAATGAACTTGTTCTCTAGAGTATCCCAGTAAATCTTTTGAAACCCTATAAAGAAGACCAGTAATTGAAGATATAAATAATGGAAGAAAAATCCAGGGCGCCAAAGCCTTATGAAATTGCCTAGAATTAAATAAAGTTTTCATTTTTGTTTCTTTCCCATTGTTATTGATAGATTTAAGGTAGCCAAGTTTATAAAGGCTATTTTGAAGATATTTACTTATTACTATTATTTATTCCAATGAGACATTTTGCAGATCTTTTGTTAAAAAAAAATAATTCCAAAGCTAATGATCAAGTTCCTTTTATTCAGAGGAGAAGAGGAATCGAAATAAAGTCTTCACGGGAAATAAATTTGATGAAAAAATCTAGCAGAATTGTAGCTACTGTTTTGAAAGAAATTAATGACTTAATTAAACCTGGAATGAGTACAAAAGATTTAGATGATTTTGCAGAAAAGAGGATAAAAAGTTTTGGAGCTGTGCCAAGTTTCAAGGGCTACCATGGATTCCCTTCTAGTATTTGTTCTAGTATTAATAATGAGGTTGTCCACGGTATTCCAAGTAAAAATAAAATAATTAAAAATGGTGACTTGGTTAAAATTGATACCGGGGCATATTTAGATGGTTTCCATGGAGATAGTTGTATATCAATTTGTGTAGGAGAAGTTAGTCCAAAGGCTCAAAAACTTAGTGATATAGCTTTTAAAGCATTGTATGCGGGCCTTTCGAAAATCAAAGCTGGGAATACACTTTTAGATGTGGCTGGGGAAATCGAAGATGTTGTTGTAAAAAATGGATTTAGTGTTGTAGAAGACTATACAGGTCATGGAGTTGGACGAAATCTTCATGAAGAACCATCTGTATTTAATTTTCGGACCAAAGAATTGCCTAACGTCGTCCTTCGCGAAGGAATGACATTAGCGGTGGAACCTATTGTTAATGAAGGGACTAAATTTTGCAAAACACTAAGTGATAGATGGACCGTAATAACAAAAGATGGAAAACTATCGGCTCAATGGGAGCATACAATAGTTGTTTTAAAAGATGGTATTGAAATATTGACAGATCGAGATTTTTAGGCATTAAGATTTATATCTATAGATAATTTGGCAATATAAAAAATTAAAAAATTCTTTCAATGGGAAAAGTACATATGTTAAAGGGTTTGGACTAATTATTACTAAATAATTTTTTGAATTGGCTAAATCATAAATTTTTTTAGAAACAAATTTGGGACTCATTATTCCGAGAGGATTTAATTCTGATTTAAAAGGCCCTAAGATGATTTTTTTAATTATTAATTTTTTCTTTGTATTTTTGTCTAGTAGATTTTTTTTGAAAGAAACTAGTTGACCAATAAGGGATTTACTAATCTCATATGACGGATTTAGGGCGGGTAATATTTCTGCTTCAGATGTATTTATCCAAATCTCTTTTTTTATTTGTGAATCATTGCTTAGAGCAATATCTTCAAATAAATTTAAAAATTTGAATTTGCTTAATGCATTTATCTCAATTGAGTTTTCATAATTAGAATTTTCTCTACTCAAATCATAGACACCATGGTTCAAAATTAAAATGTCTATATTCTTTAATTGTTTTTTTAATGACAACTCCTTCCCACATTCCCATTTAATCCATTCATTTGGAGATTCAAGATTTATTTCATAATTAGTTTTACTATGAGTAAATCCAATCACTTTATATCCTTTTTGACGAAACAACTTTGTTAATTCTTTCCCTAGCGCACCTGAGGCTCCAGTAATCCCTATGGTTTTTTCGTTTTTGGTTGAATTTATCATTTTACTTGATTTTTATGAGATACCAAAGAATTAAAATAAATTTACCAAAAAAAGACTATTTATTTTTTTTATTTGATTAAAACTCATAAATAAATATTTGTTTAGTTCTGAAAAAAATATTATCTTAAACCTATTAATAGATAATTTACTAAATTATGAGCGATATATTATTAATTGGCTCATGTGAGCCATTTAGTGGTAAGTCTGCAATGGTTCTTGGGATAGCAAAAAAACTTTTACAGAAGAAAAAAAAAGTACGCATTGGAAAACCTTTAGCAACGTGTATTGAACTTACAAATCTTTCCTCAATGTCTTATGAAGGATTAATAGATGATGATGTTAAGTTTATTGGATCAACGTTAAATATCGAAGAGGAGAATTTAATTTCTTCAGTAGGGTTATTGGATAATATCTCAGCTGAAAAAAGAATCTTTAACAAAGACTTACTCCCAGGAAGAGGTTTTGATCAGATTGAAGGATTGGTTAATGATGATTTTGAAGGTCTTAACATTTTAGAGGCAGCCGGAAGTCTTCATGAGGGTATGATTTATGGCTTAAGTCTCCCACAACTAGCTAAGGATTTAGATGCGAATGTTTTAATTGTGAATTTATGGGAAGATTGTAAAAGTGTGGATGCATTACTTGATGCGAAAAAACAATTAGGTGAGAAATTGGCTGGAGTTGTATTAAATGGAGTTTTGCCGCAAGAACTCGAAAAAGTAAAAAATGAAATAATACCCTCTCTTAAAGATCTGGATATTGAAGTGTTTGGAGTGATGCCTAAATCACCACTTCTTAGAAGTGTCACCGTAGGTGAGCTTGTAAGAAGGCTAGATGCCCAAGTAATTTGTTGCCCTGAAAAAGATCAATTGCTTGTTGAAACATTAAGCATTGGTGCAATGGGGGTAAATTCTGCAATGGAATTTTTCAGGAGAAGACGAAATATGGCTGTAGTTACTGGAGCTGATAGAACTGATATCCAACTTGCTGCTTTGGAGGCTTCGACTCAATGCCTAATTTTAACTGGTATGGGAGATCCCTTATCACAATTGATTCATAGAGCGGAGGAATTGGAGGTGCCAATTTTGAAAGTGGAATTAGATACTCTTTCCTCCGTGGAAATTATTGAACAAGCCTTTGGTCATGTGAGAATACATGAATCAATTAAAGCTTCCTATGCTATTCAGTTAGTTCAAGAGAATGTAAATCTACAAAGAATTCTCGAAAAGATTGATTTTCCCTGCAATTTTTCAGATAAATGCTAATTTCAAATATAGGAACTATATTATTTTGAGTCGCTCTTTAGATCTACCAGCAACTGAAGGCGTTGATGCCTTAGCTCAAGAACTTGCAAAACTCCAAGATAATGGGAAAAGGAGAATTGCTTTTTTGGGCAGCAGGCACGTACCAGTTGTCGATATCCACTTAATTGAGTTGATAGCAAGGTCGTTGGCAGAAGAAGGACACAATATCCTTACTTCTGGGTCACAAGGTGTCAATGCGGCTGTTATTCGAGCTGTCTTAGATATTAATCCATCATTATTAACTGTTTTATTACCACAAAGTCTTGATAGACAAATTCCTGAAATAAAGGACCAACTTGAGAAGGTTATGCATTTGGTTGAAAAAAGTGAAAATGATGAATTACCTTTACCACTTGCTAGTAGTCTTTGTAATCAAGAAATTATTACTAGGTGCGATCAATTAATATGCTTTGCCTTTCACGATAGTGAAACTTTGCTAAATAGTTGTAGATGTGCTGAAGAAATGGGCAAAGTGGTTAGTTTGTTATTTTTTGATTAAATTAACCTATTTCCCCTTATTAAAAGATGATTTATGCTAATAATATTTAGCGTTTAGTAATTTACTATGGCAGAAAGTTTTTCATTTGATGTAGTATCTGATTTTGATAGACAAGAATTAGTCAATGCTTTGGATCAAGTTAAAAGGGAAATTTCTCAGCGTTACGATTTGAAGGGCACGGATACTTCAGCTGAACTAGATAAAGAAAATATTTTTATCATCACCAATAGCGAACTAACCTTAAATGCTGTAAACGACATAATTAGACAAAAGGCAATAAAAAGAAACTTATCTTTGAAAATATTTGACTACGGTGAAATTGAAATTGTTAGCGGTAATAGAATTAAACAGACTATTTTATTAAAACAAGGAATTAAACAAGAAATTGCAAAAAAAATCAGTAAAAATATAAGAGATCAAATAAAAAAAATTAATGTCAGTATCAATGGAGAGACTCTCAGAGTAGCTAGTAAGAGCAAAAATGATCTTCAATTAGCAATTAAGCTTGTTAGTGAGTTGGAAGAGTCTTTGAACATTCCTCTAAAAGCTAATAACTTTAGATAAGATTTTTAATAGGATTAATTTAAAAATATATGGCAGATCATCCAGAATCTCTCATTAAATCACTCATTAAGAAGGTAAAAGAATATCCTCGTTTTTCAAAAGGAGAAATAGAGAAATTTTGTTGGATGGCGGTACATGAGCATAAGCATGGTGTTTTGCCCTCTGAATATGACATAAGGGAGATAGATGAGGATCTTTATTTAGAACTTTTGCAAGAATTTAAATCAAATATCCACTAAAAATATCTGTATTTAAATTCACAATTATTAAAAAAATATTTTAATTAAATGTCTTATTAATGCACTAATTAGTCTATTTAAATATGATTAATTAAAAGAAAAAATTTAATGACAACATCCTTTAAAAATGTCACACCAACAGGTCCCGGTGGGACAGCAACCCTTTTTATTGTATTATCTTTTACTGGCTTTCTTTTACTTACCCAATCTCTTTTTGTTGTGCCTTCAGGACAAGTTGCAGTTGTTACAACATTAGGGAAAGTAAGTGGACCCTCTAGGAGAGCTGGTTTAAATTTTAAACTTCCATTTATTCAGTCTGTATATCCATTTGATATAAAAACTCAAGTTCAACCTGAAAAATTTGAAACTTTAACTAAAGATCTTCAAGTTATTAGAGCTACCGCTACTGTTAAGTACTCAGTAAAACCTAATGAAGCAGGAAGGATTTTCGCAACAATTGCAAGCAGAAATAGTGATGTTTATCAGAAAATTGTTCAGCCATCTTTGCTAAAAGCTCTTAAATCAGTTTTTTCTCAATATGAGTTAGAAACAATTGCTACTGAATTCGCAGTTATTTCTGAGAAAGTAGGAGATACTGTTGCAAAAGAACTTAATTCATTTGATTACGTAGATGTTAAAAGTTTAGATCTTACTGGATTAGAGATCGCTGAAGAATATAGAGCTGCTATTGAACAAAAGCAAATAGCTGGTCAGCAATTACTTAGAGCAAAGACAGAAGTTGAAATTGCAGAACAAGAAGCACTTAGATATGAGACATTAAATAGAAGTCTCGATGATCAGGTACTTTTCAAATTATTTCTCGACAAATGGGATGGTAGTACACAAGTTGTTCCTGGCTTACCAGGTTCAGAAGGTGGTACTCCCCCAGTAATAGTTGGTGGTAGAAGATAATTATTTAGACTTAATGTTTCTAAAGTTTTTATCATTTACTCATTTTTCTATTAAGAAAGACTAGTAAATGATTATTTTTTAATTGAGTTGAAAGATTCGTCAAAAGCCTCGATAGTTTTATCAATTTCTTCTTCGCTATGAGCTAGTGATGTGAAACCAGCTTCGAAAGGACTTGGAGCTAGGTAAATTCCTCGTCGAAGCATTTCTTTATGCAACTTACCAAAAAGTTCGGCATCATTTGTTTTTGCTTCATTAAAGTTCCTAACAGGCCCATCGCATAAGAAAAATCCGAACATAGCACTTACACTTCCACCGTTGATAGCGATACCGTTATTTTCTGCAGACTGAATTATCCCTTCGATTAATCTAGAAGTTGTTAAATCAAGTTTGTCGTAAGTACCATCTTGTTTGAGCAGTTCAAGAGTTTTTATTCCAGCAGTCATTGCAAGAGGATTGCCACTCAAAGTTCCTGCTTGGTATACCGGTCCTGAAGGCGCTACCATTGACATTATTTCTTTCTTGCCCCCATAAGCTCCAACAGGCAGGCCTCCGCCAATTACTTTGCCAAGGGTGGTTAAATCAGGAGTAACACCAAACTTTTCTTGAGCGCCTCCATAACTTATTCTAAATCCAGTCATTACTTCGTCAAAAACTAATAAGGATCCATTCTCACTGGTTAATTCCCTTAATCCTTCCAAGAATCCAGGTTCTGGAGTAATAAATCCAGCATTTCCAACGATAGGCTCGAGTATAACCCCAGAAATGGCATCAGGATTTTCAGAAAATAATTTTTTTACTGCTTCAAGGTCATTGTAGGGTGCAGTAAGTGTGTTGGCAGTAGTTGTCCGTGGAACACCTGGAGAATCTGGTAAACCCAGAGTGGCTACGCCAGATCCTGCTTTCACTAAAAACATATCCGCATGACCGTGATAGCAACCGTCAAATTTAATAACTTTATCTCGTCCAGTAAATGCTCGCATCAGTCTCAAAACAGCCATGCATGCTTCAGTTCCACTATTAACAAACCTAACCATTTCTACAGATGGGACTGCATCTATTACCATTTCAGCAAGTTTGTTCTCTAGAACGCATGGAGCACCAAAGCTTGTCCCTTTCTCAATTGCTTCCTGTAATGCCGTTGTAACTTCAGGGTGGGCATGTCCACATATAGCCGGACCCCAGCTTCCTATATAGTCAATATATCTATTTCCATCAATATCCCAAGCAAAAGGACCTTTGACTCTGTCAAAAACAATTGGCTGGCCACCTACAGACTTAAAAGCTCTCACTGGAGAGCTAACTCCTCCTGGCATTAATTGCTGGGCTGCAGAGAAAATTTCTTCAGATTTTGTGTAATTTAATATGTCAGTCACAATTTAGCTAAATGATGTTTTGAGAAAAATCTTGTCATGTTCTAAATTAGAAATAAGTAAAAATTTTGTCAATCAGAATGAAATTCTACATTATGATATTTTTATTGCGATAGTTTGGATTGTAAATTGTTAATTTTAAAGATATTATGATAAAAAACAATCTTACTTTAGATAACTCTTTAGTAATAAGCGTTTTCAGGTATTAAAGAAATTCAATCTATTTTATTTATATTTCGAAAAAATTATCCTCATCCTCAAAAAATTCTACATTTATATCGTTTAAGTTAAGGTCTATCATTACTGGCGCATGATCACTTGGACGCGAATTACCCCTTGGTGAGCTGTCTATGACACAACTTTTAAGATTTGATGACAGTTCTTTGCTGATATATATATGGTCTATTCTCCAACCTTTATTTAATTCAAATGCGTTATTACGGTAATCCCACCAACTCCAATAGCCAGTATTTTTTTCGAAAATCCTGAACGAATCTATTAATCTTTTTTTTAGAACATTATTTAGTGCATTTCTCTCTATCTCAGATGCCATTATTCCTCCTTCATATTTCTTTGGATCATGAATATCCAATTTAGATGGAGCAACATTAAAATCACCCATAAGACAAATTAATTCTCCTTTTTTTTCTAGGTCATCCAAAAATGAAGCTAAGCAATTTAACCAATTAATTTTGTATTCGAACTTACTAGATTCTAGAGATGATCCGTTTGGTACATAAACATTTATGATTTTAATACCATTAAAATCAGCAGAAATCAGTCTTTTTTGATCAACGAAAATATCTATATTTTGATTAAAGTCGGGACAACCGTAGAATCCTTTTCTAACATTTTCTGGCTTTATTTTAGAAATAATAGCCACACCATTATATGATTTTTGCCCGTAAACCTCTACTGAGTATCCTAATTTTTCAAAAGGTTCTACAGGGAAATTATCGTCCATTACTTTCGTTTCCTGCAAACATAGAATATCTGGATTGGTTTGATTAATCCAATCTATTATTTGTAAAAGTCTGGTTCTAATAGAGTTAACATTCCAAGTTGCTATTAACAAATTTCTACCAAATTATGTAAAATTAAAATAGCAAAAAATTTTGGCGTTAAAGAATTTTGAAATTAAATAAAATGAAAAATTATTTTTGCAAAAGCCTTTATAAATCCATAACTTTTTTAATTTTTTTTACTTTTTTAATTTCCTTAAAAAGTGACTACCTAAATGCTGAATATATAGAATATAAATTTGAAGAATTAGAAATCGATAGTTCAACCAAAACAGAAGATGATAGTTCAGCTCTTCCAACTAATCCTTTTGAACTTGTGGAAATGATTAGAAGGCAAAATAGTATGAATGATGCGACTGATCCTTCTGATGCAATTGATGATGCATTAAAGTCTTTTAATAGTTTGGAGGAAAATTAAGAAATTTAAAACGATAAATTGCTATTTTCAAATTTTCATATGTTAAAAAACCCTATCCCAAAAGTTACTAACCAATTACAGCATAGAGCAATCGGTATTATTAGTGGTAAATTCATTCCTATTAGTAATGAGCAACCAAATAGAGGCTTTTTAATTGATAATAAAGACAAAAAAATTGAAACAGTAGTTCTAGGTAAAGCATTATCACTTTTAAAAAAGCATATTGATTTAAAGAAAAGTTATTATTGGATTGTTTATCCAAAGAATAAAAATACTCAAAACTTGCATTTACAGGTTGCAGGCATTTGGGATCCCTATCAACTAAATGATTTCCCTAATGATTCTTCAAAAACTAACTTTTCAAAATTATTAGAAGAATTAGATCTAAAAGATAACTATTTTTCTGTTAGAGGAGAATTAGTTTTTGTTAACACTAAAAAGAAAGAATTTGTTATTAAAATCTGCCCAGCTATAAATTCAAAAAAATTAAAAAATAAAAATTTTAAATTAGTCATAAAAGGAGAGCTTCCTCTTGAACTGCTGCATAGTTTTGTAAGTTTAGATATCAACAGAGATGGAAATTCTTTGCAATTAATAAATTACGAAGTGATTGAAAAAAATCTTTCTAAATATAATTAGAATGAAAGGCTAATTTCCACCGTAATTTTACCAATAAAAAATCTTTGATTTATGGATGATGTTTTAATTGAATGTTCTCCTGGTATCTCTGGAGATATGTTGTTAGGAGCATTTTATGATTTAGGGGTGCCTAAAAAAGTTATTGAACAGCCTCTCATTGATCTTGGATTAAAGGATTTATATCAACTAAACTTTAAAGAATCAAAAAGTTGTTCAATACGAGGCATCAAAGCAAAGGTTGAGAGTATTGATTGTAGTCCTATTAAAAGAACTTGGAGAAGTATTAAGGAACTTATTTTAAATGGCCACTTAGAAGATAAATTAAAAAAAATAATTTATGAAGTATTTGAATCTTTAGCAATTGCGGAAGGAAAAGTTCATGGCATTAAATCTGATGATGTTCATTTTCATGAAATTGGAGCTATAGATTCATTGGTAGATATCATTGGAGTATGTGCTGCATTGAATTACTTAAATCCAAAGAGAGTTTATTGTAATGAACCAATGTTGGGGAAAGGTTTTGTTCAAACTGATCATGGAAAATTATCTGTACCATCTCCTGCTGTAATAGAGCTAATAAGACAAAAAAACATTAAGGTTTTATCAAGCCTTGACTTAATAGAGGGTGAACTCTCAACACCTACTGGCATTTCTTTACTTATTAATTTAGTCGACTATCATGAAACTCCTTCAAAATATTCTATTAATTCTTATGGAGTAGGCATTGGTAACCTAAAATTCCCATTCCCCAATTTGGTAAGAGTTTATAAAATTTCTTCATTTGAGGATTCTTCTATTAATGGTAATGCACAAATTAGTCCAAAGTGTGAAGAGATATCTATTCAAGAAGCATGGATTGATGACCAAACACCCGAAGATATATCTAATTTTGTGGAGAAACTTAGAGTTGAGGGGGCTTACGACGTTTCCTATCAAGCTATCAATATGAAAAAGAATAGAATTGGATTTTCTATTCAAGCAATCTTGCCCGTAGAGAAAAAAGAATATTTTAGGCGATTATGGTTTGATTATTCCAACACTATTGGGGTTCGTGAAAGGAACCAATCTAGGTGGATATTACTCAGACGTAGAGGAGAATGTTCAACGAATTTTGGAAATATAAAAGTTAAACAAACATTGAAACCAGATGGATCAATAAATATGAAACCAGAAAATGATGAGGTTTTGAGATTAAAATTAAAGCATAAAATATCAACTTACGAAATAAGAAAAATAATAAAAGAGTCAAGTAAAAAATTTAAAGCATTTGAAAACTGGAAATGAGATTTAATATAAGTGATCAACGATATTTGAAATTCCTTAAAAAAATTAATTTTGGTGGTTTAAAGAGTATTTTCTTTATTTCAAGCTTGTCATATTTTTGTATCTATTTTTTTGATAATATTGATCAAATTTCTTTTGAGATCAATTTAAAAAGAAATGGAATTAATCTATCTTTATCATTTTTATTTTGTGTTATAAGTATTTATCTGAACGCTTATGCATGGAAATATATCGTTAAATGGTTAGGGAAAGAATTTCAAAGTAATAATCTAGTTTCTTTCTATGTTTTAACTAATATTCTTAAATATGTGCCAGGAGGGATGTGGCATTTTGTTGAAAGGTTTAATTTTATAAAAAAAATAAGTAACCCTCAGATTGCTTTGTATTCGACACTCATAGAACCTTATTTTATGTTGACTGGATCTTTTCTCTTGGCATCAATGGGATTAATTTTTTCACCATTTCATTTTTTTTTAATTTTTCCTTTAATATTCTTAAATAGGAAATTTATTTTTTTGATATTTGAAATATTAGGGTCTCTTAAGGGGAAAGTAATTGAGGTTTTGAGACTTCCAAATTCAAAGGGACAATTTGAAGAGAGAATAAATATAGTTTCTTTTTTCCCTTCTAGAGCTTTATTTCTTGAAATTGGTTTTGTTTTATCTAAATTTATTGGGTTTTATATTTGCTTAAATACTTTTTATACAAGTAATTCTCTGAACATTATATTTTTATTAGTAATCTTTTCTTTGTCATGGTCTATAGGCTTGGTAGTCCCAGCAGCTCCTGGAGGAGTTGGCGTTTTTGAGGCTTGCCTCCTTTTATTCGTTGGCAAAAGTATTCCAGAAAATATAATTATTATGAGCTTAGTTTATTTTAGGGTTATATCTACCTCGGCAGATTTGTTGTTAAGCTTACCTTTCTTAATAAGAAAATTGTCTAAGAGAATTTAATTTTTTTTCTCTAAACTTGGAATCAATGTAATTGATGCAATAAGGCCTAAAGTCATGATAAGAATGGCCGGTAATATTGCCTCTACCATTCTTTCATCTCCAGCATATTGATATATTCTCACAGATAATGTATCGAAATCGAATGGTCTTAAAATAAAGGTTATGGGTAATTCTTTTATCGTGTCAACAAAAACTAAAAGTGATCCTACGAATATTGGCCCTTGGAGAAGAGGTAGATGAATTCTTTTTATGATCCCCAGCCAATTCTCTCCTAGTCCAAGTGCTGCTTCATCAAGACTAGGCGAAATTCTCTCAAGACTTGAATCAATAGAACCCTTAGAGATAGTTAGAAATCGGACAAGATAACCCCAAATTAGTAAGCAAATAGCAATAAAATTAAATTTTGAAGAAGAAATGCTTATTAATGATAAAGCTAAAACAGTGCCTGGGATTGCGTAACCTATTCCCGCAAGATTTGTTATTAGTCCTAGTAATAAGCTTTTATTTGGGCGTCTGGCTAAGGAAATTATTAAGGAGAATAGCATCGCTATTAATGCAGTTAAAAGTCCTAGGCTTATGGTCCTTAATGATAGGCTAAGTAATTCTATAGATAACCCTTTTTGAATTAGATCTATATTGAGTATCACCCAAAAACATGGAATCCCAAAAGAGAAAATTGGAGGAAATAAAGATATGATTATTGCTAAAAAAGCTCTGGTTTTTTTTAATTCCCATCCTTGAGAATCTTTTGATGCAGGATTTTCACTCCACCTCTTTGATTTTCTTCTTGAAAACTTTTCGAAAATAATTAAAGTTAAAATCATTAATAAGGCTACCAATGATAATCCAATAGCACTTTTTGGATTACCCTCAATTATCCAATTTTCAGCTATACCGGTAGAAATACTAGGTATGTTTAATAATGCAAATGTACCTAACTCATTCATTACTTCCATACACATTAAACTTATTCCTGTTATTAGTGCTGGTAACGCCATTGGGAAAGCAATTTTAAAGAAGCTCCTCCATGGCCCTACTCCTAATCCTCTACTAGCATTGATTTGATTAACTCCAAATTTATTAAAACTTTCGTTAGCAAGAATGAATACATATGGATAAGTAGAAATTGAAAGTATTAATACCCCCCACCATAAACCAGTTACTTGATACCCAAAAATACTTCCTAAATCCTGCAAAATAGCTGTTATTAGATATGCTGGGGCAGCTAGTGGAACTAGCTGACAAATACGGAGAACTTTTCTGAACTTAAAATCACAATTTGAAAGTAGCCATCCATTCAAAGTTCCTAACCCTCCACCAAAAAAACTTGTCAGTATTAAAACTTTTATAGTACCTAATACCTCTTCTCCACCAGCAATACCTAATGAAAAATTTCCACTAATGATGTAATCAATTCCCTCTAGAAGAAAATTGGAAATTGGAATGATTACTAAGAGTGAAAAAATAAACGAAGTGAAATCAAGAAAATTTAATTCTTTTAATGTTTTTTTTAACCCTTTAATGCTTATTTTCAAAAATTAATTAAATCCTAATATAAACTCTAATCTGAATTAAATCTACATGATGAAAGTTGATTTTTAATAGTTTGGTGATCTAAGTTTTTCCCAATTAAGACTATCTTATTAGATTTTTCTTTTGTCCACTCCTCATCATCTAGAGAAAACCGCTTCCCAGATAGGTGAAAAATATGTTTTCTTTCACTTTCCATAAACCATAATATACCTTTTGCTCTAAATACATTTTGTGAGATTTGATTATCTAAGAAATATTGAAACTTCCTTAAAGAAAATGGTTCAAATGTCTCATAAGAAACTGAGGTAAAACCTTCGATATTATTGATCAAATCGTGGGAATGAGAAGAGTGATCGTGGGAATGAGAAGAGTGATCGTGGGAATGAGAAGAGTGATCGTGGGAATGAGAAGAGTGATCGTGGGAATGAGAAGAGTGATCGTGGGAATGAGAAGAGTGATCGTGGGAATGAGAAGAGTGATCGTTTGAACTTTGTTCTAAATTTTTTTTGTTTTTCTCGAATTCAAAAGTATCTGTCTCAAATAGACCTACACTCATTATTGTATGTAATGCAACTTCACTATTAGTTGATCTCAAAATCCTTGGTTCTTTTTTTATTTTATTTATAAACGCCTCTATTTTCTTTAATTGTTTTTCATTTACTAAATCAGATTTATTTAGAAGAAGGATATCTCCGTATAAAATTTGAGAATAGGCGACACTTGTATTATTAATTTCAAAATCAAAATTTTCTCCATCAATTACTGTGATTATCGAATCTAATCTGACTCTTTCTCTCAGATCACCAGCCGCAAAAGTCATCGCTACTGGTAATGGATCTGCTAATCCAGTTGTTTCAACAATCAAATAGTCTAATTTTTCAGCTTTTTCTAAAACTTTGGATACGGTATTTAATAATTCCCCATTAATAGAGCAACATATACATCCATTATTTAATTCGATCATATCTTCTGAGCCTTCTATTATTAATTCATTATCTATTCCGATCTCTCCAAATTCGTTGACTAAAACAGCTGTTTTAATACCAACTTGATTTTTTAAAATATGATTCAGAAGTGTAGTTTTGCCAGACCCTAAAAATCCACTAATAATAGTAACTGGCAATAAATTTTTAGACATTTTGACTAGTTGAAAACAAGTTTATATTTTTATTGATCGAAAATTTTGTTGATTTCCGAAGCTAATGTTTGATCTAGATTTGTAATACCTCCTAGATCATGTGTATTTAATTTAATTATTACTTTTGCATAAACATTCTCCCAGTTTGGATGATGATTATATTTTTCACAGATTAAAGCAACCTTAGTCATGAAAGCAAAGGCTTCAATAAAATTAGAGAAGTTAAATTCTCTTTGGATTTGTTTAGATTTAATTTCCCAGCCAGGTGTCTTGACAACTAATTCATTCAATTCTTCATCTTGCAAAATGTAGGGTTCCATTAAATAAGAAATCTTACTTATTACATTATAAATAACTTACTTTTTCTCACCAATTATATGTACATTTATGATTCTTTCTTTTTTATCAAATCGATGTTCCCATAAATAAACTGCTTGCCATGTTCCCAGCATAATTTTCCCGTCTTGAAAACTCAGAGATAAACAAGTGTTTGTTAGGGATGTTTTAATATGTGCTGGCATATCGTCAGCCCCCTCTTGATAATGTTTATAGGATATTTCTTCTCTATCTTTTGATAAGGTTAAGTACGAATCATAGGGAACTATAGATTGCATATACTTCTTTAGATCCCTTAGCACATTTGGATCAGCGTTCTCATTAATAGTTAAACTGCAACTTGTATGAAGTGATGTTAAATTTAAAATTCCGGAATGAAATTTATTTTTTTCAATACATAAATTTAAATCATATGTGATATCAATAAAACCCTCGCCATGGGTTATGAATTTTAATTTTGAAAATATTTGTTCCATTTAAGGTAAAACTTAATTAATCAATATCTTATTATGGATAAAGATGTATGTTTAACTGCAGACATTAAAATTTTTATCTTAAAATAAATTTAATTTCCATTTAAATCTTTGGCTGAAACTCATTGGAATAAACTGGGTGCTTACCTTAAAGAAACGCAAATATTAGGTTCAATCCAAAATACACTTTATTGGGATCAAAATACTGGAATGCCAAAGAAAGGTGCTTCTTGGAGGTCTGAGCAACTTACTTATATTGCAAAAGTATTGCATGAAAGAAATTCTTCCGAGGAATTTTCTAACTTAATACAATCTGCTAAAAATGAACTATTAGATATTGAACTAAATTCCGATAATCAACTCCTCATAAAAGATAAAGAAAGAAATATTAGTTTATTATTGAAGGAATTTAATAGAGAAAGAAATTTAGATCCCCAATTAGTTGAGTCTCTAGCAAAGGCAAAATCTAAAGGGTATGAAAGCTGGCAAGAAGCTAAGGAAAAATCTGATTTTAAAATTTTTCTCCCTTTCTTTGAAGAATTAGTCAAATTGCGGATTGAAGAGGCAAAACAAATATCTATTCAATGTTCACCTTGGGAGACATTAGCCCAACCCTTTGAGCCTGAATTAAATTTGAAATGGTTGAATAAGGTTTTTCAACCATTGAAAGAAACAATCCCAGGCTTGATTAGAGCAATTAACAAGTCCCAAAAAAACCATTGGGATTTAAGTCCAGAATCTCAAAAAAATTTAAGTTCTAAATTACTTGACGAGTTTGGAAGAGATAGAGATCTTGTTGTTGTTGGACAATCTCCCCATCCTTTCTCGATTACATTAGGACCTAAAGATTTTAGGATCACTACAAGAATTGTTGAAGGTGAACCATTATCAAGTTTTTTAGCAACTGCGCATGAGTGGGGGCATTCTATTTATGAGCAGGGTTTGCCATCTCAAAGTCATCAATGGTTTGCTTGGCCTTTAGGACAAGCAACTTCTATGGGTATTCATGAAAGTCAATCTTTATTTTGGGAAAATAGAATAGTTAAATCCAAATCCTTTTCAAAAAGATTTTTTAAAGAATTTGTTTCGGCTGGATGTTCTCTTTCTAATTATTTAGAACTCTGGAAATCTATTAATCATTTGGAAGCAGGATTAAATAGGGTTGAAGCGGATGAATTGACGTATGGCTTACACATATTAATAAGAACTGAACTTGAAATAGATTTAATCGAAAGAGGGTTACCTGCTGAAGATATCCCAACAGAATGGAATAAAAGATATGACGAACTCCTAGGAATTAAACCATCTAATGATTCAGAAGGTTGTCTTCAAGATGTTCATTGGAGTGAAGGGGCGTTTGGATATTTCCCCTCATATTTGTTAGGACATGTTATAAGTGCGCAAATTTCAAATCAAATGGAAAGAGACATAGGTTTGATTGACAACTTAATTGAAAATGGTGAATATCAAAAGATCATCTTTTGGTTAAAAAATAATATACATAAATATGGCAGATCAGTTAATTGCATGGAGTTGGTAAGAGCTGTAACTAATGAAGAACTATCGCCAAACTATTTTATTAATCATTTAAGGTCTAAAGTAAATGATTTTTGCTGAAACATTACTTTTAAAGAATTTGGTTAGGTGTGAGGATGTAAGATAAACAAAAATAATTTATTGATGGCAAATTTAAATCAACCCCCAAGTAGGATTACACCAAATTTATTACATATACTAAATGCTTTCACTGATAGCTCAAATTCAATAGTTAACGCTATTGTTGAATTGAATTCTAATACTATAAATAAATATGAATTAATTACAGAAACGGGTCACCTTAAACTTGATAGGGTAGGTTATTCTTCACTTGCTTATCCCTTTGCCTATGGATGTATACCAAGAACTTGGGATGAAGATGGAGATCCACTTGACGTGGAAATTGTTGGAGTAACTGAGCCATTGATTCCTGGATCTATTGTCGAGGCTAGGATTGTTGGGGTGATGAAATTTGATGATGGGGGAGAGGTGGATGATAAGGTAATAGCAGTTCTGGCAGATGATAAAAGAATGGATCATATTTCAAGTTTTAAAGATCTTGGAGAGCATTGGCTAAAAGAAACGACGTATTATTGGGAACACTACAAAGATCTAAAAAAACCAGGAACATGTACTGTTAATGGTTTTTTTGGGATAGAAGAAGCTGTTGAAGTAATTAAAGATTGTGAAGATAGATATAAAAAAGAAATTGATCCAAAATTAGTAAATTAATTAATTTTATTTTTCTCTAAATTTTTCAAATATTTCTCTTAGTATTTCTTCGGCACCTTGTTCCTTTAGTTTTATAGCTAGTTCTTTGCCTACTTCTTCGGGATCATTAATATTGCCAATATATTGATCTTTAATAAGCCTTTCTCCATCGAGAGATGCAACCATACCAGTAAGGCAAAGTTGTTCTTTTTGAATTTTACTATTCACACCTATTGGCACTTGGCATCCCCCTTCAAGCTCTCTTAAAAAAGCTCTCTCCGCTAGGCATCTTTGACTAGTAGGTTGATCTTCCAAGACATTTATAATTTCTAAAACCTTTTTATCATCAGATTTACATTCAATACCTAGTGCTCCTTGGCCAACAGCATGAAGGGAAATCTCATTTGGAATAATCTGATGAATTCTTGATTCAAAACCTAATCTCTTTAACCCAGCAGCAGCAAGTATTATGCAATCAAATTCACCAGCATCTAATTTTTCTATTCTCGTAACAACATTTCCCCTGATATCTTTAAATTCAAGATGTGGATACTTATTTCTTAACTGTGCAAGTCTTCTTAGGGAGCTTGTCCCAACAATTGAACCTGCGGGTAAAGTTTCTAATTTATAACAATCATTTTTTTTGTTTACTACTAAAGCATCAGCAGGGTCTTCTCTTTTTGTTATACACCCTAATTTAAGGCCGCTAGGTAAATTCGTTGGTAAATCTTTTAGAGAATGTACTGCTATGTCTGCCTGGCCAACAAGCATTTGTGCTTCAAGTTCTTTTGTAAATAATCCTTTATCTCCTATTTTTGCTAAGGCTACATCAAGAATTTTATCTCCTTGAGTTGCCATGGCTTCTATAGATACCTCTAAATTGGGAATATTTTTTTCTAATTGATCTTTAACCCATAAAGTTTGAACCATTGCTAGTTTGCTTCTTCTACTAGCTATTCTCAGCTTAAAATTAGTCATTAAATATTATTTTGAGTTTGAATTAAAATAAAGTCGAATCTATTTTAAGCTATTCTTTTGCAAGTTTCTAAAGCTGAAAATTATACTTAACTTTTTTTATTTTATATATTCTTTTAAAACCCCATTTCGATTTGGATGTCTAAGTTTTCTTAGGGCTTTTGCCTCTATTTGTCTAATTCTTTCTCTAGTTACATCAAAAATCTGGCCAATTTCTTCAAGAGTTTTCATTCTTCCATCATCAATCCCATATCTCAATCTGAGAACATCTCTTTCTCTTGGACTTAGAGTGGCTAATACACCTTCCAAATCTTCTCTTAATAAAGTTTTGGAAACATCTTGCTCTGGATTTTCTATATCAGCCTCTATAAAGTCTCCTAGTCTTGAGTCTTCTTCTTTCCCTATTGGCGTTTCTAAAGAAATAGGAAGTTGCGCACTTTTGGCTATAAATCTTAATTTCTCAATTGTCATTTCCATACTTTCCGCGATTTCTTCTTCACTAGGTTTCCTTCCAAATTCTTGGCTAAGAACTTTTGTGGTTTTTTTAATTCTAGATATTGTCTCGTATAAGTGAACTGGCAATCTAATAGTTCTACTTTGATCAGCAATTGCTCTTGTAATAGCTTGGCGAATCCACCAAGTTGCGTATGTAGAGAATTTATAACCTTTTTCATGGTCAAATTTTTCCGCGGCCCTAATTAGACCCAAACTTCCCTCTTGGATTAAATCTTGAAATGATAAACCTCTATTCATATATTTTTTTGCAATGGAAACAACTAATCTTAAATTTGATTGAACCATTTTTTCTTTAGCTCTCCTGCCTAAAAGAAGTCTCCTTCTGAATTTAGGAAGAGGCATATCTATTAACTCGGCCCATTCTCTAACTGATGGGAAATGCCCTTTCTCTGACTCATATTGAGTTGCTAGTTCTTCTAATTGGAGTAAGTCAGCAATTTTTCTTGCCAGTTCAATTTCTTCATCTGGTCTTAAAAGTCTAATTCTTCCAATTTCTTGGAGATAAACTCTTATTGAATCTTCAGTATAGATACCTTTTGGACCAAGCTTTATATTTCCAAGGCCTTTATCTTCTTCTTCAGAATCACTAAATTCATTATTTTTTTCAATACTGCTTTCGTTTAACTCGGAAGATGTCTGCAAATTTTGACTATTTTTAATTCCATCTTCTTCAACTACTGTTTCTAAATTTGTATTAATTTTTTTATTGATCTTTTTTTTTGAACTAGGCTTGGAATTCTTTGATTCTGCTGCAACTGGACACATAATTGACTCCTTTCTACGGTGAATTTAACTAGATAAAATTTTATTTAGGGCTAATTTGAACATTTAGTAGTAAAGTTCCCCTTAATGCTTAAAAAACTTTTTTTCAAAATGAGAAAAAGAAAAAGTTTTCTAAATTGTTGAAAAATTTAAATAGTGCTATAGATTACCTAAAGTAAAAAGTCTTGGGATTTCTCAGACAGGCAGATCATTTTTTGAATTTTCAGTCAATGATCAAAGCTTCATGTCTCCCTTAAGAGCAGGATACTTACAATGTGCAAAAAACACTTTGTGGAATGTTCAACAATCCAATACTAAGAAAAAGTTTTGAAGCCGGCAAGTAATCAGTTATTAAATATCTCCTACAAATTGGAAATTTTGCTTGATATAGGTAGTAATAAAAGCTTTTACTATTTAGATGGGAATAATCTTGGGGCAGAAGTTGGAGATATTGTTAGTGTGAGACTAAGAGGGAGATTATTGAATGGGTTAGTGATCTCCCAAAAAAAAATTTCGACAATCAATAATGATGAAACAAATATTACTGGAATAAAAAGCATAAGATATTTGTTTGTTGAAAGTATTTTGCAGAAAAAAATAATTGATGACTCTTGGAGAGAATTTATAGAGTCCCTAGCCTCTCTTTATATGGTTAGTAATTTAAAAATGTTTAAAACTGCATTTCCTCCTGGCTGGATTGGTAAATATAAGAATTTTTCTAAAGGTTTTAAAGATCAAATATGGATTGAAATTAAAAAAGAATTTGATGTAAAGAAAAATGCATTAACCAAAAAGGAATTTTTTTTAATTAATACTTTGCCTGAAAAAGGTAATTGGCAAAGTGAATTAATAAAGTCTGGTTTTAATTACACTCTAATTAACTCAATGGTCAGTAAAAATTACCTTGTTAAATCTAAACGAAAAAAAATTCTAAATACTAAATTAAATTCCTTTTTAGATGATCATATTGCAACGAAAAAACCTAATCTTACAAATGAGCAAAAAATTGCATTTCAAGAATTTCAAACAATGAAACCAGGAGATGTTTTACTTCTATGGGGCGAAACAGGTTCGGGTAAAACAGAAGTTTATATGAGAATTGCTGAAGATCAATTTCTTAAGAAAAAAAGTTGTTTGATACTAACCCCAGAAATCGGACTAATTCCTCAACTTATTGATAGGTTTAGTCGGCGATTTAATAATGTGGTTTACGAATATCATAGTAACTGTTCTCCCAATCATAGAACTGTGGTTTGGAAGAAAATTAATAATGCTAATGAACCTTTAATAGTAATAGGAACAAGGTCCGCTGTTTTTCTTCCAATGAAAAATTTAGGATTAATAATCATGGATGAAGAACATGATGTTTCTTATAAACAAGATAGTCCTATGCCTTGTTATGACGCAAGAGAGATTGCTATTGAAATAGTAAAAAGGAATTCTGCAAAGTTAATTTTTGGGAGTGCAACCCCATCAATGAAGACTTGGAAAAAGTGTATTTTTGAAACGAATTTTAAATTAGTCAGAATGATTAAAAGGATATCTTGTAATGAGATTCCTGAAATAAGAATTATTGATATGCGTGATGAGTTCAAGAAAGGAAATATGAAAATTTTTTCCAATGAATTATTACAATTGCTTCCTCAACTACGCTTAAAAAAAGAGCAGGCAATAATATTGATCCCTAGGAGGGGGCACAGTGGGTTTTTAAGTTGTAGAAATTGCGGATATTTAATAAATTGCCCTAACTGTGACGTTCCTTTATCAGTGCATCTCGGTTCACAAGGGAAAAAATGGTTAAGCTGTCATTGGTGTGATCATAAATCGAGATTGATCAATCGTTGCCCAGATTGTCATTCAACTGCCTTTAAACCTTTTGGAATAGGTACACAAAGGGTAATAGAGTTTTTAAATGAAGAATTTCCTGACTTAAGAGTACTTCGTTTTGATAGAGATACAACCTCAGGGAAAGATGGTCATAGAGATATTCTTTCAAAGTTCTCTAAAGGCGATGCTGATATTCTTGTGGGGACTCAAATGTTGGCAAAAGGGATTGACATCCCCAATATTACTCTTTCAGTAGTTATTGCAGCAGATGGGTTGCTTCATCGCCCAGATATTTCGGCAGAAGAAAAATCATTACAATTGTTTTTGCAATTAGCTGGCAGGGCAGGCAGGGCTCAAAAAAAAGGAAAAGTAATTTTTCAAACATATAAACCTAACCACCCGGTAATTTCATATCTTCAGAAAAGAGATTATGAAAGATTCTTAAGTGAAAACTCGAAATTGAGAAAAGATGCTAATTTATTTCCATTTTGCACAATTTGCCTTCTTAAATTATCAGGTGAAAATTATGAATTAACTGAGTCAATTGCAATAAAATTAGCAAAATATCTACTCAGTTTTTGTGAGAAAAAGAACTGGAAATTAATTGGTCCTGCTCCTAGCTTAATTGCTAAAGTCGGTAAAAAATTTAGATGGCAGATATTAATACATGGTCCTGAAGGAACAAAGTTACCTTTACCTGATAGATCAATATTATGGAAACTTATTCCAAAAAATGTTTTTTTAACAATAGATGTTAATCCAGCAGAGTTGTAATTACTTTGATGGAAGTTGAGGTAAATCTGAACCTAATTTAAATCTATAGAATCTTAATAAATAAGCCAATATTATAATTATTAAAATAATAGATATCCCAATCAAAAGTTTGTTGAGGCTCCAGAAAGAAAATTCAAGACTATTTATCTGCCCTTGATTTAAATTCCAAATTATTAGATTTTTTGTGATTTCTAAATTCGAATTATTTTTACCAGTAAGGATAGCTTTATTAGGGTGAATAATTTTGAAAATGATTTCTAAATTATCAATACCTTGAATAGAATTTAGATCCAAATCTAACCTGTAAAAGTATTTTTTAAAAAAAATGAAGTTTTTTTGAGTAGTATTAATTCCTATATTTGTTGATTCTCCCGCTAACTCTCCAGCTATATTTTGGGTGATTTTAAGAACTTGTTTTGTATCTTCTAAATTGAGATTTTTATGTTTCATAGAAAAGGTTGATTCGTCTTGTTTAATTTCTGCGTCAGGAAAAATATCTTTCATCTTCTCTTCAAATTTTAATTGCCAAGGAAATTTCTTTATGTATTTACTCTCTATCACTAAATTATCTTTTATTGAATCAAGTTCACTAAGATCAAGAGTATTTTCAATTTTAACGCAGCCACTTAAAAGTGGAATTAATAGGAATAGTATTAAAAAAATGATCAATGAAAAGCCTTTCTGAAAGGGTTTTGTTTCACCAGTTGGAGTCTCAGTTAAATTAATAAATTTTTTTTTCTTCAATAGTTCTCTTTTTTTGCGCAGTGAGTTAAGAGATTTTTTATTTAGTGATGGGTCGCTTTCAAACTGTACGTTCCAATTTTCTGGCTTTTTAATGTCAGGAGAGTCTATAACTTCCATCAAATATCTTGCATTTTCTCTCGTCTTATTATCGTAAGATTTTAGAAGTTCTTTACAAAACCTTTTAGCCTCCTCCCTATTATTGATACCACACAGAGCAGTAATTAAGATTGTTCTTAAATTTACTCCCTCTTTGCTTGATAAAGGAAATGATTCGATTATGGGCAAAAGAAATTCAATGCAATAATGATACTCACCTTTAGCTAAAGCAAGTTCTACTCTTTCTAAAACTTGCTCATAAGTTTTCATAGGTTAGGCGACTATCATTGTACCTATTCCGGAATTTGTAAAAATCTCGAGAAGTAATGAATGTTCTATTCTTCCATCAATTATGTGAGCTGCTTTGACTCCTTGGGCTAAAGCTCTTATACAGCATTCCGTCTTTGGAATCATACCTTCAGTCACAATTTTTTTATCAATAAAATCCCTTGCCTCTTTGAGATTAGTTTTTTCAACAAGACTATTTTTGTTATCTTTTTCTTTTAAGATCCCTTGAGTATCTGTGAGAAGAATAAGTTTTTCTGCATTTATTGCAGCAGCAATTTCTCCTGCAACAAAATCTGCATTAATGTTATGGGAAATACCCTCCAAGGTTGATCCAATACTAGAAATAATTGGGATGTATCCCTTAGAAATAAGAGGTTCTAATATTTCAGGATTGATTTTTGTAACCTCTCCCACTAACCCATGGCTACCATCTCCTAGTTCTCTAGATTGAATTAATTTGCCATCAAGACCCGATATTCCTACAGCTAAGGATCCAGTTTTATTAATGCCTTTTACAATTTGTTTGTTAACTCTACCCATTAGAACCATCTCGACAATTTCCATTGTTTTTTGATCGGTAATTCTTAATCCATTTTCGAATTTAGGAGATATTTCTAATTTCTTTAACCAATTATTAATCTCTGGTCCACCTCCATGAATTACTATCGGACAAACCCCAACGGTTGATAAAAGTGCAATGTCTCTAAAAAAAGCATTTTTTAAATTATCATTCTCCATAACAGAACCACCATACTTGATAACAATTTTTCTACCTGAGAAACTTTGTATATATGGAAGTGCTTCGCTTAATATTGATACTCTTTGAGAATCATTCATTATTAAAATTCATAAAAACTTGATTGAATTGAGAAATTAGGTTTTTACAAATATATCCCTATATTTAATAAAAGAGAATAAAATCAAATTCTTTTTTATTATCGTCGATAATAAATTCTGATTCAAGACCTTTGACGAAAAACCTATTTAATCTTTCTTGTTTTTCAATCCATTTTTCTAGAGGGACAGCGTTTAGTTCGAAACGCATTCTGAGACCATTTTTTTCTTCCTTTGTAATTTCTTCTATTTCTTTTAATTGAGGGGGGTTATCCTCGTCCCACAAATTTAAAGATTCTAATGACGATTCAAGATGAGCTTTTATCCCATACCTCCATCTTGTAACATCTTTAACTAATGCTGTTAGTTCTTTTGGTCTATTAAATTTATTTGTCGCAAAATTTGTCTTGTCAAATAACTCTACAGGAGGGATTTCGGAAGTCTTTAAGCCTAAGCCAATTAGGAAAATAGGTACTCCATAAAAAAAAGTAGGTACACTTAAATTCACTGAGTCTGTAAAATAAGCAGTCATTCCAACAAAAGCTAATATACCCCCAGCGGTTACGATTAAGTTTCCAGGCGATAAGTATTTCTTCATTTTGATTTAGTAGAATGAGTTTAAATAGGCTAACTAGTATTATGCAAGATCCTAATACTGCAAATCAAGGAAATTTAATTTTAAAACTTGATCAAGATAGAGCATGGCTACTAGAAAATCTTGATAAGGGTAAATGGCCAGAAATCAGAAGCGAACTTGCCTCGCTTGAAAGAAAAATAAGCAAATTTATTATAAGTGTTCAAGAAAATAATGTTGATATTTGATCTAAAAAGGTATTTCGTCAACTTCAGGTACTAAAGGTGAACTATCCCAACTAGATTGTTTGGCGGTTTCTTTATTTTCAATTGACTCATTATTTTCTTTTTGATCAGACTTAATAACATCAACTGGCGATATTTGATGAATTTTTGAAGCCGTTAGTTCTGGTTGCTTTTCTTTCGTTCCGTCTTTTCTCGTGACAGAATTCATCTTTAGACGTCCTTCAATAACAATATTTTGCCCCTCCTTTAGTTCATCTACCATTTCTTGGGCAATATTTCCCCATCCTATGATCTTGAGATCTCTGGTTGGATCTTCACTACGTAATCCTTTAAAATTAACAATCATTTCTGCAATTGGAGTTTGGTTTTCTTTGGTATACCTCATTTGGGGAGTGCTATTAATGACCGCCTGAATTAAACAATGATTCATTACTTACTATTTAATTAAAGACATACTGATGCAGAATCAAGAAAATTGCTATAAAAATGTTTGGATCCTATCAGGAACTTCGGATGGACCTGTAATAGCTAATAGGCTTCTTGAACTTAATTATTCAGTCATTGCAAGTGTTTTAACTCATAAAGCAGGGCAAGCTTATATTGAGAATCCAAAGTTACATATCATTACGGGGAAATTAAATAATAAAGATCAAATAATTAATTTCATAAATAAAAATAAAATTACATGCGTTGTCGATGCTACTCATCCGTTTGCCGTAATAATTTCTAAAAATCTTAATAATGCATGTAAAGAGATTAAAACACCTCTTTTACTATTTGAGAGGAAATCTCTAATAAATGACAATAATAATTTTTTTTATATTGATCGTTTAAAGGATATAAATAATGTTGATATTAGGAATAAGAATATTCTTCTTGCAATAGGATCAAGATTCCTTAACGATACAGCTAATTATTATATGAATTGTAAAGCAAATGTATTTACAAGGGTACTTCCAACTTATGAGAGTATAACTAAAGCTTTTGGATCATGTATTAAAAATTCAAACATAGCGATACTTGAACCGAGTAAAAATAATAAAAGCATTTTAGAAAAAAAACTTTGTGATTTTTGGGAGATAGATTATGTTCTATGCAGAGAATCTGGAAGTTATTCTCAGAAAAACTGGGAGAGTATAGTTTCTGGAAGTAAGATGAAGTTATTTTTGGTTAAAAGGCCGAAAGTTAAAAATGATTATTCTTACTCTTTTGATCAATATCACAATTTGATAAATCACATAATTAAAAAATATTGATGTTTAATCTATTATGGAAGTATTAGTTTTGATCACAACTGAATCAAGTAACGCAAATGCTTTGCGTATGGCTAAATTACTAGTACAAAATAAACTTGCAGCTTGTGTTTCGATAAAGCAAATTTTTTCAATTTATAAGTGGGATAATGATATTGAAGAAAATAAAGAATTTGAAATTACAATTAAAAGTAAACTAGAATTTAAAGATTATTTAATTGAATTCTTAAATAAAAATTCCACATATGATGTCCCTCAAATTATTTACAAAAAATACCATGCTGACATGAAATATTATGATTGGTTGAATAAGACTATTTGATTAAATTTTTTTTATTAACTCTTTAAGATCAATATCTGATCTAGATCCTAATTGAGTAATTATTTGTCCCGCACAAATTGAAGCTATCTCTCCGCATTTTTTTAAGGAATAATTGTTTATTAATCCATGGATAAATCCTCCCGCATAGATATCTCCAGCTCCTGTAGTATCAATAATCTTGCCTTTCGTTATGGACTCAATTATTTCAACATTATTTTTGTTAACGATCAGAGAACCATTGCTTCCAAGAGTTACTATGACTAATTCACACAAGGAAGATAGGTCTTCTTGGCAGCTTGCTAATTTATCATTTTTAAATAGACTTAACACCTCGGATTCATTACAAAAAACAATATCTACATATTCATAAATTAATTCCAAGAAACTCTCACGATGTCTATCGACACAAAATGAATCAGACAAAGAAAGGATTATTTTTGTATTAGATTGTTTTGCAATTTGGGCGGCTTTAATAAAAGCTTTTTTAGCTAATTCGCTGTCCCATAAATATCCTTCTAAATATAAGTATTTGCTTTCCTTAATTACAGTAAAGTCAATGTCTTTTGGTTCAAACTCTACAGATGCTCCTAGGTAAGTGCACATAGTTCTTTGTGCATCGGGTGTAACCAAAATGATTGAATGAGCTGTTGGAGCACCTTCTATAGTAGGTGGAGTATAAAATATTGTTTTACTTTTTTTTATATCGTCAGAAAAGAAATTCCCAAATTGATCATTTTTCACTCTTCCAATAAACTGCACATGATTGCCTAATTCTGCTAAAGAAACAACGGTATTTGCGGAGGAACCACCTGAAATTTGTTTAATCACTTTGCAATTTTCTAACAATCTCTGAGATTCATCAGAATTAATTAGATTCATTGATCCTTTATCCAGATTATTTATCTCAAGAAACTCATCTTCAATATTTACAATAATATCTACTATTGCGTTGCCCAGACCAATGAGATCAACTTTTTTATGTTCAAAATGTCTAAAGGATTCTTTCATTAATTTGGAACTAAATTACCTCAGCAGTGCTCTTTTAGGACCATGTATTGGGTCTTCAATTACTATAGTTTGATCTCTATTCGCACCCAACGAGACAATGGCAATTGGTACCTCCATTAATTCAGCTAAAAATCTTAGATAATTCATGGCATTCTCTGGGAGATCAGATAGTTTTCTGCAATCTGCAGTTGAACATTGCCAACCTCTTAATTTTTTGAAGATTGGCTTACATTTTTTCAAATCATCTGAATTTGTAGGAAAGTAATCTATTTCCTCTCCATCGAGATCATATGCAATGCAAACTTGAATCTCATCTAATTCATCTAAAACATCAAGTTTCGTAACGGCTAAACAATCAAGACCATTTACAGATACAGCATATTTACCAATAACTCCATCAAACCACCCACATCTTCTCCTTCTCCCAGTAGTGGTTCCAAATTCACTTCCTCTATCACAGAGTTGATCATTAATACTTCCTTGTAATTCAGTTGGGAAGGGCCCTTCACCTACTCTTGTGGTATAAGCTTTTGCGACACCTATGACTCTATCAATTAAAGTTGGACCCACTCCAGCTCCAATACATGCCCCTCCCGATATAGGGTTTGATGAGGTAACAAAAGGATAAGTCCCATGATCTAAGTCAAGTAGAGTCCCTTGAGCACCTTCGAAAAGAATATTCTTCTTGTTTCTTGAGGCTGCATGGATAGTCCTCGTACAGTCAACAACATGCTTTGATAATCTTTCCCCATAGTCAAGATATTCTTCAACAATATCTTCTAATTTAAGTGGTTTAATGCCATAGATTTTTTCTAGTAGACCGTTTTTTTCTCTTAATGGAATTTCGATCACATCACTTAGCCTTTCCTTATTGAGCAAGTCTCTTATCCTAATGCCATTTCTTTGTGATTTGTCTGCATAAGTAGGGCCAATCCCACGACCTGTTGTTCCT
This sequence comes from Prochlorococcus sp. HOT208_60m_813I02, assembly GCA_002025865.1. GTDB lineage: Bacteria > Cyanobacteriota > Cyanobacteriia > PCC-6307 > Cyanobiaceae > Prochlorococcus_A. Next base: position 34,077 of record MWOR01000148.1, on the reverse strand, counting down.
ATTTTGTTTGAACCTCTATCAGTCTCCATCGCTTCATCTAATAGTCGGTGGTAGGGCATTGTTACATGTGATGTTGATGAAATTTTTAATCCTGAGATATCAATTCCACTATCAATTAACATGTCAATTTCTTTAAGCAAGATTTTTGGATCTACTACGGTTCCCGAACCAATTAGACAAGAAGTATTTTTATAAAGTATCCCAGAGGGAATTAAATGTAATTTTAAGACTTTATCATCTACGACTATAGTATGACCTGCATTTACTCCCCCTTGATAGCGAACGACAACATCTGCCGAACGACTAAGTAAATCCGTTATTTTACCTTTTCCTTCGTCACCCCATTGGGCTCCGATTACAACAACATTGGCCAATTTTAGAAGAGCATTATTTTTGTGCGAATATTTAATATATTCAAAAATCTTGGTTTACTTTTAAAAAGTAAATGAATTGTATCAACTTTCTCTTAGAACCATTTTTTCAGCAAGAGAAAATTCCTTGGTTAAACGCTCTTTAAGTTTATCTGGTAAAGGTCTACTTGCAAAGTTTTTGTAATGACCTGCCATAGCATTTAATGCTGTTTGCATTGTTGTAAACGATTGAGTTTTATTCACCATCCCTCTATTTCTATATCTGGAAATATAGTCAGTTATGAGTGTAAGAGCCTCACTTCTTACTTCATCTTTATTTGGAGAATCTTTTGGAGTATCAACAGCTGTTTGTAATGTTTTAACAACTGAAATCGTATCCTTTGTATAGTCACCTGTCATAGCAGTTTTTGCAGCTATGGAAGGGGAACTAAATAGTGTAAAAACAACAATTAAGGATATTGCAAAAGATATAGCTTTTGTAAGATTCTTAAAAAAATTTTTTGATGTCAATTTCAGTAACATAACTAAGCTCCCAAAAAAAATAAGCCTCAAGAATTTTTATTGTACATTATTTCAGATTCGGTAATAAATGTTTCTAACAATTTATCAGTGCTAATTTTAAGCTTAGTATTATTTGTTCTGCATAAAAGTTCTACTTCTTTATTAATAGAATCTCTGCCAATAATTATCTGAAAAGGAATACCAATTAATTCCGCATCTTTAAATTTCACTCCAGCTCTATCGTTTCTATCATCAAGAAGGACATCAATTTTATTAATTAAAAAGTTGTTATAGATTTGCTCAGTAAGATCACTTTGAATAGGATCTTTTAGGTTTGTTGGGATAATAATAACTTCAAAAGGAGAAATCTGGATAGGCCAACAAATTCCTTTTTGGTCATGATTCTGTTCGATAGCAGCTTGAGCTATCCTTGTCACTCCTATTCCATAACAACCCATCCATAAATTTTTTAACTGGCCGTCCTTATCAGAGAACTTTGCATTTAATTTCTCACTATATTTTTGACCTAGTTGGAAAATATGTCCAATTTCGATACCTTTTTTTTCTTTAAGTTCTTCATCATCATAAATACTTATCTTGTCTCCTTTTTTGGCATTCCTGATATCCCCAATTAGATAGTCTTTCGAATCAAAAGAAAATTCTTGAAAAACTTTATGGAAATTAACTTTATTCCCACCACTTATAAACTTTGAAAGGTCACTTGCTGAATGGTCAATTATTCTTGTCCATTTTTTTTCCCAATTAGAACTAGCTTTAATAGTTTTATTATCTAAATCTGGCCCGATAAAACCCAAGGGTAAATCAACTAGATTTTTTTCGATAGTATTTTTGTCTTCAATCTTTTTAAGATTAAGGAGATTGAAGTGATGAAGTTTATTGATTAAGTTAAAAAGCTTTACTTCATTAATATGTTGATCGCCTCTTATGCATGCAAGAATTGGGACATTTAATTCGCCTTCGAACTGTGCAAGGAATATTACTACTTTAATAATCTGACTTGGGTCTAAATTGTTATTATCGCAAACTTCTAAGATTGTTTTTTGCTGAGGCGTTTCCAACCACTCTGCAAAATTATTTTTTAGTGGAATAGGTTGAGAGGGTAAAGAGACAGCTTTTTCGATATTGGCAGCATAAGAACCACTTTGAGTGAACAAAATGGAATCCTCCCCAGCATCTGCGGTGACCATAAATTCTTTAGATGAAGCACCGCCAATTGCTCCACTATCAGCTTCAACCCCTACTGTCTGCAGTCCACAAGATTTAAAAATATTTTCATAGGCATTGCCCACCTTTTCATAGAAAGAAGCAAGATCGTTTTCTGAAGAATGAAAAGAATAACCATCTTTCATTATAAATTCTCTACTTCTCATCAATCCAAACCTTGGCCTTATTTCATCTCTAAATTTTGTCTGAATTTGATAAAAACATTGAGGTAATTGCTTATAGGAGTTGATGGTCTCTGATGCAATACTTGTGATCACTTCTTCGTGAGTTGGAGCTAAACCAAATTCTTTTCCTTGTCTATCTCTGAGATTAAACATTATTCCTTCCCCTGCAGTATAACCTTCCCACCTTTCACTTTTTTTCCATAAATCTGCAGGATGCAGTTGGGGTAATAGTAATTTTGTACAGCCTATACTATTAAGTTCTCTCTCAATTATCACGGATATTTTTTCAATAACTCTGAGCATTAGTGGCATATATGCATAAATACCGCTGTTAACTCTGCGGATGTAACCAGCTTTTAAAAGTAATTGATGTGAAATAATCTCAGCTTCAGAAGGTGTGTCACGAAGTGTCCCCAGAGGAAATGAGGTTGTCACGCGCATACAAAAAAATCCTTAATAATATTTAATTTTATCAATTAAGATGAAAAAATATTTAAAAGTGTCTTGAGTCCCTCAACGCGGCTAGTCTAAAAATATTGTTTCTGCTAACTTCTTCAGTAATGAAGTTCAAATTCTTTATAAAGTTCATTATTACTAAAACATTTCCTTAAGTTTATGGAAAATATAGATTCCAATATTTCTAGCGAAGAAGAATTAGTAGGTATTGATGAAGTTCAAAAATTCCTAAACAGATCAAGAGCTTCTGTCTATAGGTATACAAATACAGATTTAAGAAATTTAAACCCTAGCTTTAATCCAAGAAAATTAAATCCCGAATTTAGAACTGACCAAAAAGATCCTTTAAAGTTTCACCCTAATGAAGTAGCAAGATTTGCAAAAGATATTTTAAGAATAAAGGAGGTTACTGTAGAAGTCTTTAATACACCTTCATCCGCTGCTCAAAATATACTGGTGCAAATATTAGAGGAACTAAAATCTATTAGGTCTTTGCTAGAAAAAGAGTAATTAAAAAGTTACTAATCAATGTTTTGATTTATTGACATTTTGAATGTAGGATAATGATGTTTAATTATCTCCTTAATCTTTACCAATTAAGAGTTCTTGAGTTACACGAAATCAAAGCATTTTATTCAAGGTAAATCAAGTGAAGAATCTTCTCATGGTTCTGCTCGAAGTGATTTTGAAAGAGATGATGATGACCCCTTAAGTATAAGGAGTTTATCAATAACATCTTTGGGTATTATTTTTGCCTTTTTGACAATTTTTTTACCTTCAATAAGCGTTTTAATTGGAAGACCTCCATCTCAAGGAAACGAGATAATTCATAATCACGATTTTAAGAAAGATGGACCTTAGTTCAATACCTCCATCTCCAATGAAGGGAATAGTAAATATTATTGTTGAAATACCTGCAGGGAGTAGGAATAAATATGAATATTGCTCTGATGCAGGAATTATGGCCTTAGACAGAGTATTGCATTCTTCAGTGAGATACCCTTTTGATTATGGTTTTATCCCAAATACCCTTGCTGATGATGGTGCTCCTCTTGATGCAATGGTGATAATGGATGAGCCTACTTTCGCGGGCTGTTTAATAAAAGCTAGACCTATTGGAGTATTGGATATGCATGATTGTGGTGCATATGATGGAAAACTTTTGTGTGTGCCTATTGCTAATCATAGGCAGGATAATATAGTGAGTATTAATCAAATTGCTCCTAATCAGCTTGAGGATGTTGCTGAATTTTTTAGAACAAGTAAAGGACTTGATGGAAGAACTGTTCAAATTGACGGTTGGAGGGATTTTGATGTTGTTGAAAATTTATTAAAAAGTTGCATACCCCTAAAAAGGAAAAACTATAAAGTACTTAAGAAATCAAAAATTAGTTAATTAAATTGAAAAAAATAATTTTTTATAGTTATTTAAAATGCTCTACTTGCAGAAAAGCTGAAAAGTGGCTTAAAAGCAAAGATTTCGAATTCCAATTAATTGATATTGTAAAAGAACCGCCACTTGTTAATTATTTAAATCTAGCTCTAAAACAATTCTCTGATGATAAGAAAAGTATTTTTAATACAAGAGGTAAAGCTTTTAAAACTCTCAATCTTGATATTAATGGTTTAACAAGGAAAGAAATTATTCAACTTCTTTTAAGTGATGGCAAATTAATAAAAAGACCATTTTTGATTTATGAAGGGAAGAAAGTAATATTAGGTTTTAACGAAATTCAATATGCCAAACAATTTATATAAGCTTAAAAAATCAAGACTTTATTAATTGTATGCCTGCTTCTGTTAAAAGTTTTTTAAAAGAATGGGGAATCCTCATTCTACTAACTTTTTTTGTTTCTTCTTGTAGATCATTTTTGGCAGAACCACGTTATATCCCCTCTGGTTCAATGCTCCCAGAATTACAAATAAACGATAGGTTAATTATTGAAAAATTTTCGCTAAGGAACTCTTTACCAAAAAGAGGAGATATTGTTGTTTTTAACTCACCTTACTCTTTTGACGAAAAATTAATTTCATTAAGATCTAAGCCTTTACCAAAAAAAAGATATTGTTTTTTTATGAGTTTTCCTCCAATGTCGTTTATTCCTGGTTTGAGGGATCAAGCTTGCGATGCTTACATTAAAAGAGTGGTGGCACTTCCAGGAGAAATTGTAAGTGTAAACACTAAGGGTGAATTATTCATAAATAATAAATTAATTTCTGAACCTTATGTCTCTTATAAATGCTCATTATCACTGTTTAATCAATGTGGTAAATTTAAAAACATAAAAGTTCCTGAAGATCATTTTTTAGTTTTAGGCGATAATAGGTCAAATAGCTGGGATGGAAGATATTGGCCTGGAAGTAAATTTCTTCATAAAAAGGAGATAATCGGTAAAGCATATTTCAGATTTTGGCCTCTTAATCAAGTTGGTTTTTTCAATAATTAACAACCTTTTTCTGCATATGACCTGATCAAAATACCTTTAAAAAGGTTTTAATTTAAAGTGCACCTAAAGCAGTTGAATCAATTATTCCTCCCAGGTGGGTTGTAATGTTTAGAGCGCTAATCACAGGGGGCTTATTGGGATCATTAAAAAGGTCAACTATAGTTATGCCACCATTACCTTGTTTTATCATCCAAATATTTGAATAATTAATGCCAAGGATGTTGCAAATTAGAGTTTTATTGACTGCATCATGAGCAACTAGAAGGGTTTGATCATTATCCTCTTGAGATGAACAGATTTTGTCAAAAGCTTCTACAGATCTTTCTGATACATCTTTTATAGATTCACCTTCTGGCATCATTACTTCTTCTGGCTTATCATGCCAATTTTTTAGTAAAGCAGACCACTTTTCTCTGATTTCTGCTTCCAGTTTACCCTCCCATAATCCGTGACTAATTTCTACAAGTGCATCTGTTCTTTCTATTTTTAAATTTTTTCTATTTTGAAGGATTATTTGTGCAGTCTCAAAAGGCCTATGCATTGAACTTGAAAATGCCTTATTAAAAGCAATATTTCTCAAATATTCAAAAGTCTTTCTAGCTTGATCTTTTCCGTTTTCATTTAAAGGGATATCAATTTGGCCTTGAAATCTACCTTCTTTGTTCCAGTTAGTTTCACCATGCCTTATAAGAAATATTCTAGAATCGCCAATTTGATTTGGAATATTTTTATTCAGATGGGAAGTTTGATTTAAGCATTCAATTTGGGTCTTGTAAAAGTTATCTTTCCTTGAAATATTGAGTATCGAGAAAGAAGCATTTTCTAATCTTATTTTTCTAAAACCTTGCTTAGGCTTTCCTAATAACAATAGTATTAAACATCTGAGAATTGCATTATGTCCTACAACTAAAATATTTACATCATCTTTGTCGAGATAAATTTTTAGAATATCTTCTACAAAATTTGTTGCTTGCAAAAATAACTCTTGAATTGGTTTATAAGTTTTATTGTCTTTTCTTTTTAAGATTAGATTTTCTGGATCATTTTTCCACACAGGGTAAATTTCTGGAAATTTCTTTTTTATTTCATCAATTTTCAGACCAGACCATTCACTAAGATCTACCTCTAGCAAATTATCATCGAATACAATTTCTTGTTCTTTATTGAAGGTCTTTTTAATTGTTTTTGCAGTCTCTGCCGCTCTCACAAGTGGGGAAGAATAGATTTTATCAAAGTTTATTTTTGATAATGCATTTCCTGCTTTTCGGGCTTGTTCGTATCCTTCATCAGTTAATAATGAATCGTCTGTTCTTCCTTGAATTAATCCCTTTGCATTGAAACTGCTTAGTCCGTGCCTAACTAAAACTAATCTTATAGCCATTATATAAATTTGAAAATTAAGATAATTTAATCATCTCATGGCGTGATTAAAATAGATACATAAATATAAGGAAATTCAATGATAACTAACTATAGTTTTTAAGAATATAATAAGTTATGATCTTTAAAAATAGTTCTAAGTCAAAACTCACTTTAGCTTTTATTTCTATCGTCATAACTTTTTTTGTATGGCAACAAGGCTTAAGAGACAGTTTAAATAGACCATCTGTTTCATTTGATATTAGTCAAAAAGAGCAAGAAATTGCTGAATTATCTGTCCAATCAATACCTATAAATTTTAAAAAATTTTTTATCATTAATGATCCTGTTGATCAAATAAATAAATCACTCTCTGAGGTCTCATTTGAAGAGCTAACTGAAAGAAATAAATTAATTCTAATAATCACTTCAGAATCAAATGATTCTTTAATTTATAAAAATATATCCAAAGATTTTAAAGATAAAAACTTTAAATTTCTGATTGATGAGATAGAAAAAAAATCTAATAATAATTCATATAAAGCAAATTCTGATAAATTTAATTTATTTAAAGATGATAGATTTTTATATCACCTTTTAAGCAGGAAATTTGATTTTGACGATAGTGCATTAATAACAAAATCATTTTCAAGAAAAATGTTTTTTAAAATATTAGCCATAAGACTAATTCCTCTTTTAACAATACTTATTGGCTCTATTCTGGCTTTAAAAATATTATGGAAAACCATATCTATGAAAAAGTTTTGTTGGAAAGAAATTAAATCCTTAGATTTAGAATTAATAGATATGGTTTTATTAATTGCAGGTGGATTTGTTGTTTTAGGAGAAGTGGTATCACCTTTATTTTCTATCAGTTTGGTTGAACTTTTTTCTAAAAATATCTCTAATGAATTGTCTCAATCTTTAAAAATTTTCTTTGGATATCTTTTTATGGCTATTCCGCCATTATGGATAGTTTTTTATCAAATTAAATCCTTGAATGGTGAATTTACTTTTAAAAAGGATTATTTACAGTTCAATTTCTTGCCAATAAAATATGCAATTATTCAGGGAATTAAAGGTTGGTTAACAATTGTTCCTTTTGTTTTATTGATCTCTCTAATTATGAATAGTCTGATCGAAAATCAGCATGGTAGTAACCCCTTGCTGGAAATTGTTCTTAATAATAATAATTACTTATCATTTTTTCTATTATTTGTAACAACAACTCTATTAGCTCCTCTATTTGAAGAGATTATATTTCGCGGTATTTTACTGCCAACTCTTTCAAGAGATTTTGGAGTAATTTCGGGCATAGTAGTTTCAGCTTTTATCTTTGCATTGGCTCATTTAAGTTTGGGAGAAATGCCGCCATTATTTGTACTAGGGATTGGATTAGCAATTACAAGAATTGCTTCAGGGAGTTTATTTTCCTCAGTGATTATGCATTCTTTATGGAATGGATTGACTTTCTTAAATTTGTTTTTATTGAGGACTTAAAGAATTTAATTTTTACTTGCGAATCAAACAAAAAGATGGTTATTTAATTAATAACACTTCTTTTATTAAAAATAAATCATAGATGAAACCTTATGGGAATAAACTTAATTTAAGAAAAAAAGTTTTATATGAAAGTAAAAAAAACTATGAAAAAATATCTATAATTAACGTTAAATTAATACATCTAATTTTCGACACCATTAATATTTCTCTTTTGGTATTAATTTTCACCTTGTTTTTCTTATCTTTTAATAGTCAAAGAAAATGGTCAAATACATATAAAAACTTATCCAAAACAAGAGCTATCAATAATAATCTTATTGATTATATTTCCAAAATTGAGGAATTTTATATTAGTGAACTTGAGTCTATTAATACTTATACAAAAACTAAACCTAAAGATTTAATCTATCTAGATAAACTTCTAGAAAAAAAAGAAAGTTTATTTAAGAAAAATTTAAGTAGTTTTATTCAAGGTTTTGTAGATAGCAAATATCAAAGGGGATATTGATGAAAAAATATAAAAAAATTGTTCGTCTAACACCCCTTGATCAAAGAAGATTTAAATTTCTTTATATTTTTAGCTTAATACTAATATTTTGTTTGTTTGGTAGGTTAGTTAAATTGCAAGTCTTTAACGCTTCTGATTTGCAAAGGAAAGCCAGATTAATACAGTCTTCTAAAATTAACGCCTTAAAAAAAAGAAGATCAATTGTTGATAGAAATAATAGACTAATTGCTTACGATAAACCTCTCTACAAATTATGGGCCCATCCAAAATATTTTAATTTTCCTGGTGATTTAATTAATAGAGTTCGCAGTATTGAAGAAGTTACAAAAAAATTGTCATCTATCTTGGATATTAATAATGAAAAGCTCGTTGAGAAATTTAATAATAAAATGATTGGTATCAAGCTTTTGGATAAAATTTCCGAAGAAAAGGCAGAAAAGATTAAGAACCTTCAAATAAGCGGACTTGATTTGTTTAAATATTCGCAGAGATATTATCCCCAAGGAGAGCTTTACTCTAATCTTGTAGGTTTTGTTAATGATGAGAATAAGGCTTCAGCAGGTTTAGAGCTTCATTTAGATAATCAAATTAAAGTTTTTGATAAAAGTAATTTAATAAAAAAAGGAGGAGACGGAACTCCTCTACCCGATAATTCAGCCCCAGGTGATTTTATTTCTGATTACAAAAGTTTAGGCCTAACTATAGATTCAAAATTACAGAAAGCGTCATTCAATGCATTATCAAAGCAAGTAAGCAAATGGAAAGCAAAGAAGGGATTTGCCATAGTTATGGATGTTAATAATGGCCGGATTCTTTCCTTGGTTACATTCCCGTCATATGATCCAAATAAATTTTGGCAGTATAATTCTGAACTTTTTAGAGGTTGGTATTCTCAAGATTTATTTGAGCCTGGTTCAACTTTTAAACCTATTAATCTTGCCATAGCGTTAGAAGAAAAAGTAATCCAGAAAGATGGAGTAGTTGAAGATATTGGAGAGATTAAGGTTGGAGGATGGACACTTTCGAATTGGAATAAAAAAGGTAACGGATACATTGACTATCCAAAAGTATTGCAGGTTTCAAGTAATGTTGGGATGGTAAAAATAATGCAAAATTTAGACCCTAAAATTTATTGGGATTGGCTAAAAAATTTAGGTATAAATAAAAATTTAGAGACTGACTTATTTGCATCAACTGCTGGCCAACTAAAGAGAAGGGATTTATTTGTAAATCAATCAATTGAGCCTGCTGTAACTTCATTTGGTAAAGGGTTCTCAATCTCGCCACTTAAATTGGTTCAACTTCATGCGGCTCTAGCAAATGGTGGTTTTGAAGTGACTCCTCATGTAACCTCAACTTTCAATGAAAGAGTAAATAAAAATCCAAAAAAACAATTTTTTTCAGATGAAGTTTCTAAAACTGTTCTTGAATGGATGGAGAGTGTAGTTGATAAAGGTAGTGGATCTGGAGTGAAAATCGAGGGTTATAGAATAGCGGGGAAAACGGGCACTTCCCAAAAAGCCTTAAATGGTTCCTATACAAGCAAAAAAGTTTGTAGTTTTGTAGCGACCTTACCAGTTAATGATCCGAAATATGCTGTTTTAGTAGTAGTTGATGAGCCATCTAAGTCTTTTGCATATGGCTCAACTGTAGCTGTACCAGTTGCGAAAGAAATTATCGAGAGTTTGATAGTAATTGAAAAAATACCTCCCAAGGTTAAAGATCATGGAATGATTGTTAAAAAACCCTAAAATTTTCCTATTTTATAAATATTTAGTTGATTAACTGATGATTTCATCAGGAATAAAAGCTAGTTTATGTATATATATGATTATCTAGATATGAAATCAATTTTAGAGCAATTGTCCTCAATGACCGTTGTTGTTGCTGATACTGGAGATTTAGATTCGATAAAAAAATTTCAACCAAGGGACGCTACCACCAATCCATCACTAATACTTGCTGCTGCTAAGAACCCTGATTATGTGAAATTAATTGATAAAGCTTTAGAAAGTTCAGAAAATGCATTGCCCCAAGGATTCTCCAAAATTGAATTAATCAAAGAAACTGTTGACCAGGTTTCAGTATTTTTTGGAAAAGAAATATTGAAAATTATTTCAGGGCGCGTATCTACAGAAGTTGATGCAAGACTTAGCTTTGACACCGAAGCTACGGTAGAAAAAGCGAGAAAATTGATCAATCTTTACAAAAATTTTGGAATTGAAAAGGAAAGAATTTTGATTAAGATTGCTGCAACTTGGGAGGGAATTAAGGCAGCTGAAATTTTGGAAAAAGAGGGTATTAAGTGCAACTTAACTTTACTTTTTAACTTCTGCCAAGCAGTAACTTGTGCCAATGCAAAGATAACTCTAATTTCTCCGTTCGTTGGTCGCATCTTGGATTGGCATAAAGCAAAAACTGGTAAAACCAGTTTTGTTGGTGCTGAAGACCCTGGTGTTATTTCGGTTACGCAAATATACAATTACTTTAAAGAAAAGGGTTTCAAGACAGAAGTAATGGGAGCGAGTTTTAGAAATCTTGATGAAATAAAAGAATTAGCAGGTTGCGATCTTTTGACAATTGCGCCAAAATTTCTTGAGGAACTGAAAAAAGAAAAAGGAGAGTTAGTTAGAAAATTAGATGTAAGTATCCAAATGAATAATTCTATTAACTACGAATTTGAAGAAAAAGATTTTAGATTAAGTATGTTAGAAGATCAAATGGCAAGTGAAAAGCTTAGTGAAGGTATCACTGGGTTCAGTAAAGCTATAGAAGAATTGGAAGAACTGCTACTTAAGAGATATTCAGAGATCAAAAATCACAAATTGATTTCTGCTAACTAAATTTAAGTTTGAATTGAAAAAGAATTAAGTCCCACTTTTTGTTAAAAGTCTTCTGATAACTCTTTTTGCAATATCTTCATAACTCATTTCTCCTGATAATATTTGAGCAATACGTTTAGGTGCTGTTTTTCTTTTGACTCCTAATTGGTATCCAGTTCTGGGAAATCTATAAAATACTTGTGCTATCCTCCTCCCCCAAGCCATTGATTTCCCCCAAATGCTGTTAATTTTTTTTGTGTAAAGATTTAAATCATCTACTTTTCCTGATAGAAACTGATCTATATATTCTGCAGCATAAAAACTGCTAATTAAAGATGGTCTAATTCCTTCAGCTAAAAATGGATCACATAGAGATGCTGCATCTCCAACCGCTAAAACTTTGTCACCATTAATTAAGTTAAAGCCATTCCATATTCTCAGTTTCTTGCTAATTGTTTTATGAGGATAATCATCAAAACCGAAGCTTCTGATTACTTGTTTATTTATAGCCTGATTTTCTAGAAGACCATTATTTATAAAAGTACCTAAACCAATATTTAAGCTTTCCCTTAGGGGGAATGCCCATGCAAAACCATATTTTATAAATCCAAACTCAAATCTAACTGCATCTCTAGGGATTTCACCTAACCCTTTTAATCTTAATGAGATTGTGTTCGCAAATTTCGGTTTTCTTGGCCCTAAATTGAAATAACTCGCCCATTTCGATTGGGACCCATCTGCAATTACAAGAAATTCTGAAATATATTTTATTTTGTTATTGCAAGTAATTTCCCATTTATCATTTTTTTTTATAATTGTTTCTATTAATAATGGTCTCATTATCTGAGCTCCATTATTTAAGGACTCATCAAGTAATAATTGATCAAGTTTCTCTCTTTTAATTATCCAAAATGGAGATTCACCAGTTAGATCAGCAGTTACATTATCTGTAGCCTTCCATCTGAATTCAACATTTTTAATTTTTGATTCTATGCAATCTTCTATATTTAAAGGAAGAAATCTTTGCATTGAAGATGCCATCCCACCTGCACATGGTTTGTAATCTTTGGATTTTTCTTTTTCAATAATTAAAACTGAATATCCTTTCTTTGATAGGTTAAGAGCAGTGGAAGATCCTGATAGACCTCCACCAATTATTACAACGTCAAATTCTGTCAAACTTTTAGAATTTCCTTCTCTTTATCAGACAATTTAGTTTCTATTAAAGCGATAAATTTATCAGTAATTTTCTGAATTTCAGATTGATTATCTCTCGATTCGTCAATAGAAATAAGGCCATCTTTTTCGTCTTTTTTTTCTTTATCAACAGCATCTCTTCTGATATTTCTCAAGGCTACTTTCCCTTCCTCAGCATATTTAGAGGCTAATTTACAAAATTCTTTTCTTCTTTCTTCTGTTAAAGGAGGAACATTTATTCTTATTACTTTCCCATCATTATTTGGAGTAATACCTAAATCACTAATAGAAATAGATTTCTCTATCGCTTGTAAACATGAGATATCGAAAGGTTGTATTGAGATTGTTTGTGAATCAACAGTGCTTATAGTGGCAAGCGATTTGATTGGTGTTTCTGCTCCGTAGTACTCAACACTTATTCTGTCTAACAAGGAAGCATTAGCTCTACCTGTCCTGATTGTATTAAAGTTTCTTTGTGTGGCTTCAATACTTTTATTCATATTCTCTTGAATTTCTTTTTCTTTCATAATTAAAAAAATTAAATGATCTTTAACTAATTAAAGAGCCTATTGGCTCACCAGCAACAGCTTTAGAAATATTCCCTTTTTTGAATATATCAAAAACCATAATTGGGATATTATTATCTTTGCAAAGTGCAATCGCAGTACTGTCCATTACTGCAATTTCATCACTAAGAACTTGTTGATAACTGAGAGAGAAATATTTTTTTGCATCTTTAAATTGATTTGGATCACGATCGTATACTCCATCAACCTTAGTAGCCTTCATAACAACTTCAGCGTTTATCTCTGCTGCCCTTAAAGCTGCCGTAGTATCAGTTGTAAAAAATGGATTTCCGCATCCACCTCCGAAAACTACAACTCTACCTTTTTCTAGGTGCCTCATGGCTCTTCTTCTGATGTAGGGTTCGGCAATTTCCTGCATTTCGATTGCTGTTTGCACTCTGGTTGCAACTCCTACTCTTTCAAGACCATCTTGAAGTGAAATTGCGTTCATTACTGTTGCTAGCATCCCTACATAATCAGCAGTTGCGCGATCCATTCCGTCTGCAGATCCTTTAAGCCCCCTAAAAATGTTTCCACCACCAACAACTATTGCAAGTTGCACATTATTTTCTACTACTTTTGAAACATCCTCTGCAATTGATTGAACTATAGCAGGATCAATACCATAAGGTTTTTCACCCATTAGTGCTTCACCACTAAGTTTTAAGAGAACTCTTTTGTAAGTCATTCAATGATTATACTTTTATGACCTTAGCAAGTAAATGTGCCAAATTTATTTTTTGTTCAGATATTGCTTGCGTCTTTAAACATTTCTAAACCTGCCAAATAAAATTCAAATAAAATTTACTTCAACTAAAATTCAACGCACTTTTGTGCTTTTATTCCTTGCTCTTTGAAAGGATGTCTTATTAGTTTCATTTCTGTAACTAGATCAGCGTAATTGATGATTAAATCAGATGCTCCCCTTCCAGTTAAAACAACATGATTTTTTCTATTATTTAAGCTTTTTAAAAAAGTGATTATTTCTTCGGGTGCAAGATAACCAAGTTTTGTCGCAATATTAATTTCATCAAGAATGATAAGTTTATAAGATTCGTTTTGTATGTATTTTTTAGCTAGTTGCCACGCCTCTTGAACTAATTTTTCATCTCTTATTCTGTCTTGTGTTTCCCAAGTAAATCCCTCTCCTAATGAATGCCAAGATATGTTTGAAGACAAGTTTTTAAGTGCTTTTTCCTCTCCAGTTGTCCAGCTTCCTTTGATAAATTGAATTATTGCTACTTTATAGCCATGCCCTATGGTCCTTAAAGCCATACCTAAAGATGCAGTTGTCTTGCCCTTGCCATTTCCTGTGAAAACAATCAATAATCCTTTTTTTGTTTTTCTAATTTGTAGTCTTTCGGCTTGAATATCTTTTCTTTGCTGCATTCTTTTTTTATATGAGCTCTCATCGATATCCTGTGATAATTTACCTCCCATTCCAAGTTTATTTGCTTGATTATCGAGGTTAAATATTTTCTCGGATGATGAAGGTTTTTCTTGCATATGACCCTTATTTTTATTTAATTATTATAAATCTTTAAATATTTTTAACTCTCTTAACTTTTAGAAGTGCATTATTTACTGCCTGTTGTTGATCTCTTTTAGTAATCCAGTGGTGATAAGTTTGAGTGTGTAAACTAACCGAATGCCCCATCATTCTGGCAGCCACAGTATCAGGTAAATCATAAAAAATTGTTCTAACTGCCCAAGCATGTCTTAGATCATAAGGTTTTATTTGTAAAGAGTAACGCTTAAACTGGTCTGTAATTTTTTTCCCAATATTCTGTAAGGTTGTAATTTTAAGGTCTCTATTAATATTTGGTAGAAGTTCTGGATTCTCACCAAGTTTTGATAATTCGAACTTTTCCACCCATTCAGGATGAAATGGCCAAACTTGATGTTCCCCAGTTTTAGTAGTAGGTAAAA
Source organism: Prochlorococcus sp. HOT208_60m_813I02 (assembly GCA_002025865.1). Classification (GTDB taxonomy): domain Bacteria; phylum Cyanobacteriota; class Cyanobacteriia; order PCC-6307; family Cyanobiaceae; genus Prochlorococcus_A. Next base: position 19,009 of record MWOR01000148.1, on the reverse strand, counting down.
CTCTAATAATTTTGTCCCCAAAATTAGTAAGAGAACTTAAATCACAAAAAAATACTTCATGATTCCTTAATCCATATGTAGCCATAAGACCAAAAACAAATTTCCAAGACTTGTTTGGTATCGTCTCCCATAGTTTCTCTATTAATTCGTCTTTAGGTAGATCCCTAAATCCTGCTTTGTTAAGACCATATCCTCTAGAATTTAATTTCCAATCTTCTGGTAGGTTAATGTCCAAAAACTTAGCCAAAACACTTAAAGAAGTAGCGCATTGTTTCCTACTTCTAGTACCTTCCTTATAACTTTCAAGTGTTTTTTGAAATATTTTTTCTAAAGATTCATTTTCATAGTCATTGTAAATATTTAGGATTCTTTTCATATATGGTTTATAAGAACTTCTCCAAGTAGTTTTTCTAGTGCTGGTTCGAAAATCACTTTTATTTTCTTTAAAAAAAAATTCTTCAAATTGATTTAATCTTTTTGGGAATTCAAAACCATTTTTTATTTCCTTTTGATAAGGTTTACCTAACCAATTAATCCAATCAAATTGATTCAACTCCAATTGCAAATTGATTAATTGTAATTTTTTTTTGGCCTCCTCTAATCCAGAAATATCAGCTTTTAAACCAAGAGATATTCTTTGAATTTTAAAGTTATTGTTATCTATTTTGGAGGGCAGTGAACCACGAATATTTAATTTCTCTCCTCTTTTCTCAATTTTAAGCTTGCTGCCTTGAGTAGCAAATTTATCATTGACATTATTAATTTCCTGAATTACGTTCATTTACTTATATAATTGTCCATATAATGACGTTTTTAATGTTGATTTTCAATCTCCATAAATTTTAAATGGATAAAATAGGCGTCTTACTAATGAATTTAGGAGGGCCTGAACGCATTAATGATGTAGGGCCATTCTTATACAATCTTTTTTCTGATCCAGAAATTATCAGGACGCCTTTCCCTGTTTTTCAAAAACCCCTAGCTTTGTTAATTAGCACCCTTAGGAGTACTACTTCACAACAGGCCTACCTTTCTATAGGTGGAGGTTCACCTATCAGAAGGATAACTGAACAACAAGCAAGAGAATTACAATCTAAATTAAGGAACAAGGGATTTAATGCTACTACCTACATAGCTATGAGGTATTGGCATCCTTTTACCGAATCAGCTATTGCTGATATGAAAGCAGATGGCATAGATCAAGTTGTTGTAATACCCTTGTATCCACATTTTTCGATAAGTACTAGTGGTTCGAGCTTTAGGGAATTAAAAAAATTGCGAGATTCTGATGATGAATTTAAGAAGGTTCCAATGAGATGTGTAAGGAGTTGGTTCAGTCAATCAGGTTATTTAAAGTCAATGGTCGAATTAATTTCTGAACAAATTTCACTTTGTGAATCACCTTCAAAAGCCCATATATTTTTCACTGCTCACGGAGTTCCTAAGAGTTACGTTGAGGAAGCTGGAGATCCTTACAAACAACAAATTGAAGATTGTTCTTTATTAATTATAAACGAGCTGGAAAAATGTTTAGGGCATAGCAATCCTCATACACTCTCTTATCAAAGCAGAGTTGGTCCTGTTGAATGGTTGAAGCCTTATACAGAAGAAGTATTAGCTGATCTTGGAAGGTCAAATGTTAATGATCTGATTGTGGTCCCTATAAGTTTCGTTGGAGAGCATATCGAAACATTGCAAGAAATTGATATTGAATATAAAGAAATTGCTGAAAAGGCTGGTATTAAAAACTTTCGGAGAGTTAAGGCTTTAAATACTCATCCTACTTTTATTGAAGGTCTTAGTGATCTAGTGATTTCCTGCTTGGAAGGCCCTCTAGTTAATATAGAGGAGGCTTCACAGTTGCCTGAAAAAGTTAAACTTTATCCCCAAGAGAAGTGGCAATGGGGTTGGAATAATAGTTCAGAAGTTTGGAACGGAAGGGTTGCAATGATTATTTTTCTTGTGCTGTTTATTGAACTTATTTCAGGCTCTGGACCTCTTCATAAATTAGGAATTTTATAAAGAACAATTGAAATTTATTTGATAATATATAAATGATTGAAGGTTTATCTTGAATACATTTCTGACATTACATTTCTAAATGAGGCAAAAGTATTTAATTAAGTTTAATATTTATAGTAAATATTGAATATCTTTAGTGACTCTTACTTCGAGATCCTTTTCAAAGGGTAGTTCAAAACCTGAAAATCCAGTTTGGATAACTGGTGCAGATGCACTAATGGATTCTTTAAAAATTCATGGAGTAAAAGTTATATTTGGATATCCTGGTGGAGCCATACTACCAATATATGACGCTGTTCATAAAGCAGAACAAGAAGGTTGGTTAAAGCATTATATGGTTAGGCATGAACAAGGGGGTTCACATGCGGCTGATGGATATGCAAGATCTACTGGTGAGGTAGGAGTATGTTTTGGGACCTCAGGCCCAGGCGCAACAAATTTGGTAACTGGAATTGCTACTGCTCAAATGGATTCAGTCCCCCTAGTTGTAGTTACAGGTCAAGTCCCAAGACCTGCTATAGGGACAGACGCTTTTCAAGAAACTGATATTTTTGGCATAACTCTTCCAATAGTGAAACATTCATGGGTAATAAGAGATCCTTCAGATATCGCGAAAGTAGTTTCTGAAGCTTTTTTTATAGCCTCATCTGGAAGGCCTGGCCCTGTTTTAATTGATATACCCAAAGATGTAGGTCAAGAGTTCTTTAATTACCAAAGAGTTTTGCCTGGTGAGATTATTCCTAAAGGATTTAAAAGGAATGGAGAAATTAACGATTGCGATATCAAGAAAGCAATTAAATTAATAGAAGATTCTGAAAGACCTCTTCTATACGTAGGAGGTGGGGCAATATCTTCGGGGGCTCATGATGAAATAAAAACTTTGGCAAAGAATTATCAAATACCAGTAACAACAACTTTAATGGGGAAAGGCGCTTTTGATGAAAAAGACAATTTATCAGTAGGGATGTTAGGAATGCATGGAACTGCTTACGCAAATTTTGCTGTTACAGAATGCGATCTTTTAATTGCTATTGGAGCTAGATTCGATGATAGGGTGACAGGAAAATTAGATACTTTTGCACCTAATGCAAAGGTAATACATATAGATATCGACCCAGCAGAAGTAAATAAAAATAGACACGTAGAGGTTGCAATTGTTTCTGATGTTTCAAAAGCTGTTCTCAAAATTAATGAACAATTTCTAAAAAATAAATTTACTTGTCAGACGAAAAACTGGCTAGAAAAAATTGATTTTTGGAAAAATAAACATCCTTTATATGACCCGCCTAAAGATGGAGAAATTTATCCTCAAGAGGTTCTTTTAAAAGTTAGGGAACTTTCACCAGAAGCTTATGTAACTACAGATGTAGGACAACATCAGATGTGGGCTGCTCAATATCTTAGGAATTCTCCAAGAAAATGGATTAGTAGTGCAGGCTTAGGCACTATGGGTTTTGGATTGCCAGCCGCAATTGGAGTAAAAGCAGCCTTACCTAATTCAGATGTAATTTGTATTGCTGGAGATGCAAGTGTTTTAATGAATATTCAAGAATTAGGAACCTTATCTCAATATGGTCTAAAGGTGAAATTGATTATTATCAATAATCGCTGGCAAGGGATGGTAAGACAATGGCAGGAAAGTTTCTATGATGAAAGATATTCCTCATCTGATATGAGTTGTGGTGAGCCTGACTTTGTAAAACTTGCTGAGTCTTTTGGAGTTAAAGGATACATAATTTCTGATAGAAAACAATTACAGAATGAATTAAAAAATGCGCTTGATCATGACGGCCCTGCCTTGATTAATATCCTTGTAAGAAGAGGTGAAAATTGTTATCCAATGGTTCCTCCTGGTAAAAGTAATGCTCAAATGGTTGGATATGTTAATTGTGAAGACTAATTTTTTTTAAAATTAGTAATTTTAAAAAATTAACTTTAAGATAATTTAAAAACTTATATATTTCTGAATTGAAAAAATTATCAAAAATTTTAATTATAATTTTCTTGATTGTTCTTAATCCTGTAATAGTAAACTCGGCCGAAATCCTTCAAATTAAAAGTTCAAATACTATTTTGGTGGGGGATCAAAATAGAAATTTAACTATTGAATTATTTTGTGTAGATGTAAATGAAAATGATGAGATTGAAGCAACTAATCTACTTAAGAGTGAATTCCCAAGGGGTAGCAAAGTCAAAATAAAGCCTTTTGGTTTCAAAGAGAATGTTTTGATAGCTAAAGTTTTTAATATTAAAGGTACTAAGGAAATGTCGGAATTATTGGTCGCTAAAAACTTAAGTAGTGAAATTTGCCCAAGTTAATTATTTTTATGAGCAAATAAGATTCCATTGTCTCGAGATTGTTTTGCTCCTTCTCCAGGAATAAAATTCATTATGGAATTTGTATGTGCATAAATTTGAGATGTCTATATTTGTATGAGGGATGTTCTCATTTAAAAGTTGTCTATAGGCAGATCTTTTTAGGTCAAGTTGATTTAAGTTTTGCTCTCTGAGGTGATTTGAATCACTAAAATAAATATCTTTTTTAGTTTTAGTCAATTTGACAGTTATGTTTTTGTTTTCGGCCTTTCTATAAAATTCTTTGAGTGTTATTTTATCAACTAGATAATGTTCCTTAGAAATCGCTGGTCCTATCGCAACAAGTAAGTCATCTTTAATTGTCCCAAAAGTATCAAAAATTTTTACCAGGTTTTTTATTATTTTTTTTTCTAAACCTTTTCTTCCACAATGCAAGGTTGCTACATTTCTTGTCCTTTTATCTGCAAAAAATATTGGCATACAATCAGCTGTGTAAACCCATAAGTTTTGACTGCATTTATTGCCAACAAGACCATCTGCATCAGTCTTAGTTCCTTTATGCGAATGAGATCCAAACACTATCACATTACTGTGAATTTGATTGGAAACGCAATTTATGGAATTTTCATTAAATTGATTCCCTAGTAATTTAAGAAATTTCTCAGAGCAAGACTTCGTGAAGTATGCATGTTTGAAATTATTTTGACTAAGAATAGGTGATAAATAATATTCAAATTTTTTGTTTTGAATATAAATTTCATCTTTTGAGAAATATATTTCTTTGTAAGGAATAGTTCCTGCTCCTAAACTGAATTTATGTAATTAATTCAATATCTCTTAAGATCCAGAATCCTGCAAATTTTTTGATATACGGGGTTGACTGTATGGAAATAAATTGATAACCAAAAGAATTTTTTTTATTCTTTAAAAACTTTGTATTCAAAATGTTTGCATCTTTTTCTTGTAAATCAGTTACCAGCCACTTATCATCTTCTGAAGCTTCAAGTATGAGTTGGTTCTTATTCATGACTAATTTAATAGGTTCTAAACAACTGAACCATGCAGAAAGTGCTAAAGATCTATCTTTGCTAAAAAGTCTTAATCCTGGAACTAAGTAATTATCATCTAAATTTTGCTGAATTGGGAAAATATCTCCAAATTCTATAGGCCAATTTTCTGCTGATTTTAATTCGCCAATTGATATTTCAGAGATAGTTAAAGCATCCCCCCTCACTGCTTCTGGCAGAGGTTGAGGAGGGTTTTCCATTTTAGAAGAAAAAGTAGGGGCTAATACACCTCTTACATAACCTTTTTCCTTTGGATAAATCTCTTTCTCGAGAAATTCGATTCTATCTAATAAATCGTAAGTTCTCCTACTTACAATAGCCTCAATACTAAGGGCCTCCAGAGATTTTTTAATAATCGATTTCATTGACGACCTCCAGAATCGAACTATTGAAGGTCTCTCCCACCCTTGTTTTTTTGCATCACTTATTGCTTCATTTAGTGCTTTTGTAAGCCATACTGAGTTAACTTCATTGGCAGGGCATTTTTTATTCCAAAGAAAAATATCTTCTGTCTTATAACTTCTTGTAGAGCAAATAATTAACTCCCACCTTTTTTTTCCGTTTGATTCAATAATTGGTCTTGAGTAAAAGTCTAATTCCCAATCTGAAATTTTTAATTTGAGACTTGAATCCATTTTTTTGTTGATATTCATTTATCTTGTTCTTTTTTATCGAAGAGTGCTTTAGTTTTTAATGCTCTCTCTGTGGCTTCTTGCATAACTTTTTGCTTATCAATAATTAATTCTCCCGCAGAGTTTTCCAGGAGTGCTGTATTGAGACCAATGCGTCCTTTTTCGAGGTCAATTTCAGATATCAAAGCTTTTATAATTTCCCCTTCTCTAAAAACTTCTCGTAAAGAACGAATCGATCCATTTGTTAGTGAGGATTGATGAAGGAGTCCACTAGCTCCCCCTAAATCAATAAAAAAGCCATATGGTTTTACAGCTAAAACTTCTCCTTCAATCAATTGACCTAATTCAAGACTTGTAAGTTTAGAGACTAATGATGCTTTCTTCTCAGAGAGAACTAATTTTCTTGATTCTGGATTAACCTCAAGAAATGCTACTTTTAGATTTTTGCCAACAAAAGATTGATAATCTTGACCATCTTCAAGTTGGGATCTGGGGATAAATCCTCTTAATCCATCTACATCACAAGTAAGCCCACCTCTATTAAATCCATTAATTAAAACGTTAATTAATTCTCCATTTTTTGCGGAACTTGATACTTTCTCCCAACTTTGCCTGAGAATTAATGCCCGAGCGCTCACTGTTACCATCCCATCAGCATTTTGTTCTTTGATAACCAAAACTTCCATTTCAAGGCCTATGGAAAACTTTTCTTTAAAGTTAGCTATGACACCCAAACCACATTCTTTTTTGGGCATATAACCAGGTGCCTTTCCACCAATGTCAACATATAATCCATCACTTTCGATTGCTATAACCTTACCTGAAATTGTTTCTCCAGTAGCCCCAATTGGCTCATTTGCATTTAAAGCCTCCAAAAAAGCACTTTCATCAAAATCGAATTCATCAACTGTTCTTTCTAATTGAAAATCTGTGTTTTGATCAGAAAAATTAAGGGGTCTATTTAAGTCTTGTTGAGTTAAATTCTGTTGAGGAATATCAAAATCCTCGGTCTTTGCATTACTGTCCTTAATTTCGCTAACCGAATTATCTTTAGTGATTTGAGGTTTGATTGCAATATTTTCTTTTTTAATATCTTCTTGCGAATTGGTTGACTCTTTATTTATTTTTTGAGTATCTTTTTTGCTTATGTGAAGTACCTGAAGAGGTTTTTTATTGCCCTTTGGTTGGATATTATCTTGGGCATTTTTATTACTGACTCCCATCGTAGGTAAAATAAGAATAATTAATTATTAACATACTCTAAATGTTAGTACTCTAAATTAAAATTAATGAACTTTAAACCAATACCTAATAAATTTGAATATTTAAATTGGCAAGAAATTGAGTGTGTTGCAAAAAATAAAAGATCAACTGTGATTTGGCCATTCGGCGCTGTTGAGCAACATGGTCCGCATTTGCCTCTTGCTACAGACAGTATTTTTGTTGATGAAATTATTAGCGAAGTTTTAAAATTATTCTCTGCTGATATTCCATTAAAAAAACTTCCAACCCAATATATTGGTTTTTCTCCAGAACATAAGGGTTTCGCCGGGACAATTTCACTTTCTTCAAATTTAATAACCTCAATGATAAAGGAAGTCGGAGGTCAATTATCTGAAATGGGTTTTAAAAGATTGATATTAATTAATGGACATGGAGGTCAAATTTCACTATTAAATACAGCTGCAAGAGAGCTAAGAAGTGTCGCACCAGGGATGGCAGTTTTCCCTTGTTTCTTATGGAGTGGTGTGAATGGATTGAGTGAATTGTTAACAAAAACTGAGATTGAGGATGGGCTTCATGCTTCTTTAGCTGAAACAAGTTTGATGCTGGCTTTGAAGCCAGAATTAGTAGGTGATGAACGCCCAAATGAGGGGTATAAATTAGAGATCCCTGAAGGTTGGAGTCTGGAGGGCAATGCGCCAACCGCTTGGCTTACTGACGACTTCAGTAAATCAGGTGTTATTGGAGATAGTAGAGGAGCAAATGCGTCTTTAGGAAAAAATTTAAAGGAATTATTAATTAATCATTGGTTCAAATTGATTATGAATCTGATGCAATCAGATTGGCCAAACAATTCTTAAATAAGTTATTAGTAAAAAATGTGACTTAACAATTGAAACTATTTTCATGATATTTAAATAAACTCTCTATAATCGTGTAATATTCATGCATAATGAGCTAAAGATTACTGACATGCAAACTCTAGAATCAAATAAAAAAGCTATCGAACAATCGACTAATTCGATTTCTTTAGATTTACCTGACTTCAGTACAGATTCTTATAAGGATGCATATAGCAGAATAAATGCAATTGTTATAGAGGGAGAGCAAGAAGCTCATGATAATTACATTTCAATAGCAACTTTAATTCCAAATGAGTTAGAAGAATTAACTAAATTGGCGAGAATGGAAATGAAGCATAAAAAAGGCTTTACTGCATGTGGAAGAAATTTAGGTGTGGTAGCTGATATGGAATTTGCTAAAAAATTCTTTTCTAAATTACATGGTAATTTTCAAGTTGCTCTTCAAAAAGGAAATTTAACAACATGTCTTTTAATACAAGCCATCTTAATTGAAGCTTTTGCAATTTCTGCTTATAACGTCTACATAAGAGTTGCGGATCCTTTTGCAAAAAAAATAACAGAGGGAGTGGTTAAAGATGAATATCTTCATTTAAATTATGGTCAAGAGTGGCTTAAAGAGAATCTATCTACTTGTAAAGAGGAATTAATGGAAGCTAATAAGGTTAATCTTCCGTTAATTAAAAAGATGTTAGATGAAGTAGCAGATGACGCATCAGTTTTAGCTATGGACAGAGAAGAATTAATGGAAGAATTTATGATTGCTTATCAAGATACATTGATGGAGATAGGTCTAGATAATAGAGAAATTGCAAGAATGGCTATGGCAGCTATCGTCTAATTACATTTCTAATTGATTAAGGCTTTTAATAATTAATTAATCCTATTTAAGTAGTTACCTCTGTGCTATTGTTCATAACAACGTATAGAAACCATTTATAAATTTTAAATGTTTGGGTTAATAGGTCACTCAACCAGTTTTGAAGATGCAAAAAGAAAAGCTTCGATGCTAGGCTTTGATCATATTGCTGATGGCGATTTGGATGTTTGGTGTACTGCTCCTCCTCAGCTTGTTGAAAATGTAGAAGTTAAGAGTGCTACTGGAATATCTATTGAAGGTTCTTATATAGATTCTTGCTTTGTTCCTGAAATGCTTTCTAGATTTAAAACGGCTAGAAGAAAAGTACTAAATGCTATGGAACTAGCTCAAAAAAAAGGGATTAACATTACCGCTTTAGGAGGATTTACTTCTATTATTTTTGAGAATTTTAATCTTCTACAGCATAAACAAATTAGAAATACTTCATTAGAGTGGGAAAGGTTTACTACTGGCAATACTCATACCGCCTGGGTTATTTGTAAGCAACTTGAAATAAATGCGCCTCGTATTGGGATAGACCTTAAAAAAGCAACTGTTGCTGTAATTGGTGCTACAGGTGATATTGGTAGTGCTGTTTGTAGATGGCTTATCAATAAAACTGGGATTTCAGAACTTCTTATGGTGGCAAGACAACAAGAACCATTAGCGCTTTTACAAAAAGAATTAGATGGTGGCACCGTAACAAGCTTAAATGAGGCATTGCCGCAAGCAGATATTGTTATATGGGTTGCAAGTATGCCTAAAACTATTGAAATTGATACAGATAACTTAAAAAAACCATGTTTAATGATTGATGGCGGATACCCCAAAAATCTTGATGAGAAATTTCAGGGTGAAAATATTCATGTTTTAAAAGGAGGTATAGTAGAGTTTTTCAATGATATTGGTTGGAATATGATGGAACTTGCGGAAATGCAAAACCCTCAGCGAGAGATGTTCGCTTGCTTTGCAGAAGCTATGATTTTAGAATTTGAAAAGTGTCATACAAACTTTAGTTGGGGAAGAAATAACATTTCCCTTGAAAAGATGGAGTTTATTGGAGCAGCATCTTTAAAGCATGGTTTTTCTGCGATTGGACTTGATAAGCAGCCTAACGTATTAACTGTTTAAATTATGGCTAAACGTTACCTCCTTGATTTTGAAAAGCCTCTTGTTGAACTTGAGAAGCAGATAGAGCAAATTAAAGAATTAGCTCGAGATTCAGAAGTAGATGTTAGTCAACAGCTTCTGCAGCTTGAAACCTTAGCTGCTAGGAGAAGAGAAGAAATATTTAAATCTCTCACCCCTGCTCAAAAGATTCAGGTAGCTAGACATCCTCAAAGACCTAGTACTTTGGATTTTGTTCAAATGTTTTGTGACGACTGGATAGAATTACATGGAGACAGAAATGGTGGCGATGATATGGCACTAATTGGGGGGATAGGTTCTATAAATAATAGACCAGTGTTGATGTTAGGTCATCAGAAAGGAAGGGATACAAAAGAAAATGTAGTAAGAAACTTTGGGATGGCAAAACCAGGAGGTTACAGAAAAGCTCTTAGATTAATGCAGCATGCAAATAGATTTTCTTTGCCAATTCTTACATTTATTGATACTCCTGGAGCTTATGCTGGTTTAAAAGCTGAAGAACAAGGTCAAGGTGAAGCGATTGCAAGAAACCTTAGAGAGATGTTTGGATTCAAAGTTCCAATTGTGGCTACTGTCATTGGAGAAGGAGGTTCTGGAGGAGCACTTGGAATAGGTGTTGCCGATAGGTTACTAATGTTTGAACACAGTGTTTACACAGTTGCTAGTCCAGAAGCATGTGCATCAATTTTGTGGAGAGATGCTGCGAAGGCACCAGAAGCAGCATCAGCACTTAAAATCACAGGTAAAGATTTACTTAAATTAGGTATAATAGATGAGGTATTACTAGAACCTTCTGGAGGGAATAATTGGGCTCCTTTAGATGCTGGTAATACACTAAAAGAGGCTATTGAGAAACACCTTAACGCTTTACTGCAAATGCCTGAAAAAGAATTAATTGAGGAAAGATATAAAAAGTTTAGGGTTTTAGGTAAATTTATCGAAGCAAATAATATTGAAGAGATTTATAGTGAAATCCCCCAAAAAACTGAATAACTTGAAACTAGCTTTTTTAACAGGTGCTACTAAAGGTATTGGTAGATCTACCGCAATTACTTTTGCCAATGCTGGTTGGGATTTAATTTTACTTTCCAGGAATATGGATTTACTGGAGAAACTAAAGAGCGAACTGTTGACTACTAAATCAAAAATTAACCTAGTAAAATGTGATTTATCTAATCTTCTAGAAATAGAGCATTGTGTTAAAGAGGCAATTGAGAAGTATGGGTGCCCTTCAGTATTGATAAATAATGCTGGTTGCGCATTTAATGCCCCTTTAGTTGAAATGGAATTAGGTCAATGGGAACAAACTATTCAAATAAACCTCACAAGTGTTTTTCAAATTTGTAGATCAATAATTCCTCAAATGAGAAAAAATGGTGGTTTAGTTATTAATGTCAGTAGTCATGCCTCTTATAATGCATTCCATCACTGGGGAGCTTATTGTGTTTCAAAATCCGCACTAGCTATGTTTACTAAATGCTTGAGGGAGGAGGAGAGATCTAATTCAATAAGAGCCTGTACAATAACTCTCGGTTCAGTAAATACTCCTCTTTGGGACTCCGAATCAATCAATTCTGATTTTGATAGAACTTCTATGCTCTCCTCAAAAGAGGTATCAGAAACTATTCTCTATATGGCTCAAAAACCTGAATCACAATTGATCGAAGACTTGACTTTGATGCCTTCTGGCGGAGCCTTTTAAACATTCTGTTTATCTGATTAATCTTAAAACAGTGATTTTTTTTAGTGCTATTTGAACCCGATTGAACAAGAGAATGTGATATAGTATATGGGCAATTAAGCTATTGGAAAATACAGTTAATTAAGTTGAATACAATTTTCTGTCTAGAATTTTATGACTTCTACATTACCCAACGATAATATTAGAAACTTTGACGACCAGATTACTAATAAACTAATTTCTGAAATCATAAGAGACAGAATTAAGAATTCTGGTACAAGATTTAGTGCTAACGATAACATTTCAGATTTTATAAATCCTGGTGAATTAGAAATTTTAGAAAAAGAAGTAGCCTCAAGAGTTAAAGACTTACTAAAGTCCCTCATAATTGATGTTGAGAATGATCATAATACTCAAGAAACTGCTGAAAGAGTTTCTAAAATGTATCTAAATGAAGTTTTTAAAGGTAGATATTATGAACAACCTAAAGTTACAAGTTTCCCTAATGACAAGAATCTTGATGAAATCTATACAGTTGGTCCAATTTCGGTAAGATCTGCATGTTCACATCATTTAGTTCCAATTCTAGGAGAGTGTTGGATAGGTATTAAACCTGGAAATAAAGTCATAGGACTTTCAAAATTTGCAAGAGTTGCTGATTGGGTTTTTTCAAGACCTCATATTCAGGAAGAGGCTGTAATGATCCTTGCAGATGAAATTGAAAAACTGTGTGAACCTAAAGGTTTAGGCATTATTGTAAAAGCCCAACATTATTGTATGAAGTGGAGGGGAGTCAAAGAACCAAATACAAGTATGATTAATTCTGTTGTTAGAGGAGATTTTAGGCACGATTTAAGTTTAAAACAAGAATTTTTTGAGCTTGTAAAACAGCAGTCCGCTACTAATAATTACTAATTTCTTTTTAAAAAATTAAAAATATCTTCTGTTTTTTTAATATCTTTTAAACCCGGAGAAAATTCAATACTACTTGAAATATCTAGTCCATCAGGTTTGATATCTGTAAGGATTTCATTAATCCATTCAATTGATATTCCACCTGCTAACCACCAAGGTTTGCTAAATTGGAGATTCTTTAAATAAGTAGATTTTATTTTTTTTCCTGAACCTCCATAAGTTTTTTCATTCCAGGAATCAAGTAGGATAGCATCTACGAAATCCTCAAAAGGCTTTATTTTATCTATATCCTTTTCCGTTTTTATTCTGAAAGCCTTCCATAGGCCAATATTGGGAATTTTTTCCCTTATTTTTTTGCAATAATCAATATCTTCATCTCCATGTAATTGAATGATAGTTTCACTCGGGTTTCCTAAGAAATTTTTAATAATTAAGTCTATTGGACAATTTTGCACAACTGATACCCTCTCAATTTTTGGATGCAACATTTCTAAGGTTTTAAAAATTTTTTTCTTAATTTCAGCTGATATATATCTTGGTGAATCTTCCACTGAAATAATGCCGATAGCATGTGCTCCTAATTTTGCGACTTGAAGGGCTTGTTCTTCTGAGGTTAGGCCACAAATTTTAATTAAGGTATTAGTCTTGGGCATATAATTATCCTGATATGTAAGATTAATATTATTAATAAATATAGCGGAGATTATTTTTGAGAAGTTGGCAAATTTTTAAAATATGGGGAATCCCCTTTAAAGTTCATCCTTATTGGTTTGCAGTTCTTTTTTTATTCTCATGGAGTATAAGTAATCAGGTTAATTTAACTTCTGGTGATATTTATAATATTAAAGAATCTTGGATTATAGGATTTTTAACTTCTTTTTTCTTATTATCTTCAATTATTTTTCATGAGGTTTTTCATACTTTTGTTTCACTAAGTCAGGGTGTAAAAATAAAAAAAATTACTTTTTATTTTCTAGGAGCAATTTTACAAATAGATAAGTATTGTCAAACTGCTTTAGGTAATATAAAAATTGCAATTGTTAGGCCTCTTTTATGTTTCGCTACAGCAACTATCCTACTTTTAATTAGTAACAACATTGCATCTCAAGAACAAATAGCAGTTAATGTAATTTATAGAGTAGGTATATTTAATTTATTCTTAGGTTTCTTAAATTTGATTCCAATTGGTTCTTTAGATGGGGGGGAATTTATTAAAAAAGTATTATTTGGCATTTCTCAGGGAGTAAAAATAAAGGAAGAAATTTCCTCAATAAAGTAAATTTATTTTTATCTTTTTTTGTTTTAATTTTCGGGATAGTTTGTTTATTTAGATTTAACTTTTACTTTGGTTTTTTTCTTTCTTTTTTGGGCTTGTTTGGAGTTAATTCTTCAAAATCTGAAAGTCAATTTTTTAAAATTGAATACATACTTAAATTTAGTAAAGTTTCTGAGATCAAATTAAAGCCTTTGAGGAAAATTGAATATGATTCAAATTTCTCAGAATTTAATACATTAATAAAAAATAAAAAGGATGCATTGGATAAATATTTTTTTGTTACGAATAATGGTAGATGGACCGGTTTTGTTGATGAGAATATTTTAAAAACTGTTTCCTTAAAAAAATGGGAACGGAACTTTGTTGGAGATTTTAAGAAACCGATCGATAGTTTTGAAACTGTATCTCATAACGATAAATTATGGAGAACTATAGAAAGACTTGAAGAAACAAATGAAGGTTTTTTGTTGGTTCTCAATGCTGCAGATATCCCTTTGGGTATAATTGATAGGTCAAAAATAGGAAATTTTGTATTGAATAAATTAGGTTTTAATTTGCCTTCAGAGATTGTTAACAAATTAAACTTTAAAAATCATTATCCCTTAGGAATTGAATTGCCAAGAATAATTAATTCAATGAAGCAGAAAGGAGATCTTTAAAAATTCTTGTTATTAAAAATTTCTATTTTTAATTATCTATTGCAATATTTTTGAAATTTATATTTGGTTTATTTTTAAGAAAAGAATTTCTCAAATGTTGAACTATTTCATCATTTGTTTGTTTTAAATTTACTTTTGGTGGAGCTTCTTCTTTGAATAATTTGAACCACAATTCTCTTGAAGGATTTGTTTGAATCTCTCCATGTTGAAGGAATGCACCTTTTTTACGAAGTTGGGCACTACCTATTCTTTTAAACCCATCCTGATCAACTAAATCAGAAATTAATGAAGTCCCAAAACAATTTGTTTTAATGCTTGATTTTCGTGAATTTCCATATCGTAAGTTTAGACCTAATTCTCTGAAACTTTTAATTAGCCAATTATTAACCATTTCATAACTTAAGACTTTATAGTAAGTTTTTTTAAATGTTAATGCATATGTTATGCCTCCTGAATGCAGGACAGCACCCCCTCCAGAGGGACGTCTAACAATATTAATTTCCCCATTTGATAATAAATTTTTCCAATGAAGAGGAATTTCCTTTTGGTGATAGCCTATTGAAAGCCAATCTCCAGTCCAATAGTAGAACCTCAATGTGAGAATTATTTCAGGATTCGAAATTGTCTGATCTAAAGAATTTAAATCTAAAGCCATTTGATCAAATCCAGGTAAATTATTTGTCGAAAAAATTAGAGCCCGATTTTCTATTCCCAAAATTAACTTTGTAGGTTTATTTATGATAATTTTCAATAATTTTTTTCTTTCAATTTGTTAATTACGTAACATCATTTTGTAATAGTGTTTCAAATCTCCTCTTTTCGGTGGAGAATATAGAAAATATTTTTTTTCCCATGGAGCCAACTCAAACAATAAATCTAATTGCATTAAGCCTCGTAGTTGTTATGCATGCAGGAGTTTTAGCACTAAGACTTGGAATTAGTTTAGGTAGGAACTAAAGTTTATTAGAAAATTACAATTTTATAAGGTAATAATAAAGTAAGACTGAATTGATTTATTCAGCAAAAATATCAAGTACTTAATTTGTCAAAATCTTTTTATAAAAATAGTATTTTTTACAAAAAATATTTAGGGTCTGTATTTATAAAAAGACAACAGAAAGAGGATAATTTTGTATCTTTGATATTTTTAATTATAAAAATTAGCTTTTCCCTTTTAGCAATAGTAAGCTTGATTAAACTTGGCTACAGCTCCAAAGTAAGATTAAACAGATTAAAGGAAATTGAGGACTCATTTTCATACGAAAAATATAGATTTAATGTTTTAACAAATAAGTTTGATGATTTATTCTCTTCTGAAGGTGAGCAAAGATTTATGAAGGATCAGGATCAAATAATTTCTAGGGACATTATCAGAGTAATATGGCGTTGATAAGTGTGATCTTGAATCATTCTACTTTTCATTTTTCTATTATCATTTTTGCTAGTGAGTAACAACATTAAGGGTTTAGTCCTTATAACAGGAACAACTTCTGGAGTTGGATTAAATACTCTAAAACCTCTTTTAAGATTTGGGTGGGAGGTTATAGCGGTTAATCGATCAAATAAAAGAGCTATAAAAATAGCTGAGGAATTCTTGACAAAAGAGGAAGTTAAAAATGTTCACTTTATAGAAATAGATCTTTCTAACTTGGATGATGTGAGACAAGGTTGCGATGAAATATTAGAAAGATTTAAAAAACCAATAAATTCTCTTATCTGTAATGCAGCAGTTTATAAACCCAGACTAAAGAGACCAGAAAGGTCTCCTCAGGGGTTTGAAAACTCTATGGCAGTAAATCATTTTGGGCATTTTCTTATGATAAAACTACTTATAGAAAATATTTTATCTTCTGAAAGAGAAATTGTTTTAAATGGCAAATTAACTTTATTCAAGCCAAGAATTACAATATTAGGGACTGTTACGGCTAATTATTCAGAACTTGGAGGAAGGGTCCCCATCCCTGCTCCAGCTGATTTGGGAGATTTATCTGGATTCAAAAATGGTTTTTTATCTCCAATAAGTATGGCGAATGGAAAGAAATTCAAACCTGGTAAGGCTTATAAGGATAGTAAACTTTGCAATATGGTGACCGTTCAGGAATTATCAAAAAGATATTCTGAAGAGAAGATTATTGTAAATTCTCTATATCCTGGATGTGTTGCTGAGACAAAACTTTTTAGGGATACACCTTGGTTATTTAGATTTCTTTTCCCGATATTTCAAAAATTCATAACAAAAGGATATGTGTCACAAAGATTGGCAGGAGAGAGGGTTGCTCAAGTGGCAACTTATAAAGAATTTGCTAAACCATCAGTCCATTGGAGTTGGGGAAATCGTCAAAAAACTGGCAGAAAAGCTTTTTCTCAAAAGTTGTCAAAAAGAATAATTGATACGAAGACCTCTCAGCAAACTTTTGATTTAACTAGCCAATTAGTTGGATTAGATTAATTAAGACTAATCAAATCCTAGTAAATCAAAAATTTCTCTATCTTTAAGTGGATTGCCTTCTAGAGGTTCTACGTTTTCAAGCATATTTTTGGCAAGAGATAAATATTCATTTTGAACTTCAATAACATCTTCAGTTGGTTCCATTTCAAAAATGGTGCATTTTTTTAATCTTGATCTTCTGATGGCATCGACATCTTTAAAATGAGCCATGGTTTTTAAACCTGTTCTTTCATTGAATTTATCAATTTGGTCTGTATCTTTTGATCTATTTGCGACTACCCCACCTAATCTGACTTTATAATTTTTTGCTTTTGCTTTAATTGCAGAGACTATTCTATTCATAGCGAATATTGAATCGAAGTCATTAGCAGTAACAATTAGACAATAATTTGCATGTTGCAAAGGAGCTGCAAATCCCCCGCAAACAACGTCTCCAAGGACATCAAAAATAACAACATCAGTATCTTCAAGTAAGTGATGTTCTTTTAATAGTTTAACTGTCTGACCAGTTACATACCCCCCGCAACCTGTTCCAGCAGGAGGGCCTCCACTTTCAACGCACATTACGCCATTAAAGCCTTCAAACATAAAATCGGTTGGCCTCAATTCTTCGCTATGAAAATCCACCTCTTCGAGAATATCTATAACTGTAGGAACCATTTTGTGAGTCAAAGTGAAAGTGCTATCGTGCTTTGGATCACATCCAATTTGTAGAACCTTTTTACCTAATTTTGAGAATGCTGCAGAAAGGTTTGATGATGTAGTTGATTTTCCGATGCCACCCTTCCCATAGACGGCAATAACTAGAGCCCCTTCCTCAATATTTATTTTTGGATCTTGCTTTACTTGAACACTTCCTTCTCCATCAAGAGGTCTATTTATGGTACTTGTCATTTAAAGCTTAAAACACATTATTATTTATATTCTTGCAGCGCAAATACACATGAAATATGTTTCTAAACAAATATGTATTTAATTGTATTAAAAGTGTGAAATATGTGCTTATAACTGAATTTTTAGGATTAAATCTATTAGATTATGAGTGAAAATACTCATGACTTAATTATATTTTATTAGTAAAAAATTAACTGAAATATGCTTTAGCATCGTAAAGAGTTTCATCGCTTATCTCTGGAATTCCTCTTAAGATTGCGTATTTTTCAGTATTTGTTTTAACTTTACCTCTTACAAAAAATGGAACTTTTGTTAATTCAGCTCTACCAGATTCAGTCCAGATAATTCCTTCTTTACTATTTTTTTCTTTTTTCTCGTCAGAATTTAAAATGTCATTTGTGTTTGTCGCTGTATGTCCTAAATGGCTTTGATGACCATCAACAAACTCAAAGTCATGTTTGAACATATCAATAAGATGCTCTTCTAAGCCCATCATTAGGGGATGTACCCAGTCATCAAAAATTACATTTGCTCCTTCCCATCCCATTTGAGGACTATATCTTGCAGGAACATCTTGAACATGCATTGGAGTACTAATTACTGAGCATGGAATTCCGAGTCTTTTTGCACTATGCCTTTCCATTTGGGTCCCTAAAACTAGTTCAGGGGCGGCCTTTCTCATGGCATCTTCCACTTCTAGATAATTGTTAGTTATAAGAGCTTCTACATTAAGATCTTTTGCAGTAGCTCTTACTTGCCTGGCCATCTCCCTGCTGTATGTTCCAAGACCCACTACTTCAAAACCCAATTCCTCCTTAGCAATTTTGGCTGCTGCAATTACATGTGTTCCATCACCAAAAATAAAAACTCTTTTACCAGTTAGATAATTTGAGTCAACTGATTTTGAGTACCAAGGAAGTTTTGATTTATTTTCTAATTCTTCTTTATTCGTTAAAGGAAGATCTAATTTCTTATGAACTTCATTTATAAATTCAATTGTATTTTT
>MWOR01000147.1 GCA_002025865.1 Prochlorococcus sp. HOT208_60m_813I02 | reverse complement strand
AGATCAGGATGAAATCAAATAATTATGAATAACAGAAAAATCATTAAAGGATATAAAACATTAATATCATCAAGATTTAATGTAGATACTTCTGAAGATAAATTCAAAGATGGAATAATTTATACTCTTTATTCTGATGAATTGAATTCACTTAAAGTTGGTTTTGCTGAAAATGATAAGGTTCTAGAAAAAAAATTATCAAGTGAAGCATTGATATTATTGGACATGAAAAAAGGCAAAAAGAAAGATCTATGTTTATTAGTAACCACTCTAAAAGAACTTGGCATCAAATATTCAGACAATTTTTATTTCAAATACTCAGGTTCTTTAATGAAACATTTATCTACTTTAGGTTGGCCTGTTGGAAGATCACTTTATAAACAAAGAAAGATTAAAAAAGAACTTTTATTTGTATAAATTTAAATGTAATCGCACTCTAAAGTTTCTCTAGTTTCTCTATTTGTAATTGGATTAGTTCCAGTGGCACTCTCACAAAATTTCCTAATAATATCTTTTGGCAAAAAAACATTTGTGAAGTCTGCGCCCTGTATTTT
>MWOR01000146.1 GCA_002025865.1 Prochlorococcus sp. HOT208_60m_813I02 | reverse complement strand
TTTTTAAAAAGTAATGATCCCACTGATATAGCAAGAGATTATGATACTTTTTAAACTATATTTTATTTTTTTTGATGAAGTATTAATACTTAAATTTTTTTTTAGAAAAGCTTGTTTTGGTAATGCTCCCGAAGAGTTATCCACTTTTTAAGCGTTTTTCAACAGGGTTTTCCACAATATGTTGATTAAATTTGAATTTCTATGTGCAAAATAAAATATTATCTTCTTTTAAGAGAAAACTATCCACAATTTTTTTTTGGGATCACTAGGATCTTTAATGTCTTTAAATAATCTAAAGAATAAATCTTATGAATCTGAAAGAGACAAATAAGAATTTAAATCCCGAAATAAAAAAAGAGTTTAAAAAATCTAAGCTCGAAGTTCTTACTAATGAAAATGATTTTTTAGTT
>MWOR01000145.1 GCA_002025865.1 Prochlorococcus sp. HOT208_60m_813I02 | reverse complement strand
TTAAATCTAAAATATTTGCAAAATATGAATAGTATCCTAAGTTGCTATTTATACCGCTAGGATCTTTTTTAAGATCAGAAATTTTACACAATAAACCTACTGTAGGTGTCATTAGAAATTCATTAAAACCTAGTTCCGATTCTAAAAAATGTTTTATTTCTTTAACTCTCTCTAGAGCTTCAAAAACATCCTTACCACTCCACTTTTGACCATTTTCTAAAATTTTTAAGGTTGTATCTAAAACAGCATTTTTATTTTTTATAAGAAACTTATACAGAGAGGAGTATCTTTCTGCTACCCAAGGGCCATCGAATAACATTCTTCCTGCCTCCAAAAACATCGAGAAATCTATCGTAATAATCTCAATATCATCTTCTTGAAGTTTCTCTAATAAATTTTCATATAATCTTCTTGCCTCT
>MWOR01000144.1 GCA_002025865.1 Prochlorococcus sp. HOT208_60m_813I02 | reverse complement strand
ATTATGGGCATATGATTCAAATCGAATTTCTGTTCGATTTCAATATGAATGGCATGACGAAGAATATAAATATTTTCGAGCACATGGCAACGAAAATTGGGAATTTTCTGAAACTGGTTTAATGAGTAGAAGAGAGGCAAGTATAAACGATATTTCTATAAACAAAAAAGATTGTCTTTTTACATGGGGAGAAGGTCCACGACCAGAAGATTTTCCTGGTCTAACGGAACTTGGTCTTTAAAGTTATTAAATATTAAATTGAAATATAAAAAAAATCTTTAATATAATTTGATAGTTCATTTTTTTGGGAATTTTTTCCAAAAAATAAACTTATTTTTTATGTGATTTGATTAATAGGATTAATGATCTTTACAAGGTGAACATTCTTCACAATCTGTACAATCACAAGGACAAATACAACCGCAACTG
>MWOR01000143.1 GCA_002025865.1 Prochlorococcus sp. HOT208_60m_813I02 | reverse complement strand
TAGGTGTTGGGCAACTGGCAAACCAAGAGGAGTATACAGAGACTTTGGTCTTTGCAGGAATCAGTTGAGACAAAGAGCTCATAATGGAGAGCTCCCTGGAGTAGTTAAATCAAGTTGGTAGAAAAAGTAAGTTTTTTGTATCTTTAATTTCTACCGTAAGATGCAAAATTAGACAAAATAAAATTCATTTTTGGAACAAATTAAAAATTTTTATAGCTTATCTAAATAATTTACTCAATATGTCCCTATAAAATGTAAGAATAAATTATGTATAGATTAATAATTTAAAAAGTGGAAGGACAAAATAAGTCGATCACGTTTGACGGACGAGAGATACGACTAACTACGGGACTATATGCTCCTCAAGCAAATGGATCAGTAATGATTGAGTGCGGTGACACCTCTCTATTAGTTACAGCAACAAAAACCGCAAAAAAAGATGCTTCAGACTTTCTACCTCTAATATGTGACTACGAGGAGAAACTATACGCTGCTGGAAGAATTCCTGGTGGTTTCATGAGGAGAGAAGGTCGCCCTCCTGAAAGAGCGACTTTAATAGCAAGATTGATTGACA
>MWOR01000142.1 GCA_002025865.1 Prochlorococcus sp. HOT208_60m_813I02 | reverse complement strand
TTTTAAAGCATTCGACTCAGAAGTTTCTTCAGGTTTTGACACAAGAGATGTAGTATATATTTTTTTTGTAGATTTTTCTTGATATTTAAGTATTAAATCAGCTAAAACAGCTTTTGTTTTGCGACTGTAAAGCGGAACCGATAGTTTACTTGCTTCTTGACGTAATCGTCTGAGGGTTAGTGAGAGTAATTGATCTTTATTAATGATCCCATCAGCCACTTTAAATTCTCCGTTTTTGTTTGGGATCAGTATGTTCTTTTTTTTTTGGAATTGTGTGTCTTTTTGGCCTGTCGTCAGGATCCTCTGACTACTAAAAAATTCTCAAAATTGATATTTCTCTTCAAAACAGTTGGTATCAAAGCAATTAATTAATTTTCAGATCTTTTTAAAATGTAAATTAATTTTCTTTTTTTTT
>MWOR01000141.1 GCA_002025865.1 Prochlorococcus sp. HOT208_60m_813I02 | reverse complement strand
CATTTTTAATGCCAAGTAGATTTGAACCTTGTGGAATTAGTCAACTCCTTGCTATGAGGTATGGTTCTATCCCTATAGTAAGGCGAGTAGGAGGTTTAGTTGATACAGTTTTACCTCATGACCCGGAAAATAATAAAGGTACTGGGTTTTGCTTTGATCGTTTTGAACCTATAGATTTCTATACTTCTTTAGTAAGGTCCTGGGAAGCCTTTAGGCATAAAGATAGTTGGGAATTACTGCAAAAAAAGAGCCATGAGCCAAGAGTTTAGTTGGCAAAGATCAGCTCTTGAATACGAAGTAATGTATAAGGATGTTTGCGGAATAAAAGAACCATCGCCAGACGTTGCTGAAGTTGAAAAATTTTCTTACGGACAATCAGCTGATCCATCTTTAAAAAAAAGTATGACTTAATTTTTTAATGGAATTCTCTTTAT
>MWOR01000140.1 GCA_002025865.1 Prochlorococcus sp. HOT208_60m_813I02 | reverse complement strand
CGGAATAAAAAAAGATAAATCAGGATTGATAGATAGTTTTTCAGCAAAAATAATACTTGAACAATGGATCGAAGAGGGTCCTGAATTAGAAGAAATAGCTGGTAAACGTCAGATAAAATATTAGTATTAAAAAGTACAGATATTTTTTAAATGAAAGAAGCCAATTCAAATGATAATTATGATGCAAAGACTCTTCTATTAAATGACTCAAATGGAATCGAGCTATTTTGTTATCTTGAACAATTAGTAAGTATTGAAGGCCAAGAATATGCTTTATTAACGCCAGTTGATACTCCAGTAAGTCTGTTTAAGATAAACGAAAAAGATGAACCTGAACTAATTGAGAAAATAGATAAAAATGAACAAATACTAAAAAATGCTGAAGCAGTTCTTCAAGAACATGATTTAAGACTTATCAGATCAGCAGTTACATTA
>MWOR01000014.1 GCA_002025865.1 Prochlorococcus sp. HOT208_60m_813I02 | reverse complement strand
CAAACGGCGTTGATGAAAATATTTGGAAACCTTTTTGCGAAAAAAGTAAAAAATATGATCAGGTAAAAAACAAACTTGGAAATGAAAGAATCTTTTTATATATGGGAAGGATTGCAAATGAGAAAAATATCGAGGCACTTTTACGTTCTTGGCGCCAAACAAAAACTCAAAATTGCAAATTAGTTATTGTTGGGGATGGACCAATGAAGCCTACACTTGAAAATAGTTTTTCTAACCTTGGTAAGGAGAAATTAATTTGGTGGGGGGCCGAATTAGATTTAGAAACTAGGATAGCAATAATGCAAATAGCAGAAGTTTTTTTCTTACCAAGCTTAGTAGAAGGTTTATCATTATCACTTTTAGAGGCAATGTCTGCTGGTACTGCTTGTGTAGCTACAGATGCCGGAGCTGACGGTGAAG
>MWOR01000139.1 GCA_002025865.1 Prochlorococcus sp. HOT208_60m_813I02 | reverse complement strand
TTATATATACTGAGTCTATTAAGACTAAGTCGAGAAAGAGACAGGTGATTAATTGATTTTCAACGGATTTTCTTAAGATTTAGTCTTTATTAGGCAAGCGAAGCGTGACAGGCCCTAAAGGGTGTTTTGAGTTTGGATAAATACTATGGTGATGGTGATGGTGATTATGTTCATTTTGATGAGCCTTTACATGGTCATGTTCCAAGTAATCTCCTCCTCCTGAGTTTGATTTTTCTTGGTTATTAGTTGGTATTTGATTTTGTAATTCACAAGCACCATTACATTCAGGATCACATAAATCACAACTGATACCCAAGCCCTCTACATGGTCATGATGACTTTCTTGTACCATTCCAACTTCTTTTTCAAAGCCAAATAAATTTGATCTATATTTACAAGTTGAGCAATTCATAAAATTATTACCTACGTTAT
>MWOR01000138.1 GCA_002025865.1 Prochlorococcus sp. HOT208_60m_813I02 | reverse complement strand
CAACCTTCCATTTTCGAAGTCTCTCCGCATTGAACGCAGGTCAAATGGTGAATATCTCTATCAACAGGAGTATACAGAACTTCTCCATTTGGGAGATGTCTAGAACGAATTAGGCCATGCTTTATCAAGATTTGCAGATTTCTATAAACAGTTGTCAACCCCATAGATTTACCTTTAGCCATCAGCTGCCTATGCAACTCCTGTCCGCTCAATTCATCATCACAATTATTCAGTTCATCAAGAGGTTGCTCTTGTCTTTTGGTAATGTCAGACTTGGTTACCATTGTTTTCGAAATCTTTTTTTGTCCCGTATTTTTGATCATACCGAATCTTTCGAATAATGTCTTTTATTAATAACAACTGGTGGTTGGTCCCATTAATAATAACTATATTTTCTGGGATTTTATGCCCAGCTATGGGAACTGTATTAATCACTCATAAGAGATTATTACAAGTTAATTTAATCTCTCATTGTGTGTTGCCTGGACTAGCTCTCGCATTAGCGCTTGGAATTCACCCCTCAATTGGTGGTG
>MWOR01000137.1 GCA_002025865.1 Prochlorococcus sp. HOT208_60m_813I02 | reverse complement strand
TTCTTTAAAGATGTATCCAACAATGATGTAGAGCCTATCGCGCAAGTTCCAGATGAGGGAGATGGACATCATCACCACCATCATCATGGACATGGAAGTTTAGACCCTCATGTATGGCATGATCCAGCCAACATTATAAAAATGAGTAAAGTAATCTCAAAAAACTTAAAAAAGGATATCTCTATTTTTAACAGAAAAGATAGAAAATCTATCAATGAAAAAATTGATTCAACTGAATCTTTACTCAGCGGTCTAAATGAATGGATAGTTGACCAGGTTTCAACAATACCTGAGCAAGACAGGGTGCTTGTCTCAAAACACAAAGCTATGGATTATTATGGTGCTGCATTCGGCTTTGAGACAGTTAGTTTACTAGACTTCCTTGGCGATTCATCAAGTTTAAGACCTGAAAACATTAGTTCAACTTTGAATATGCTAGAGGAAGAAAATGTTAAGGCAATATTTCCAGAACAGATACCAGCCTCTAAGTTATTGAAAAACTTAAGTAGGCAAAGTTCTGTACCTTTAGCTTCTAATCAAATATTC
>MWOR01000136.1 GCA_002025865.1 Prochlorococcus sp. HOT208_60m_813I02 | reverse complement strand
ATACAGATTGTTTAAAATTAAGAATTAATTTTTAATAATTCCTCGTCTTAGAAATAATCTTTTACAGTAATTGAGACTGTAGAATCAATCCAAAGTGATCTTAGAGGTATTTTTAGCTAATTGAAAACGATATATTTGATAATTCAATCTTTTTAAATTTTAGTTATTTGTTTATTTAATTAAAAACTTCTGAGCTTTTAATCTCTTTCAATAAGTTCAATTTTATAACCATCAGGATCCTCAACAAAAGCCAAGACAGTAGTACTGTTTTTCATTGTTTTAGGTTTGGTTGTTATTTTGCAACCATTATTTTCTAATCCTTGGCAAATTAGATGAATATCTTTTACTCCAATCGCAATATGACCATATTTATCTCCAAGCTCATAGTCTTCAGACTTTTTGTCCCAGTTATAAGTTAATTCAATTACTGTGTTTTCTTTTTCTGAGCCATACCCAACAAATGCCAAAGTGAATTTTCCATGAGGGTAATCCTTTTTCCTTAATAAATTCATTCCTAAACTATTGAC
>MWOR01000135.1 GCA_002025865.1 Prochlorococcus sp. HOT208_60m_813I02 | reverse complement strand
GATTACATAAAAAATTTAAAAGAATCACAAAAGATACAAAAAACATGAAATAAAGATACATAAATAGGATAGGAACTCAACATTTTGCAAATTAGTCGTGAAATGAATTCTTTCTTTATCCCAGAGAGAATTATTGATGAATTATTAAATTCAACCTGTAAGTTAGTTGAGCTATACCTTTCTTTTAGTCTATCTAAAATTAAATTCCATATTTCTGTTGTGTTTTTATCTTTAATGAATACAGTGTTCTTATTTTCAAGATCAATTTTGTTTTCAGTGTAAACTGCCTCAGTATAAAGTTCTAGTGAATTACCCCATAAGAAAATTAGAAAAGATTTTGCAGTAATAAGTTCTCTTAATCTTCCTTTTAAAATGAATTTATAAAATTCTGGTGTTGAATCAGAGTTTACATATTTGAATATATAGTTAATTTCAGAATCTATTTGTTTAAGACCTGAAGTTAGAATTTTTTGACTAAAGGATAGAGGCTTATTTTTGTTTAATTGAATTCGGGAATTATTTTTCAATATCAAATACCCTTCCTCCATTTAAAATGGTATCAATAGATTCAAGAACTTTTTCTGCACTGGGATTTAAAAGAAAACCTTCAGCATTTAACGATGGAGTGGTATTTGCTTCATAAACAAGTTCGCCAGAGAGAATTATAAGAAACTTTGACTCATCATATCTTTCTCTTAATTTTAATAATTCTAACCTTATAAGATCTTCTGATTGGAAATTAAGAACATTCCATATAACTAAATCCGGAGTTTTATCACCTGTTCCATTATTAAAATTAATGTCTAAATTTTGGTCTAGTGATGTTAACTTAAGCGATAAAGATTCTGCTATTAAGCTTGGAGCAATAATCAATATCGATTTTTTTGAAATTAATTCCAAGACTAGATTTCTTATCTCTTATACAAAATTAACTAACAATCACTGCTAACACCAGCCTTAAATCAATTTTTATACTCTTTTAAGCGTAGTAATTTCTGTTTAAATCAAAGTCATTTAATCTCTCTGATGAAAATACATTATTTGCTTCGTTTATCGTGAATTTATTTTCATATAGAGCTTTACCTACAATTACTCCAAAGAGTCCAGAGTTTTCAAATTTTACTAACGATAATAAATCAGAAATTGAACCAACACCTCCTGAGGCTATTACTGGAATATCTGTAATTTCAAGTATGCTTTTTATGAATTCTTCATTTGTCCCTTCT
>MWOR01000134.1 GCA_002025865.1 Prochlorococcus sp. HOT208_60m_813I02 | reverse complement strand
TTCTTAAAAGATTCATAATTTAAAAGTTGTAAAAAAATTAACCTAAATAGTATTAATAAAAAGGAAACAGAAGAAAAAATAAGTAAGACTAGAGGTTGTCTTTTTAATGAAAAAAGGTTTTTATTGGGACTTGTTTTTATCAAAAATATAAAATTTATTTAAATATTATTTTTTCCAATAAAGCAATAGTTGATTTTATTTCTTTAAGTTTTTCGATTAAATCTTTGTAATTACTATCTTCAGTTTTCACATTAAAATGATCCTTTTCAATATTATTTGAATTCAAATTTCGACTCATAAAATTTTTCCTTATTTTAAGAAATTGTTTCAATTAATATAATTTTAAGTAAAAAATTTATTTTTTCAAAATTATATTAACTTAGATATTGTAAAAATATCAAAAACAAATTAATTTAA
>MWOR01000133.1 GCA_002025865.1 Prochlorococcus sp. HOT208_60m_813I02 | reverse complement strand
AACCTTTCAACTAAGATTAATAAAACATTAAAGGATTTCTTTAGTCCTAAATTTCGAAAATTAATTGATCTAACTGAAACTGATTTAATGATATTTTGAAGTTCTTCCTGCACTAGAGGAATAAAACGTAATGCAATTAACAACTGAAAAAGCCACTTATTAGTTGGCAATCCAATCTTTCTTAATGGATACATAAACCAACTTAATCCCCATACAATGTCTTCCTGCAATGTGGTTAAAAGCATCAAATTTACACTATGAATAACGGTAAATATCAAAGTGGATGTTTTAATTCCTAGTTCAAAAGCTTTTCTTGATAAGTTGTAAGGACCAAAATTAATAAACCATATCTTCTGCGAAGGAATTTGCAAAATATTCCATTCTTTTTGGCTTTCCAATACTACTTCCAACTCATTGAGATTTCTTAAGTGGCCATCAAGAGATTGAATATCAGACGAGGCAAGTATTGATATACATCC
>MWOR01000132.1 GCA_002025865.1 Prochlorococcus sp. HOT208_60m_813I02 | reverse complement strand
GATGAGAAACTCGTAGAGTGCTCTTCAAATAAAGTCTCATTAGAAACAGAGCTTTCAGAAACTCTTTATAACACTATGAAAGATTTTGTATTAAGTAATCCGACTTGGGATCAATATAAGCTT
Organism: Prochlorococcus sp. HOT208_60m_813I02; assembly: GCA_002025865.1. GTDB lineage: Bacteria > Cyanobacteriota > Cyanobacteriia > PCC-6307 > Cyanobiaceae > Prochlorococcus_A. Next base: position 288 of record MWOR01000132.1, on the reverse strand, counting down.
ATAAATTCAGCATTAGCTACTTTTCTCGTACAAAACGGTTGTACAGATAATTCTGTCTCAGAAATTTATTTAAATCAATTATTTACACCATCTAAGTCTTTTTAATATTTAAACAGGCTCTTCTACTTAAGGCCATCATTGTAAGTGTAGGGCTTTGCCAAGATGATGTGGGCCAGCATGCTCCATCTAATACAAGTACATTCTTGCATCTCCATAATCTATTAAATTTATCAACTACGCTATTTTCTTCATCTATCCCCATTGGTGCCCCCCCCCTACTTCATGAAT
>MWOR01000131.1 GCA_002025865.1 Prochlorococcus sp. HOT208_60m_813I02 | reverse complement strand
ATGGCAATCTTTTTAGAAATTCTTTTTTATCTGATCAAAAGTTCGCTTTCCGCGCACAATTAAACTCATTGCCAATCCAACTGCAGTAACAAAGTTAATTCCAGGAATTGATAGCGCTACAGCAATTATCGAAAACTTAACAACTTTTCTTCCTGTTATTAATGCAGAAGTTTTAAGAAATTCTTCTCTTTGGATTGTGCCATTCATCCATTTTTTAACTAAGAAAACCAACGAAATAGCAAGACTAATTGTGCCAATATTACCAAGCAATGGGATAAGAGATTCCTCTTCTACATCTTTAACTTTTTCAATAAAATCCTCTACTTTAACCTCTAATTCTTCGTTACTTATACCAACTCCTTCTAATCCCAGTTCCTCAGCGACTTCATCAGTGACAACAATATTATCTCCATGTTCTTCCATCCAACTTTTTACATAAGATGTGCTATCAGTTGCTTTAAGTTGTATTTCTTCAATCTCCCCTGTT
>MWOR01000130.1 GCA_002025865.1 Prochlorococcus sp. HOT208_60m_813I02 | reverse complement strand
ACCACTTAAAATCACCTAAACAAACAGGATCTACGAGTCTAAGTAATGCCTCTCTTCTTAAAAGAGCATTTGATAAATTCTCCTTAAATTCTTTCTGAATCCCATAAAGTCTCTCTGCCAATCCAAGCGCCAACAAAGCCTCGCCTTGTTTAATTATTCCATCAGTATTAAATCCAAGAGTCTCAGCATCATTAATTAAAGTTTCTATGCACACATGAGATGTTAAATCGCAATTTCCAGGAGAATCTAGGACATTATTCTTCATTTTTTGATTTTCATACGAAACTATCATCCCATCAGAATTCCTAGAGTTATAGTATTTTTTAGCTTCTTTAGCGTAATCAATTATCAATAAAATACCATTATTGATTTTCCCATAAATAGCTTATAACCATTTTGAGTTA
>MWOR01000013.1 GCA_002025865.1 Prochlorococcus sp. HOT208_60m_813I02 | reverse complement strand
GGACGATTGTCCTTCAGATAAATTTCAAAAATTCAGGGAAGAAAATCCAGATCACTATGTCGTAAGTTATATAAATTGCACTGCGGAAGTAAAAGCTCAAAGTGATCTGATATGTACAAGCAGTAATGCAGTCTCATTAATTAAAAAGATACCTGAAGATAAAAAGATAATATTTGCGCCAGATCAGAACCTTGGGAGATGGGTACAGAAAAATTCAGGAAAAGATCTTAAATTATGGCCTGGCAGCTGCATTGTTCATGAATCATTTAGTGAAGAAGCACTTCTAAAATTAAAATATCAAAATCCAGGATCAAAAATAATTGCTCATCCTGAATGTAGTCAAAATTTACTAATTCTCTCAGACTTTATTGGATCAACAAGTAAGCTGCTTGATTTCGTAAG
>MWOR01000129.1 GCA_002025865.1 Prochlorococcus sp. HOT208_60m_813I02 | reverse complement strand
AGATCTTTATATTGTTCCACTATTAAACAATTTTCTTTTTTTGCTACACAAAATAAATTTTTTTTATTCCCTGAAAAAAATGTTATTCCAGTGACCCATTGTGGTGCTCCATATTCAATAAAATTTCTCTCTACTCTTTTCTTAATAAAAATATTCTCAATTTCACTAACATCTAAAAACAATAAGTTCCACCATCCAGAACTATCTTCAGAACATACCAAATGTGTTTCACTTATCCAATAGGGTTGAAAAAAAGAAACGTTTTTTTTGGAATTTATCAGCTTATTTGAGAATTTTTTTATTTTTTGTATCTCATCATCTTGATCTATTTGAGCAAAAAACAGCTCATTTTTTTCCCAGGGCATATAAGGAGTATCCCACTCTATCCAGGAAAGTAAGTTAGCAGATCTATTAGAAGATAATTCTCCGGCAAAATTATTAAATTTTTTTATTCGATGAATATCTTGTTTAGTTTTTTTTAAATTTAAAGAAAATAAATAATCTCTATTATTTATTTCGCAAATTCCATACAATAAATTTTTTTCAGAAATGACAAATGAAGAATCAAAATTTCCATCAATTGATTTAGAAAGTTGATTATGAGTTTAATTTT
>MWOR01000128.1 GCA_002025865.1 Prochlorococcus sp. HOT208_60m_813I02 | reverse complement strand
AAGGAGTATTAAAAAAAAAGAGGGTTTTAACCCCCTCTTTTTTTTATGAATTAAAAGTTAATCCACAACTTTTTCTAAATAAGATGGATCAAGGAATTTTTCGTAATCCTTCCTTTTAAGTTGTTTTGGTAAACGTTTCTGGGAGACAAGAAACTTAGATGTTTTAACAAGTGTGTCTGCAAAACCTCCGATATCATCAGATGTACCCATATATTGTGAAGTTAGCTGTTTTTTGCAAGGAACCATTTCTGTACCTTTCATCATTCGAGTGGCATCCTCCAAATCCAAAGATAATTCTTCAGCAATTATTTTTGCCGTTTTTGCAGGATTATTGATCCAGAAATCAATACCTGCGCATTCAGCTTTAACAAACTTCTCAACATATTCTGGATATTTTTTTGGCGAACGACTTCATTACAACTCCAACGTCCCAAGTCGGATAACCTCTTTTTTCCATAATTCCAGAAGTCATAAAAATGTTACCTCCTCTTTTTACAGTTTTATCTAAGTTAGGCTCCCAAAACCAAGCCGCATCAAGATCTCCTCTCGCCCAAGCCGCTGCAATATCATTTGGTCTTAGATCTAGAATTGTCATCGATGATAGATCGGAAGAGCG
>MWOR01000127.1 GCA_002025865.1 Prochlorococcus sp. HOT208_60m_813I02 | reverse complement strand
TAGTGCTAACGCTACTTTCCCGAGATTACCTTTTGAACCAATAAGTAAAGAGGAATATACATCATTACAAAATAAGGTAATAGAAAGGAAAGTCAATAACGATTTCTTTGACGCTCTTAATAAATATGACGTTGGAGAACTATCTGAAGCAGGACCAGCAGGTTGTGATTCAGATAAATGCCTTCTCCCTCTGGCTAAACCAAAAGATTAAGTTTTAAATTTTTTGTAAATAATAAGTATTAATTACTTTTTAAAAATTTAATTTATGGCTACCTCTTTATTAGGGACATAAATTATTGATGACATTAAGCCTAAATATCGGGAACCTATTTAATGATTCCTCAACTCATGCCTTAGTGGACGAGCTAAGAAAAAGAACATCAGAAGAGGATATCTTAGATTTTGAGGAAAAATTTAACTCCAGAAACGAAAAAAATCTACACATTTACATATGTAGATTTCTAAAAAATAGATCAATATCAAGAGGGCTAGCCTCTAGATGGTTGATGACCATAATTGAAAGCCAAGAATCAAAAATTGATGCTTTGCAAAAATTAAATAATTAGGTCAGCCCTGATAGTTTCCAT
>MWOR01000126.1 GCA_002025865.1 Prochlorococcus sp. HOT208_60m_813I02 | reverse complement strand
GGTAAAGAAATAATTATCATTGATGGTGTTAATAAGCTTGGCGGATGTACCCATAAAGTAATTCCAGACCGAATAGAAGCTGGAACTTTTCTAATAGCTGCTGCTGCAACTTCCTCTTCAATAACAATTTCTCCAGTAATCCCTCATCATCTTGAAGCTGTTACTAATAAGCTTCAAGAGAGTGGGAGTAAAATTACCATTAAAGGTAATTCGATTTCTATCAAGAGTAAAGAGATTAAAGGAGTAGATATTGAAACAGCTCCTTTTCCAGGCTTTCCTACTGATTTGCAGGCACCATTTACAGCTCTAATGACAATCGCAAATGGTGAATCAAAGATAACTGAAACAATTTTTGAAAACAGAATGAATCATATTTATTTACTTAATGAAATGGGCGCCCGTATAAAACTAAATAAGAACGTAGCTCACATTAAAGGTGTTAAAACAATATATGGGATGAATCTAGTTGGCTCAGATTTAAGGTCATCAGCTGCATTAATAATTGCAGGAATCATCGCAAAAGGTTGTAGTAAGATCTATGGATTAAGATCGGAAG
>MWOR01000125.1 GCA_002025865.1 Prochlorococcus sp. HOT208_60m_813I02 | reverse complement strand
TAATGCTTCTATGATTAAAGCAATAATTGCAGGACCAGATGAAGTTAAAGCTAAAAAATATATCAAGGTAATCTTCAGTAAATTCATAAATTTTACTAGTATTTTCAAATAATTTTTTTGTAAATTGTTTCTGATCTTCTGTAATTTCTTCTCCCCAAGAAATCCCTGTTAAACCTTTTCCAATAGTTATTGGAATATTTGTAACCACCCTCACACATTTATGATTAGGAAACTTTTGAGTAAGTCTATTTATTGAAACCCCGGCAAGAATTGAAACTATTAAATTGTCCTTATTTTTTAAATGATGGGTCTCACTTATATCATTTAATTGTTGGGGTTTTATCGAAAGAAGTTTATATTGACAATCCCAAATTATTTTTGACTCTTTAGAACCTGATTTATAAACGTTTATATTATGTTTATAATTTTTTTTTATGTTTTCTAAACTTTTTTCTGTTTTTACAACA
>MWOR01000124.1 GCA_002025865.1 Prochlorococcus sp. HOT208_60m_813I02 | reverse complement strand
ATTTAATTTCTTCATAATTTATAAGATATTTATTCTTACAAAATTCACAAACTAACTCTGCTTTTCCATCTTTCATGAGGATGTCCTCCAACTCGCTCTTATCAAGCATTTTCATTGCATTCAAACTTCTTTGTTTGGAACACTTGCATTTAAAACTAACTTCTTGGGAACGAGCTTTTTCAGAGATAGATTTATCGTCAATATCGGGAAATATATCTCTAATTAACGAAAGAAGATTATCTTTTGACTTAAATAGATCTTCGCTGAAAGAATTAATTTCTTTACATCTTTCTTCAAGTAGTGAGACAAGTAGAGGGTCAGTATCTTTTTTAGGTAGAACTTGAGCTAATAAGCCACCACTACAAATAACACTTTTATTTTGAATTTTTTCTCCAATAAATACAGCTGAGGGAGTTTGCTCTGAATGATATAAATATGAAGCTAAGTCTTCAGCAATATTTCCATTTACTAATTCAACAGTGCTTGTAAAGGGTTC
>MWOR01000123.1 GCA_002025865.1 Prochlorococcus sp. HOT208_60m_813I02 | reverse complement strand
AAATATTGGATTAAATCATTATCAATAAAAACAAAAGCATTAGAGGCATTTACCAAATCGCTTGGAGTTGGTTGGTAGCCATGAACTTCGACTCCAGGTTTCGTTATTGATCTAACAATGAAATCATCTTTAGCGACATTGCTAATTATATCCGCCAAAACAGTGAAACTTGCCAAAATTACTTCTTTAGTTTCATTTTTATTTGATATTCTCTTACATGAGCCTGAAGCAATAGAAAGCAGAAGTATCAAACTTAAAAAGAGAATATTTTTTTTCATATTTAACATTCATCCCATCATTATGAATTAAAAGATAGTTTCATAAGTGGTTTTCTAAGATCAGAAATAAATCCTTTCCAATTTATTTTTTCTTTTTCAAAAGCTTCTTCAACAATTTTCTCAGAATTTTTCTTTATAAAATCCAAATCAGGTTCTTCTACTCCTTTTGTTATTGCCATAAAATCAGCCAAAGAACTGGATACTATTCTTGTTAGATAAGCAGCACTGACAGCCTGAAATGTTCCAGACACAAGCCAATTTGGGCCATGTAATTTTGTTATGCCAATTAGAGTCTGGCCACTCCATTCAATAACTCCCTGAGCAATTGCAGTCTTTAAAATCTCTTTGGATACTTTATCTAAAATTTCAGGAGACCAATTACATCCCCCATATAGACTTAATTTCTTTAAT
>MWOR01000122.1 GCA_002025865.1 Prochlorococcus sp. HOT208_60m_813I02 | reverse complement strand
CTACAAGAAGAAGTTTTTATTAATGCGATAGAAATATGTTTGGAATTAGGAATAAAAAATTTTCAATTCGGGGACGGGTTTGGATCTCCTCTTACATCTAATGATGTCCCCGAAATACTAAAAATAACAGGCTCTCAAAATCAAATAAAAGTTGTAGGTGGTATAAAAAAACTGACACAAGTTATTGATTTGTTTGATAATGGAATTAGTTGCGTTGGAACTTCTAATTTTTGTGAGATTTTCCAAGAAGTAAATTTTTAAATGTCTGGTTCTGGTGAGTGCAGACTAGAGGGTCTCTGTATTAAAGCTTCTCCATTAGGCGAGAATGATAGATTAATAACTATTCTTACTGATGAGCAGGGGATTGTTCGATTAGCGGTACCTGGTGCTAGACGTCCTAAAAGTAGTCTTGCCGCAGCTACTCCATTAACATATTTAAGTCTGCAAATTTTTGGGAAAAGAAATCTTAAATCTGTACGTCAAATTAAAATATTAAAAAGCTATTCTGGTCTAGGGAAAAATATTGAATGTCTTGCAGCCGCGCAAGCAATAACTGAATTAACTTTTTTATTAGTAGGTAATAATGTTAAGCAACAAAACTATTTAACTTGTGTTCTTGCGCATCTAGATAGGATTTATTTGTATGAAGAATCTAAAGAAGAAGATATTAAAATGCTCTCAATGAGTATTCAATCTCTAATCCATCTATTAGCCATTGGAGGTATAAATTTACCAATACATCATTGCTGTAAAACTGGAGAACCTATTATTCCGCCTTTAGGAAATTGGGAATGGAGTTGTTATTATTTGCCAAGTGAAGGGTTTTCGTCAATTGAAGATCCTCAAAGTAATCTAAAAATAAATGCATCTGAAGTTGCTCTATTACA
>MWOR01000121.1 GCA_002025865.1 Prochlorococcus sp. HOT208_60m_813I02 | reverse complement strand
TTAACAAGTTCATATGGAAGTTCTTTAATCGAAATAGTTGTTGGATCTATTTCTAGTTGGTTGTTTTTACGAACTAAATTAACTCCTAAATTCTTAAGGATGTTCCCCATCTTTTCAATATCAGTGAGAAAAGGTACATTTTCAAGAATTATTTTTTCATTAGTTAGCAATGATGAGGCTAATAAAACTAAGGCGGAATTCTTCGCACCACTTATTTCAACTATTCCATTTAACTTGCCTTGGCCAAGAATCTTTAAATTTTGCGATTTAAGATATGACTTCGTTTTGCTTCCGCAAATCATTAAGACTTAATTTATTAGATTCATCAGGACAAACTAATAATATTAAGTCCACCCTAGCTAAAGTCATGAATATTAATTAAAAGTGAAAATGTATTTTTTTGATTTCTTGGGAAATAAAAATTTAATAAATAATTGATCAAAATATTTATGTAATTAAAATATAGTTGATAACAAATTTTTTAAATTACTCATAGAAAATACTTTTCCAATAATAACTAGTAAAAACAATAATCTAGTTAAAAGATTTAGATCATTTAAAAGAGGATCATCTCCAAAGGATCAAGAATTTTTTTGCTTAGAGGGTACACATCTCATTGAAGAATTGCTGAAGTCTGGAAATAATCCCTCTAAGATTTTAGTTACCGAAAAATGGCTAAGAAAGAATCAAAATCTAAGCAAAAAATTTCATCAATCATTAATAAATATTGTCTCAGAGGAAGTCTTGGCATCAGCGATTTCAACAATTAAACCAGATGGGATAGCAGCTTTAGTAGAGATTTCAACAATACCTAATTATCAATTCAATATAAAAGATGATTTTGTGCTTGTTCTCGACAGGATTCAAGATCCTGGGAATATGGGTAATCTATTTAGAACTGCTTTAGCTGCGGG
>MWOR01000120.1 GCA_002025865.1 Prochlorococcus sp. HOT208_60m_813I02 | reverse complement strand
CATCGACAACAGCAACATCTATATTTAAAAGGTTCGAGACCTCCTTACAAAATAAATCCGCATTGAGAGGACCCATAACTATACTTTTGTCGTAAGGTGTAACTGTACCGCTTATATCATCAATGAGGGACGATTCTGAACCAGTTAACCTATAAAACATACCTTTAATACCAACTAATTTGAAGAGAAATCCAACAATTAGTGCAAAGGTTATTCTTGTGACTCCAATTCTATTTATTAATAATTGCATGCCGCAAGCTGTTGCGAGGCTGCTTGTAGGGTGAAAAAAATAACATAAAGCTTTCGAAAATAAACTATATTCTAAATTTTGAGGGGCAATATATCTATTTTGCATAATCGCTAGCGGACTCTCACCGATTGTTAAAATATCATTTTTTTCTACAATTCCTTTGCAGTATTCGATCACAGTATTTACTGGATTATCAAAGTAAAACCAAAGAGACGATGGTATCTAATATAAATTTTGTATTAGATTTTTTTAAAAGTAAAGGTAACGAATATTGCCAAAATTTTAATTATCAAGAAGATATTT
>MWOR01000012.1 GCA_002025865.1 Prochlorococcus sp. HOT208_60m_813I02 | reverse complement strand
ACTCCTAATTTATCAAGAACATTTTTTTGAGGTTCAGAAAAAATAATTATTTTATCGAACTTTGCTAAAGATGGAGCATAAAGTTGATAGGTTAATTGTTGAGTGCTCGCAGTTAGATTTCTATTTTTTGCATCAAATGGTGGATGAAATGTTCCTATAAGAGGAACATTAATTTCATTACACAGCTCTGGAAGTCTAAAGTCTAAAGGAGATAAAGTTAGGCTTGCATGTACTATGTCAGGTTTTAATCTTTCCAATGATAGTCTTAGCTCTTTTTCTGCTCTTGGTGAGGGTATTGTATAAACTTGAGATTTAATTAAATATGGGAGACTTACATCAGGATCATTTGCAAGAAATAATGGTTTTGATGAATTTGAACTGGAGGGATTGTCGAAATGAATAAAACTAATTTTATGCCCTCTGGCCTTCAATTCCTTAGTAGTTGAATTGCCATAAGTTACATTTCCGCAAAAAGGGGATTTTTTACCCAACCAGGCAATATGAACCACATTAATTGATTTAGCTATTTATAAAGTTAACAGTAAGAGCCGCTATGATCATAATTTTTAAATTTTTTTATGATTTATGAAAATCTTAACTATATATTTCTCTCAACATTTTTAGTGAAGATAATTCTCTCTCTAGTTGAGCAGAGATCCAAGTCTCAATAATAAATAATATTTTCAGCCAGACTTCTTTAGGTCCCAATAACTCTCCATTAGATTTAATTGGTAATTCGGCAAAAAGAAGTCTTTGTAATAG
>MWOR01000119.1 GCA_002025865.1 Prochlorococcus sp. HOT208_60m_813I02 | reverse complement strand
TTAGGAAGTTTTCTTTTAAAACATTATTGGGTTACCAGCCAAACAATGCAAGTTTTAAGAAGGAGGCCAACTGAGCAGTATGGAGATGATCAACACTTCAATGGATTTAATGTTCAACCTCAAGTAGTTCCATCATGGCTACAAGATTGGTTAGAAAATAGAGGTGGTTACTTAATAGGAAATATTAGGACAGGAAGGCCAGACTTTCGTTTTTACAGTTTAGGGAATTCTTTGGCGTGTATGTTCGGAGTACTGCCCCCTGAAGAGCAAAGAGCTTTATTTAGATTAGTTTTACATAACAGACAGCATTTGATCGCTCAGATGCCTATGAGGATTTGTCATCCTCATATGGATGTTGAAGAATGGCAAAACAAAACTGGATCGGATCCAAAGAATTGGCCTTGGAGCTACCATAACGGTGGTCATTGGCCAAGCTTACTTTGGTTTTTTGGTGCAGCTGTTCTATTGCATCAAAAAAAACATGGTTCTGATGATGTAATTCTCATGGAAGAAATGAAATCTTTAATAAAGGAATCATATTGGTGTCAACTTAATCAATTACCTAAGCAAGAATGGGCAGAATATTTTGATGGACCTACAGGTACATGGGTTGGACAACAATCAAGGACGTATCAAACTTGGACAATTGTTGGGTTTTTATTAATGAATCATTTCCTAAGAAATGAATATAACGATTTAGATATGTTTAATATTTAAGACTAAAATAATCCAAGAGTAAGTGATTTATCAATTGGCAAACATGCTCCAATTCCAAGATATATGGTTAGCAAAGTTCCGAACAAGAAAACAGACATTGCTATTGGTCTTCTAAATGGGTTAGAGAATTTATTAACGTTTTCGATAAAGGGTAAAATCAT
>MWOR01000118.1 GCA_002025865.1 Prochlorococcus sp. HOT208_60m_813I02 | reverse complement strand
ATAGCAATGAAATGTCTAGGAATCTCAAAAAAGAATAGTTGGCTTTTAGGTTTATTTTCTCAACAAGCAAAAAGTTACTTAGCATATTGCGCTTATAGATCTGACATCATTATTAGAGAAACTGCAATTGTTGGGGTCATTGGAAGTGTTGGTCTAGGTTGGCAATTGCAAGAATCTCTAAGTTCCTTCGCATGGCAAGAAGTTACAATAGTTTTGATGGCTTATAGCTCCATTGCAATAGTTGGCGAATTAATAAATGGTAAAATCAAAAACAGTTTAACTTGATTTGTAAGAATAATTTGTTCAATCAAGTAATTATTTTTTCCGGTTATAGTGATTAGTTTACCAAAACAGCTAGTTGTAATTGGAGATAGCTCAGTTTATGGATGGGGCGATAATGAAGGTGGAGGAT
>MWOR01000117.1 GCA_002025865.1 Prochlorococcus sp. HOT208_60m_813I02 | reverse complement strand
ACTAAATCCAAGGATGCGGTGGCTTTTAGTCTTAGGTTCCCTAGATTCAAATGCTTTAGAGGATTTAAAGCTGGAGAAAAAGTTTAAATTTTAAAAAATAATATTCGACAAAGTAGTCAATGAAAAATGTGGTTTTTAAGTAAAAAAAATCAAAATCTCAGCTATAAAATATAAGAATCATTATCAGGACTTTTTGGAGAGACTTATGACGAAAAAAGCGGTTTTCAACTTCATAAAAACACCTTGTGGACAGGCAAAATATATCGAATTAGAAGCCAACAAAACTTTACTAGGTAAATTAAGGCTTTTGTGGTTTATCTTAATTGCATCAATTAGAGATTGGAATATTAAAGAGTGAATTCTTAAGATTTTTCAAAATATTCCCTGGAATATTTTGCTGAGAAATATACAACTAAAAAAGTTGAAATAATTCCAATGATAGTCATATATAAATTATTTGGTGATTGGACATTTTTTAGCTCCTGGATATTTTTTTGCCAAACTACCTATT
>MWOR01000116.1 GCA_002025865.1 Prochlorococcus sp. HOT208_60m_813I02 | reverse complement strand
AAAATCAAATTGAGCTAATGCTGAAAAATTATTGATGTCTATTTGGTCTGCGCCGTCTATATTTGCCCAACTAACTTCTGTAGGGATTTCAACTAACCATTCTGTACATCTTGGATCAAATGGATTATCGAGCAAGCAACCATTTTCATCTTTATCAGATTGTGATGGAACAACTGAGTAACCATAATCCATGCAAGCTAAAGCGATTGGGTCATTTTTCCTGAAAGTTATTCTTCTTATGAATCTTTGAGCCTTTGGAGGATGCCATCCTGGAGCTGCTCCAGTGAGGAGACTTTTAGTTCCAGCTGGCTGAACTGTTGTGCATCTATTTGGTCTCCTTAGATTATGCTTATCACAATATTCCCATGCAGTTTCTTTTACTATTTTTCTCCAAGAATCTAAGAATTTAGCTTCCTTTTCTTTGAAG
>MWOR01000115.1 GCA_002025865.1 Prochlorococcus sp. HOT208_60m_813I02 | reverse complement strand
ATTTAGTAGGTTATGGTCCTCAACCTAATGAGGTTATTGAGTTAATAAAAGATAAAAAAATTGCCACTTGTCAGGGTTGTTGGGACGAAGATGTAGCTGATGGATTAGATGCCTGCGATTGTAGTTACCCTTCTCAGATCGCTGAAAGGAGAGGTCATTTCGCTCATCAATGGACTACGGAAAAATTAACAAAAGAAAATAAGGATTTTTTAGCTAATTTACCCTACTCAATTCGTAAAGATAAATGTCTTTTTGTTCATGGTAGTCCTAATAGTCAACATGAATACCTGCTGCCCGATATGGATGCATTCGCAGCTCTTGAGAGAGTTGAAAATGCCAAAGCTGAGATTCTATTTTGTGGACATACTCATCAACCTTATATACGTGAACTAGCAAATGGTTCAATTGCCGTAAAGGTCAAAAACAGTGGTTCGAAAGATATTCAAAAGAAAGAAATGAATTTGCCGATGCGAAGAATAGTAAATGCAGGTTCAGTGGGAGAGCCACGGCATGGAGGAACTAAAGCTACTTATGTGGTTTATAACGACATCACTAATGACGTAAAAATTAGAGAAGTTGAATATGATATCGAACTAACCTGCAAAGCAATAATAAATGCTGGTCTTCCTCCGATTTTTGCATGGCGTTTAAAAAACGGATTTGAATTTGCCAAACGAGCTGAAGATGCTTCTCAT
>MWOR01000114.1 GCA_002025865.1 Prochlorococcus sp. HOT208_60m_813I02 | reverse complement strand
AATAGCTAAGGTTAGTTAATTTTTAAATTTCTAGAAAAATCAACACAATCGTTATTTTTATGCTTTAAGTTAATTAAATGAGCCTGTTATTTTCTTACGTTAAATATTCTGAGGCCAGTTTTCCTATGACTGGTCAATATACTGCTCTTCTTCTAATAACTTCTGTTGTTTGGGTTCTACTTTGGTTTGGATATAGACAAAATAAGATAAATGATGAGATCAAGAAAAAAGAAAAAGAAGAAAGAATTAATGCGAAAGTTCAAAGAAGAAAGAAGTTAGAGAGTTTGTACCCTACTAATAAAAAAACTGTTTAAAATGAATCTTTTGAAAATATGAAAAAAAATAATTTCAAATCACTAATTCAGTACTTACCGGGGATTTTGATACTTATTTATGTATTCTTTTTAGCATTTACTCAGTTTATAAAATAAAATTTTTAAAAATTATTCGTTTTGATTGGAATCCTTTCTGCTTTTGGAGCTGCTACATCTTGGACATATGCGTGCTTTATTTGGCGCTCGCAAACTCAAAAATATAAATCAATAGATATTAATTTAATAAAAAAATATAATAGCTTTTTTAATTTTTATTCCTGCTTTTTTCAATCTAAGTTCTACAACTGAACTAAAAAACATATTTATCCTATTAATTATTGGAATGATAGGTATTGGTTTAGGTGATACTTTCTATTTAAAGTCACTACAAAAAATTGGCACAAGAAAAACTTTATCTATAGAAACTCTTTCTCCGTTAATGGCGGCTTTG
>MWOR01000113.1 GCA_002025865.1 Prochlorococcus sp. HOT208_60m_813I02 | reverse complement strand
TTCCGATCTATAAAACTTTGCAAAAAAATGCTGTAATTTATAAAAAAAATAATTTATGGATATTTCAAAGATAGTTTTAATTTTTGGCATAAGTTTACTTATATATTTTGCTTTTCTGTTTTTAGGATTTTTTCTTAAGAATAAAAATCTAAAGGCACAGAATCTAAAAAAAGAAGAATAGATTATTAATGCCGAGAAATTTTCTATTTACTCAATATTTTTATATCTTTTTGAAAATATTTCATGGAAATAAAATTTGATCCAAATAATAATAAGGGATATTTGAAATTAAATAATAAAGTTGCTGGTATATGAAAAAATTTTATAAATTTCTTAAAAGTTTTCTATTTATATCACTTTGGCTTATTTTATCCTCATTTTTAACCCAATATTGGAATACCTTTCATTGGGAATATATTTACTTAAACTTCAGAATTATATTTGATAAAGAATTTTGGTTTGCTGTAGAAAATATTCTTTTAGGATTTGATGTTGGTTACTGGTTAGAAGAAGCACTAAAATTCTTAAGTTATGAAATACCTAAAGAATCTTTTAAATATTTACCAATTTATTTCGTATTAAAGTCTATTTGGATAAAGAATTAATTTATATTTTTAATAGATTTTAATAAATTCCTTAAAATTCTTGAATAAAGTCGGTGAATTAATTTTTCTTAAAACAAATAAAGTTCCTTTATCACCTCTGCAGATTCTAAGCTTATTACTTAAATAAGTTATCTCTAACCACCCTAATTGTTCATTATTTATTTCTTTCATAGCCTTTATATTTTTTCTTCCAAATTTAGGACCTATAACACCAGCATGTGTAAATTTGACC
>MWOR01000112.1 GCA_002025865.1 Prochlorococcus sp. HOT208_60m_813I02 | reverse complement strand
AAATGGAATAATTGGGGAGAAAGATGCGTGTGGAGTTGGTTTCATAGCAAATGTCGAAGGTATAGAAAGCAATTGGATCCTAAAACAGTCCCTCAAAGGCCTTAACTGCATGGAACATAGAGGAGGTTGTGGAGGAGATAGTGATTCAGGAGATGGAGCGGGCATATTATGTTCAATTCCATGGGGATATCTAGAAGAGAAAATTAATCTAAAAAATAATCAAGAATTTAATAGAGGCTTAGGCATGGTTTTTATGCCTAATAAAAAAGAAAAAATTGAAATATGTAAATCAATATGTGATCAAGAAGCAGAAAAATTAAAAGTCAACAAAACATCTTGGAGAAAAGTGCCTGTTAATAATGAAATCTTAGGTCCTTTAGCTAAAGCAAATGCTCCATTCATCTGTCAGTGGATTTTATATATAGATAAAAAAGATCATCAGGATGTTGAAAGGCTTTTATTTCAATTAAGGAAAAGAATTGAGAAAAAAATAAGAGAAACTTTCAAAAACGATGTTGGTGATTGTGAATTTTATTTTGCCTCACTAAGTTCTCAAACAGTTGTTTACAAAGGTATGGTTCGCTCTGAAATATTATCCGAGTTTTATCAAGATCTAAAAGAAGAGAGTTTTAAAGTTTCATTTTCTGTTTATCATCGGAGATTTAGTACTAATACACTTCCAAAATGGCCGCTAGCTCAACCCATGAGATTTTTGGGTCATAATGGCGAAATAAATACTCTCTTAGGTAATATCAACTGGGCTAAAGCTTCAGAAACACATATAGATGATTTTTGGGGAGAGTTATCTAATGAAATCAAGCCCATTGTAGATGTAAACAAAAGTGATTCATCAAATCTTGATGCAACCCTTGAAATCAATATTCGTTCAGGTCAGGCCATTACTGACTC
>MWOR01000111.1 GCA_002025865.1 Prochlorococcus sp. HOT208_60m_813I02 | reverse complement strand
AGAAGACGGAACCCAATTCGACACAAGTATCGGTAGAGCTCCATTCAGCTTTCCCTTGGGTGCTGGACGAGTAATAAAAGGTTGGGACCAAGGTGTCGCAGGTTNGAAGGTTGGAGGTAAAAGAAAATTAACAATACCTCCGGAACTTGGATACGGATCAAGAGGTGCCGGAAATGTAATACCCGCCAATGCGACTTTAATATTTGAAGTTGAATTATTAAAAGTCAATTAAATTAAGTAAGAAAAATATCTAAGACTTTTCAATTTAGTTAATCTCCAAGTAGTATATATACAACATCAAATATTTGAAATGTTAAGTAAATTCATCAATTCTTGTCTAAATAAAAAATCCACAATGACAGTACATGCTCACTGTGACGGTCCTTGTGGTGTTTACGACCCAGCATCTACGAGAGTTGCGGCTGAAGCAGTTTTATCAATGACAAAAAAACTTATTGCATTAGAAGCTCCTTCTAACACTAATTCAGCAGAGTGGGCTGCATACAGTAATACATTTTCTAGATATGTTGCTGTTAAAGAAGAGCAAGCAAAAGAAACAAAAAAAGAAATTCTAATTTTATGGACAGATTACTTTAAACCAGTTCACTTAGAAACTTATCCAGACTTACATGAAATCATTTGGAAAGCTGCCAAGTTATGCAGTGCATGCAAAGTTAATATTGACTTAGCTCAAGCTGAAGAACTCATGAGTTATGTAGAAAAGATTCATAGTATTTTCTGGGCTTCAAAAGGAAGATCAGACGCTTTTGTAAAAGCTAGTTAACCAGAATTATTTTCAAGAGTTTTTTTGATTTTATTTTATTTTTTTTAGGTTTAAGAAAAACTGCCATTATTAGTGGTGAATCGATGTTACCTTACC
>MWOR01000110.1 GCA_002025865.1 Prochlorococcus sp. HOT208_60m_813I02 | reverse complement strand
TGCTTCTGCTAATGCCTCTTCATCAATTAAGCCTCCTCGAGCACAGTTAATTAATTTTGCGCTACTTTTCATACTCTTAAGGACTTCTAAATCAACTAAATTCTCTGTTTCTGGTGTGCGAGGCAAATGCAAAGTTACATAATCGGATCGTTTGAATAAATCCTCCAGTTCAGATAGTTTAACTTGGATTTGTTGAGCTCTTTCAGTTGAGACAAAGGGATCATATCCGTAAACTTCCATTCCTAATGCATTAGCAACTTTCGCTACATGAGCACCAATTTTCCCTAAACCTACTACACCTAATTTCTTCTTATAAAGCTCATTACCAACAAATTTTTTTCTTTCCCATTTACCCAACAAAGTACTACTATTAGCAATTGGAATATGTCTAGATAAAGCCAACATCATAGCCATAGTATGCTCAGCAGCAGCTATTGTGTTACCTCCTGGAGAATTAACAACAAGAACTCCTTTTTGCGTAGCAGCCTTAACATCTACATTATCTACTCCAACGCCTGCTCTTCCAATAATTCTCAGTTTACTTGAAGAGTTAATAATTTCTTCAGTCACTTGAGTACCAGAGCGAATCATTAAAGCATCATAATCTTTAATAATGGAAGCTAGTTCAGAGTCTGAGATCCCTATCTTCTGATCAACCTGAGCAACTTGTGAAAGAATATCGATTCCTGTTTGATCAATTGGATCTGTAATTAGAACTTTTGTCATTTAAGATTGGTTCTTTAATCTTTTACTTTAACTTAATCTATAGTGTATGTATCTTATTTTATTAATTTGAATAACACACAAACATTTGAGGATATGAAATTTGACTAAAAGTATTGTGATATTTGAAGACATTGATAAATGTATCCAACTATTTGAAGTTTTCAAAGAAAAATCAGTAATGCTCTCTGAAGCTATTTTGATCCCACCAATGAGTAAGAAAATATCATCAGATGAAACAGCACTGCTAAATGCGAATGCAAATATCTTATTCAAATCTCAAAATTTTGAAGATATAAGAATCTTGAATCCTAAACTTGATAGAAAGATTAGACAAAAAGAAATGAGTAGATGGCTAATGCCATTTGGTTTTATAGCTGGAATAGCTTTTTCTAATATGACAAATTTATCTACTTTCAGCTTTCTTGGTTTGAATAACATCGGTGAATCCTTAATTGGAGGTCTTTTAGGAATGGGTTCAGGATATTTAGGTAGTGTTGTTTCTTCTGCAAGTATCAACATCAAAAAAAATCATAAGAC
>MWOR01000011.1 GCA_002025865.1 Prochlorococcus sp. HOT208_60m_813I02 | reverse complement strand
GTCTTATGATTTTTTTTGATAATTTTACGATCGCTCCCTACGTTTATTTAGCTCTGCATGGTACTTATGGATTACTTTGGCTTCTAAAAGAAAAGATATTCCCAGATCCTTATTTTAAAGAAAAAATCAATTTTTTAACTTCAGTTACTGGTTTTATTTTCCTTGGAAGTTACTGGGTAGCTCCCTACATTCTTATCTCATCTCAGAAATCTGTTCCAAATATCGTAATAGCTGCATCTGTATCTATAAATATAATTGGTGTTTTTCTACACTTTGCTAGTGATGCTCAAAAATACTTTTCTCTTAAATTAAAAAAAGATCTAATTAAAGAAGGATTTTTCAAAAATATAAGAAATACAAATTATCTTGGAGAAATACTTATTTATCTATCATTCGCGATACTTTCAATGAGTTTCATTCCATTAGTAATTCTTGCAATATTTTTCTCTATAGTTTTTCTACCAAGAATGATAAAAAAAGATAAATCGCTCTCAAAATATGATTCATTCGAAGAATACAAAAAGAAAAGTGGTCTTATATTGCCTAAATTAAATGCCTAATAATAACTTACCCAGTTGGAGGCAAGATTTAAAATCTTCTATAAAAAAAGAGGCATTAGCAGAAGCA
>MWOR01000109.1 GCA_002025865.1 Prochlorococcus sp. HOT208_60m_813I02 | reverse complement strand
TATCGGGGCCACTAATTCTAACTAAAGAATAACCCTCTTTTTCATAACGTTTTTTTATTATTTCTATCTTATTTTGAAATTCATTTAAGTTAAGAGCTGTACCATAAAAATTATTAAAAATATCATCTACATATTTATTAGAGATTACAGAGTTTTTTTGGTGTAAGTTCAACTTTTTTCAAAATTGGATTAGGCACTACATTTACTATTAGCTTCACACCTAGTGGGCCATCTTCAGACTTTATTTTAACTCCTGAAAACCAACCACTAGCATAAATTGAGTTGAGGTCTTGCTTTAAAATTCGATTATCAACAAAACTTCCTGGCTTTATGCTCATGGAATCATATGCAGCCAATTCAAGTTTTCTACCCTCAGGATGATTTTCCCAACCTTCGATAATTATTTCTGAGATGACAACACTTTCTTCATTAATTTCATTATTATTTTCAGCAAGAAGAAATTTCTTTTCTTTTTTTAAATCATTAACTCGAAAAAAAACATTATTAGTGTTTGCTATTTCTAAGTTTTCTATTGATTGATCATAGTCAATTGGCAAATACTTAGCAGTCAGTTCTGAATTATTTGATATCAAAATCAATGGAGTGCAGGCAACATTTGTGAAAACCTTTCCAAATTTTAAAAAATGTTTTTGCATAGTATTTTTGATTAAGATTAATAAGTCATCATTTATTCAGTTAGGCCTAAGATAATTGTTAATTCTTCGGTTAATTTCACTATAAGCTTCAATTAAACCACCTAAATCATTCCTAAATCTATCTTTATCTAGGCTTACAATTCTATCATTTTTTTGGTTTAGATCCCACAATCTACAATTATCAGGACTAATTTCATCTCCTAGAAGAATATTATTTTTAAAATCATAACCAAATTCCAATTTGAAATCCACAAGTTGAAGTTGAATATTTTTAAAAAAACTTTTAAGGATTTTATTAACTTTTAAAGTTAAATTAATTATTAATTCTAAATCATCTGAGCTTAATATATTCAT
>MWOR01000108.1 GCA_002025865.1 Prochlorococcus sp. HOT208_60m_813I02 | reverse complement strand
GGTTTAAAAGAAACGAAAAAAGGAAACGGTCAAGCTCTAACAAAAAAGCCTTTAGTTGTTTTGGTTAATGAGGGTTCTGCTAGTGCTAGTGAAATAGTTTCTGGTGCAATAAAAGATAACAAAAGAGGAAAATTAGTTGGGAAGAGAACTTTTGGTAAAGGTCTAGTTCAATCCATGAGAACTTTAGTTGATGGTTCAGGTCTAACTGTTACAGTCGCTAAGTATTTAACTCCGAACGGCACTGATATAAACAAATCTGGAATCATTCCAGACATAGAAGTAAAAATGAATATAAACCCTATACTCCAAAGAGAGATAGGAACTAGAAAAGATAAACAATATAGAGCTGGTGAAAAAGAGCTAATAAATATAATTAACAGAAAGAATCAGATAAGCGAATTTAAGCCG
>MWOR01000107.1 GCA_002025865.1 Prochlorococcus sp. HOT208_60m_813I02 | reverse complement strand
TAAAATATCCTCAAAACCACTTTTTGGTATAACAACAGCTATGCCCAATAAGTAAATTTCTTGTTTTTGAAATAAGTAAGGTTTTTTTAATTGAATTATTTCTAAACAATCATTTTTAACTTTTGTAGCTTTCCATAATGAACCCTCTCCGTTAGCTATAAATACTTCTTTACCATTTTTTATCCTCATTACTTTATTAATATAATGATCCTCTTCTTTAGAAAGTTCTAAATTATTATTCTTAATATTTTCAATTCTTTCAGGGGAAATAATTAATCTTGTTAAGTCTTCCATCTAAAACATTTAATCTTTGAAAACTAAATCTTCATGTTCTTCAATTGCCCAATCATTATTTTCACCCCCAATAATTAATTCTTCAATTTTTACATAATTATTTGATATCTCATTTAAAGAATTAATTAATATATCTATTGAAATGGAGTCTGAAGTTCCAAAATCGACCCAACATCTTCCCCACAGGTTTTGATATTCCATAATTCCTAAATTATGCATTAAGGCTGGAAGAGATGCGTTTTTTTGGTCATTATCATAGGACATCCAACTTAGATCGGAACCCTCTTCATGAGTTTGCAAATTTTCAGAATTAAATCCACCTAACCTTCCTAAAACGTACCAACTATCAAAAACACCATCTA
>MWOR01000106.1 GCA_002025865.1 Prochlorococcus sp. HOT208_60m_813I02 | reverse complement strand
CTTTTATTGCTTGAACCAAAGCAGTTTGAGAGAGAGCAACTAAAGTTAGAACAAATAAAAAAATATTTTTAGTGAAAATTACTCTTTTCAAAACTTTTTGAGGAGGATTGGTAATAATCTTAATATTTTCTTGTGAATATGTAAATTTATGAATATTTAAATTTTTTTTCCAAGTATTTTCCTTTGAATTTCTCCAATACATTCTGAATAGCCACTGCAATAATACTCTATTAAATTATTATTCTCTATAGAATATTCAAACCTTTTCCCATCAATTAATTTTGTTTCATATAAGTTTCCTTTCTTAAACTTTTGTTTTGATTCAAATGCTTCGCTTTTGCTTTTATAAAAGTTCAAAATTGTTCCATCTTTCAAAACACAATAATATTCATAATAATTTATTGGTGATTTATCTTCCCCATATTGATAATTCCCTTCTATGGAAATTTCATTTAT
>MWOR01000105.1 GCA_002025865.1 Prochlorococcus sp. HOT208_60m_813I02 | reverse complement strand
CAGTTGTCAAGGTTCTCTGAAAACAATGAAATTAGTTCAATGAGTCCAGCATCTTAATGATTTCATTAGGAAGCTAGATTCGTTCAGAAAAATGATCACAACTCAAAACATTTCCTTTCTACCGGTTATGGAAGAGGTGGTAATCAGTGGAGGTAAGCGGACTCGAACCGCTGACATCCTGCTTGCAAAGCAGGCGCTCTACCAACTGAGCTATACCCCCAACATAGAGATATGGGCCATCCTGGACTTGAACCAGGGACCTCACCCTTATCAGGGGTGCGCTCTAACCACCTGAGCTAATGGCCCAGGAAAAATAATGGGTGTGACCTAGAAAAACTTAGGAAATGAAATTCTTAATAAATTAAGAATGTGAGATACCGATCGACCTAAGGTGACAAAATAATAATATTAAACATTTTGTTGTCTCCCTGTTAGGAGGTGATCCAGCCGCACCTTCCGGTACG
>MWOR01000104.1 GCA_002025865.1 Prochlorococcus sp. HOT208_60m_813I02 | reverse complement strand
TAAGGAAGGAAGAAAAGCTTTAACAGAAATTAATAAGGATAGATCGTGAAATACAATAAACATTTAAAAATGTAGAATTTGAATATATTTATAAAACTCTTAGATTTACAAGTTTTACTAAATAAATAGATATATTCCAAAAATTTAAAAAATTTTCCTTCTCAAAGTTTGGGAAAAGCATAAAAAACTTAAATAAATACTAGAATTTGTTTGATTGCCAAATCAAAAAATTACCAATCTGTTGAAATCCCATTTTTATGAAAGGCCCTCTTTGTTATTACTTTTATAAATAAAAATGCATCTAAATTCTTTACTTTATATTTGTTCTATATCTTTATTCATTTATATAATGGCGCTGTTTTGGAGAGACTTGCCAAATCAAAAAAAGTAAATAAATAATTAATATTAAATTTATTGCTTATCAAAATAAATTGAGTTATTAATTTAATATTGGATTTAATTTTTTTATATAAGTGCTGAAAGAATCTTCAAATAACAATA
>MWOR01000103.1 GCA_002025865.1 Prochlorococcus sp. HOT208_60m_813I02 | reverse complement strand
GTGAGCAACGGCTCCCTCGTTAAAGAAGGTTGCAGGTCTATTTTTTGTCCGGTCTATAAATTGATCTGGAACCACTATATCAAGTGGCCTTATCTGTTCTTGTAATGAACCAACTGCTGATGGAGCAATAATCCATCTGACTCCTATTGATCTTAGAGCCCAAATATTAGCTTTGTAAGGGATTTCAGAAGGATTTAAACTATGTGTTCTGCCATGTCTAGGGATGAATGCTATCTCTAGGTTCCCAAGATTATATACTTTTATTGAATCAGAAGGTTTACCATAGGGAGTATTGATTTCTATTTCTCTTAAGTACTCTATTTGATCCATTGAATAAAATCCGCTTCCACCAATCACTCCTAATCTTGATTTTTCAATTGGTAATAAATGTTCTTTATTCATAGTGATGTAAATGACTTTTAATCATCTAGTACTAATTGGAGGAGGACACTCAAATGTTTCTTTATTGAAGAAATGGTTAATGTTTCCGAAATTAATGCCAGAAATTCCTGTTTCAATTATATCTAGAGATTCTCATTTGGTTTATTCGGCGATGTTCCCATCGGTGATTTCAAAATCAATCACATTAGAAGAAAGTTTAATTGATATAAAATCTTTAGCAAAAAATGCGAAAGTATCTTTTATAGAAGAAGAAGTAAAGGATATTGATTTCAATTTAAAGAAAATTGTTTT
>MWOR01000102.1 GCA_002025865.1 Prochlorococcus sp. HOT208_60m_813I02 | reverse complement strand
TTGATCCAGAAAGTCGGCATAAAGGAAAGTTTGAGACAGAAAATTGGTTAAAAAACCAAAAAATTCCCTTTACAAGTTTTAGACCTACTTATATTTATGGACCAGGAAATTATAATAAAATTGAAAATTGGTTTTTTGAAAGGTTATTTACTAAAAAATCTATACCAATTCCTGGGGACGGTTCTTTAATTACTCAGCTAGGCCATGTTTCGGATCTAACTGATGTAATGATTAGGTGCATAAATTTTGAAGATTCCAAAAATAATATTTACAATTGTTCAGGTGAAAAAGGAGTTACAATCAAGGGTTTAATTTATTCCTGTGCGAATGTTCTTGGATTAAGCCGAAATGAGATTTCCTTAAGAACATTTGATTATCAAAAATTAGATCCTAAGTCTCGAAAGGGATTTCCAATTAGATTAAATCATTATCAGACTGATATCTCTAAGATAAAACGTGATTTAGAGTGGGAGCCAACTTTTGATTTATTTAATGGTCTAAAGGATAGTTTTGTGAATGATTTTAATAATAAAAAGAGTGCGGAGTTTGATGAAAATTCAGATAATATTCTTTTTAATTCTTAAATAGCCTAATAAAGTTACAAAAGTCAGGATGAATCCTAACCAATAAAAAATTAAAGCTAAATTATTCAAAAAGCTAATTTTTAATGGTGTAAAGAAGGTAATTACTGAAATAAAAAAGAAAAATGTTTTATATTTTCCTAACATTGATGCTGGTAAACCGTCTTTTGTAGAGTTCCTTAGACTTGAGATAATTAATTCTCTAAATAAAATTAATGACAATGACCAGAAGGGTATAAAATTATTTTTACAAAGGAAGGTCAAAGGAATTAAATAAAATACTTTATCGCTTAAGGGATCAAGAATAGCTCCTAATCTGGTTTTAAGATTAAATTTCCTTGCTATTAACCCATCAAAATAATCAGTTAAGCCTCCAATAATAATT
>MWOR01000101.1 GCA_002025865.1 Prochlorococcus sp. HOT208_60m_813I02 | reverse complement strand
TCTAGTAACTTTCTCTATATCAGAATCTTTCATAGGATCATCTGATGCACCAAAATTTACAGTTTCGTCTATAAAAGCTTTTCTTCCAGATCCAGAACCTACTGCTTGATAATTAACTCTAGGGCCTCCAGATTTAGCTAAGTCAAAAAACCACCTGGTATAAATTTTCGAAGGAAATGATGCACCAGCTCCACTCAATCTTTTTGAAGCCATCGCAGATGGAGAAAGTATTAATGAAATTGCAGAAGAAAAAATTAAAATTTTTTTGAAAATGCCCATTATGTAATGAGAAATTAGTCAGTTAAAAAAAAATATAATTTATAGCCTAAAAGTAATTTAAATATTGAAAGATTTATACATCAAATTATTTTGATATAAACAATTGTTATTTAAATATCGACATCAAGAGCTCAGCTAGAAATTTAAATTTTTCAATTATATATCAACTCTTTATTTAGAATTTAATTTTTGTTTTTACTCTGTTTTTATTTTGAGATTTAAATTCAAAAATTCCTGTATTAGTAAATATTGTCAATTCATCTCCAGATGTTTCTTCAATTGCAATTCCCTCAGACTCTAAATTTTTAACATAAACATTACCAA
>MWOR01000100.1 GCA_002025865.1 Prochlorococcus sp. HOT208_60m_813I02 | reverse complement strand
TTTAGGAGCAATCTTTTTAAGTTTTTTAAACATAGGAACCTCTACTGCATCAGAGATTTTGATGTCTCTCAAACCAATTTTTGATTTATTTAGAAGTAATGAAATAGCAGCATGGGATAGATACAATGGGAATGTTTTCCAAGTTGTGGGAAATGTTGAGTTAATCGACTCCGACAATACCCAAATTGTCGTAAAAACTGGTGAACAAAGATTGAGATGTCTTTACTCACCAAGAGATCACCTTAATATTGTTGATTTGAAAATAAATGGTCCAATTGCAGTAAAAGGTCCATTGCAACTCTCAAAAGACCTAGGAAACTTGTATTTGACAATTAATAACTGCAGGGTTCTTGGTAGGCATGAATATAGAACAAGAGAAGATATCTTTAACTATAAAAAATATAAAAGAAGCGAAATAGAAAAATTAAATGAAGAAAAAAGAATCGAAAATATTATAAATTCAGAATATTATTAAACCTCTACCAAAGTGGGCAATAATAACTCCCATCCGAATATTCCATATTTCTTTTATAAACAGTTTGATCTACTCCAACTTTTAACATAAACATTCCTGATTTTAATATAACTCTTTCTCTCCGATTAGTTTCATCTATAATCTGGTATTTAATTGGATTCAATCCTTCTCTAACTATAAAATTTACTTTATTATGTTCAGTTCCAAATTTGAATTTAATCTTTTCTGAAGCTCTGCCTTGATCATAATCTCTTACAGTGTAAGGAGGTTTTTGGGGTGATAATCCCCTTGCATAGTTTTCTAATTTAACAACTAAATTTGGAGCAACGGGGTATTGTAATCAACAAAATAGCCATCTGTTTTTCCATTTCTTTCCCCTGGGCATTGTCCAACATAAACTGTTCTGGGAATTGTAATATATGTCAAAGATTCTGAGTTAAGTGTCTCAATCCCTAAAAAATCTTCAACTTTGTCTTCTTGAGAACCACTCTCTAATTCACTCCCTTTTATTGCTTGAA
>MWOR01000010.1 GCA_002025865.1 Prochlorococcus sp. HOT208_60m_813I02 | reverse complement strand
GAATATCCATCACCCGCATTAGTAGGATTTTCGTAAGTTCCATATAAATATCCTGAAGCAGGTAAACCTAATCTTCCGCACGCCCCAGTGCATAATAAAATTGCTTTTGATTTTATGACGTACATGTCGCCACTCCTAACATCTAATCCAGTAATCCCTATCGCTCTGCCATTCTGAGTTAAGACACTCGTTGCCATAACCCTATTAATTACTTTAATTTTATTCCGTTTAACTTGTCGAGATAATATTTTCTTCAAATCCTTCCCTTCTGGCATGGGTAAAACATATTTACCAACTCTATGAACTTGTTTTAAATCGTATTTACCCTCATTATCTTTTTGAAATTTTACTCCCCATTCTTCAAGTTCTTGGATAACATCAAAACCTAAAAGTCCAGTTTTGTGGACTGCTGACTGATCTAAAATTCCATCATTAGCTATTGTTATTTCTCTGACATATTGTTCGGGGGTCGAATTTCCAGGGATAACAGCAGTATTAACACCATCCATTCCCATAGCAATTGCCCCACTTCTTCTGATATTAGCTTTCTCTAAAACAAGTACAGATGAATCTGGCGATTTTTGCTTAGCCTTGACAGCAGCCATACATCCTGCCGTACCTCCTCCA
>MWOR01000001.1 GCA_002025865.1 Prochlorococcus sp. HOT208_60m_813I02 | reverse complement strand
AGCTTCTTTAACGATATCCTTATAGTGATGTGTTGCTTTTTCTATCTTTGCCTCAGTATATTCTTTTAATGCTCCAGTGAGCTCAAGATTCTTTCCATGGATTAAAATTTTCATAACAAATCTAAAAATATTTACTTACTTTCTAAATCTACTTAAATATGGATAATAGAACAGCAATAATTAAACAACCTGATAATATTTCTTCTTTTAATGATGTTTATAAATTACAAAAAGAATATCAGGAGGCATTGATTTTAGATAATTCTAACCCTGATTTTATTTGGATAGGGGAGCATCAACTCTGTTATACATTGGGGAGAGGATCTAATTACGATAATTTATTATTTTCTCTAAATGATGCTAAATATGATGTTTTTAAGATTGATAGAGGTGGTGAGGTAACTTGTCATATGCCAGGACAATTAGTA